>NZ_JAKKUT010000002.1:1583329-1937772 GCF_029582805.1 Candidatus Synechococcus calcipolaris G9 | reverse complement strand
CAGAACGCCGCTTTCAGGAAACGGAGCAAGTTCTCAAAGATCAGGCTCGCAAGACCGATCGCCAAATCCAGCAAGTGAATCAACAAATTGGTAACTTAGGCAACCGCCTCGGCGAATTTGTCGAATGGCAAGTCCGTCCCGCTGCTGTGCGTCTCTTTCGAGAGCGGGGTATTGCCGTGCGTCAACTTGCCAGTGATGTCACCATTGAAGCAGGGGAAGATAGCCTAGAAATTGATTTACTCGTGGTCAATGGGGATGAAGCCGTTGCCGTCGAAGTCAAAAGTAAACTCAGCCACACTGATGTGAATGAGCATCTCGAACGCATTGCCAAATTTAGACGCTTATCCCCCCAACATCGATCCATGAAACTAATGGGAGCCGTGGCTGGCATGGTCGTTCCGCCAGAGGTTGCCCGCTATGCCTATCATCAGGGCTTATTTGTCCTAGCCCAGTCCGGGGATAGTATGGTGATTCTCAATGATGATAAATTTAAGCCAAAAGCCTGGTAGTGGGGTCATTTTCTGGACAACTGCCTGCCTAAAGTAGGGAAATGCGTGACAACCTCTGTAAATACCTAGCAGAAAAATATCCTACCGCCTTTACCCAGTGGCTCCTCAAGGATTCCTCAGAAAATGTATCAATCCTAAAACTGACCCTGACTGAAAAAACTGGGCAAACTATCTATCAACTTAAACATGGAATGCTCTCCAACTACTTGATTCAACAACTCAAGCAACCTGATATTCCTATAATCCTTGCGTAAGTCCTGGGTGTGTTGAATCTCCACTGCGGCCCCAATTGCCCCCCGATGGGTCAGTAAAAGATGCTGAGTCCCACCCCGATCCTGCATAAACTGAACATATTCTGGCTGCCATGGGGGAGAATCAACCAGGGTATTGCCATCGTTTCTTACAATAAGATAAGCCGTCCCACCTAATGTTTCTCGATTAGGGGCAAACGCAAACACATCCGGCAAAATTAGCCGAGGCTGTTTAGTCAACTGAGCCACAGGATTTATACGGCATGACCTGGATTTCCCTTCTGCTATTGGGCATCATTCTACTATTGCTGGTACGCCAAAGTGCTTCCCGCATCACGCGAACGCCTTGGTGGCTACTCTGGCTGGTACTGATGTTTCCCGCCTTTTTCATTGCCATCTGGACTTTAGTTAAAGGCAACCAAACGGTTCCGACCCTGCTATTGGTGAGCTTATTTATCCTTAGTTCGTTCTCCTACGTCATTCTATTACGTCGGGGGCAAATCCCTGGGACGAATGGTTCTAGCCCATCCCCGGAAACCGCAGCCCTAGATACAGCAACAGAAAAAGAGAGTGAGATTGAGACGAAACTGCTCAATCGAGATGAAGAAGCTCAGTTACAGGGGTGTTTTCCCTGGGGGTTATACTACCTGCAACAAATTGAATACCGTCCCCAGGCGGTGATCTGTCGGGGACAAATGCGGGGAACCTCGGAAAAGGTGTTCAAAACCATCCAGGATAATATTACCCATCGGTTTGGCGATCGCTTTTTAGTGACGTTCCAAATGGGCCTAAGTAACAAACCCTTTTTTGCCCTGATTCCCCGCAGCCGCTTACCCCAGGTGGGGCAGTTACATCGACCCAGTTTAAGCCTATTCCTATTTTTAATGACGCTCCTGACCACGACCATGGCCGGCCTGGCCTTGGCCCAGCCGGATTTGACGGCCGCAGAACTGAGTGGAAATCCGCGGCTGGTATTGGCGGGGTTGCCCTATGCGGTATCCCTGATGGCGATTTTAGGGATCCATGAGATGGGTCATTTCCTGGCGGCTCGCTATTATCAAATTCGGGCTACCCTCCCCTACTTTATTCCCCTTCCCTTTGCCCTAGGCACCCTGGGGGCATTTATCCAAATGCGATCACCCATTCCCCATCGCCGTGCCCTATTTGATGTGGGGATTGCCGGGCCCATTACCGGATTTTTAGCCACTATCCCCCTTTTGGTGTGGGGTTTGAGTCAGTCGGAGCTAGTGCCGTTGCCGGATAGTGCCACCACTGGCTTAGATGTAACCGCCCTGAATCCGCGCCTTTCGATTCTCTTTGCGGTGTTTTGTCGATTGATCTTTGGTTCGGAGTTAACCACTCTCACGGCCATTGATCTCCATCCAGTGGCGATCGCCGGCTTATTGGGACTGGTGGTCACGGCCTTGAATTTAATGCCCGTAGGTCAGCTAGATGGGGGCCACATTGTCCATGCCATGTATGGCCATCGGGTCGGAGCCATGATTGGCCAAATCAGTCGTCTTTTGGTACTGGTTCTCTCATTTATTCAGCCCTGGCTCTTCTTCTGGGCGATCATTTTATTTTTTATGCCCGCGTTTGATGAACCCGCCGTCAATGACGTGAGTGAACTGGACAATTGGCGGGATGGTCTTGGTTTAATTGCCCTTGCCCTACTGATTGTGATTATTTTTCCGGTGCCGGATCCCCTGAGTCAAATCCTCCTGACAACACACCCAACGCCATAGGGGATGGGTTTTACCCTGGCGGCGAATGCGGAGAACTCGTTGCTCTAGGTGTTTTTGCCAGGTCTTGGGCCGCCCCCAAAGAATATTGCGCGTCTGCCACATCAAAATAGCTAGGGTCATGCCAATGCAAAAGGCTAAACCAAGGCTGGCCAAGCGGTTAAAAATAATGCCATAGCGCAGGGCTGCCCAGGTGAAATGCTCGCGGAGTAGGGAGATTTCGTAGCGAAAATTCCAGAGACTCCCTAAACCAACCGTCAGCCATAATCCTAGCACCACCAGCCAGCGGCCCCAAATCGTCAAACGGTGGAGTCGCTCTACTTCTAGGGCAAACAGATGGGGATTGGGAAAATCCGAGGCAGAACCAGGGGGAGAGGCCATAGCAAGGTGGGGTATCCGAGGAAGGTTGCTCTAGTTCTATCCTAGCGACCCTAGGCCCCGGGCCGATGGGCCTAGCCAGGCACAGAGATGATCGATCGCCCCAGAGGAAGCCTCCCGATGGCGACGGAGAACGTATTTATGGGGCTGAGGATCCCCTAAAACCAGGGTAGTGGTGTGCAGTATCCCCTCCCGGAAGAAGGTTATTTCCAGATGATCCCCCGGTTGATAGTTGCGTAGGTGTTCCTGCCATTGTTCCGCAGTGATTCGCCAACGGGCGATCGCCACCAGTTCATCGCCGGGGGCCAGGCCAGCGTCTTGGGCCGGGGAATGCCGGAAAACCGTTTTTAGGATGGCCGCACCATGGGTTTGTTTCAACTGAATACCCGTGTAGGGAATGGCCTTACCTTCGTCGTGGACAAGTTCTAGGCCAACCTTCCCTAGAGTTTCTGCAAGGGGCAACTCATCGGTTTGTTCAACATAGCGGCGGCGAAAATCTCCCAGGTCTTCTTCAGCGACCGCCTCAATTTCTGCCCAGAGTTGATCGTGACTGTAGCCAGTTTCCGGGATTCCATAGGTGTGCCACAGGTTCTGAAGTACATTATTGAGCGATCGCCGGTGATTGTGGGCCAGGCGAATTCGCAGATCCAACAACAGGGCCACTAATTCACCCTTCAGATAGTAGGACATCTGGGCATTGGGACTATTGGCATCGGGTCGATAGAGCTTAATCCAGGCGTCGAAGCTGGAGTCAGCTAAGGACTGCACCTGCCGGCCAGGGGTTTGTAGATAGCGATTCAGGCTTTCGGAAAGGAGCTTGAGGTAGGTTGCGGCATCAAATAATTGGGCCCAGAGGGGAATCAGTTGATCGTAGTAGCTGGTGATCCCCTCACAGAACCAGAGACAGGGCGTGTAGTTCTCTTGGTCGTAGTCGAAAACCTCTAGTTCCTTGGGCCGGAGTCGCTTCACATTCCAAAGATGGAAAAACTCGTGGGCCACCAAACAAAGAAATCGCTGGTATTGCTCCGGCTGCCGAAAGCCAAAGCGGCTAAAAATCAACGAGCAACCATTTTTATGCTCTAGGCCACCATAGCTTTTTGCCGTTAAATGAAGGAAAAACACATAGCGATCGTAGGGCAAGCCGCCAAACAGATCCGCCTCCACCTTAATGATTTTTTCAATATCGGCGATCGCCCGATCCGGGTCTAAATTTCCCTGGCCCCACACCGCTAATTCGTGGGGTTTCCCCTGGACTTGAAAGGAATAGAGGTCATGACAACCAATCTCAAAGGGGCTATCCACCAAGGTGTCATAGTTTTCTGCCCAAAATCCATGGGTTTGATTGGATAAGGTGGGTAGGGGAGTCGTCACCTGCCAACCAACGGGAGCAATAATCGTGATCTGGAGGGGGCGATCGCGGTATTTCGGCACGTAGAGACAGAGGGCCGCAGGATTAAAGTAGGCATGGCTGGCATCACAGTGATTGGTGCGTACCGTTAATTCGTAGGCATAGACTCGGTAGGAGACCACCACTTTCTCGATCGACTCTGCTGCTATCGACTCTGCTGCTATTGACTCTGCCCCCAGAGAAATACACCAATGGTTTTTGCTGATCTTTTGCCAAGGTAGGGGAGTCCCGTCGGCCTGATGGGCCTGAAAATCCTGGATATGGCGGGCATACTCACGGATCAGATAGGAACCGGGGGTCCACACCGGACATTTGAGATCAAGGCTGGTTTGGTCCTGGGTCAAAATAGTCAGGGTCACGGTCAACAGATGGGACTGGGGTTGGGTACAGTCCACCTGATAGTGCAACCAATAGGTGGGCGATAGGGAGGGTTCCGGGGCGATCGCGGCTACCGTCATGATCGATCATCCTCGATAAAATTTTTGCCCAGAGCTTCCCGCAGAATTTCACGACCATGGCCATCCGCAGGTTCCATCGACCCTAGGTATCGGGACAGGTAGGGGGAAAACACTTCATAAATCAACGTCAAGGGGCGGCGATCGTGCCAAAAAAGGTAATGTCGTCCCCAAAAGGGCCCCGTTTCCTGGAAGGCCTCTGCTAAGTCCGAGGATTCCCCCAGATAAACCCCTTGAATATCCCGATAAAGCTCCACCTTCAGTTTGGCCAGACTGGCCCAGATCGGAATCGAACGGTTTTCTAGATATTCATCCACATGGGAATTTTCCCACCAGGAGGTTGCGTAGGCTAAACGTTGACCCGATGCGGTGCGTAGCCAAACCTGTCGGCGCATGCGCGGCCCCGGAATCAGTTGAATTTGATGGGGGGCACCGTCGGGATCCATCCCCACCGTAGACATATCAATGACATCCACCTCCGTCGGCTCCCCCGTGAGAAGTTGTAAATGCCGCGTTGGCGATCCATCCCCCAGGATCAAAATTTGCCAGGTGGGCCGGAGTAACTCATGGGGTAAACCCTGTTGAATAACGCTAAAATCCCCTTGCCAAAGAGGATCAAGGGCATACCATTCCGTAGCCACTGAAGAAAGGAGGGAAGCAGACAAGGGATTCAGGTCTCTTAACAAAACTTGATTAATTTTAGCAACTGTCGGCTATTCTCACAGAGCCGGAGTCAGTCATGCCCCTAAAAATTCATGGGGCCACGATAACCGGAAATTTGGGCTAGGGCCTTGAGGGGATAGGCTCCTTCGTACATTTTTCCATTGATTTCCCAGGTCGGGTAAGCGCGAATTTTGGCATTGGCACAGACCTTGGGCTGGGCATTGGCACCACCGGGATCGCATTCAATGTAGTTAATTTGGCGAAAGGCTTGGCTACCAAAGACTTCAATTTGCTTTTTACAGGCGGGACACCAGTAGGCCCCGTACATCTTGGCATTAATTTGCTTCAGGTGCAGGGCTAGGGATTGTTTAGCAGATGCTTGGGCGAGGGAGGAGTTGGCCTCAATGGGCTGTAGCGTCTCCAGGGATGGATTCCGATGAAGGGCGATCGCCTGGCCCGCAATGGCAAATCCAGCCAGACCTAGGCCCACCCCTATCAATTGGAGCAGGTGGGGGTATTTCATAGGGGTAATCCTCATAGCTGTTATCATTCCTAGGGACTTAGGAGCCGTTGTAATCTCTCTATACTATCCAAACTTCCTACGAGTCGCCGGATCGGAAAGGGACGGGCGCGTACTAGGGTCGGGGTTGCTGTCACCTGATCTTCCTCTGCCAGATCCGGTTGGCGGGCGACATCTACCACTTTCAGGGTGTAGGGCCGGGACAGACAACGGGGCAATAGTTCATGGAGCGTTTTTAGGGCCTGGGCCGTGGCAGTGGTATGACCAGAGACATAAAGGCGGAGGAGATAGGGTTCGGTGGTAGAGGCCGTGGGCAGGTTCGAGACCGTGGGTGAAGCAATATCTTGCAGGCCATAGATCAGTTGGTGATGTTGCCATAGCTGGGGGTAGCGGTGACGATAGGCTTCGATCGCTGAGGAATGATCCTGGGTGTCCACCGTTTCAAGACACTGCCAAGGAATACTTTTTTGTCCTGGCAATGCAAAAAGCTGATTCAGGAGGGGCCGATGTTGCCACACTGGCGGATGGGCCTCAGCGACGACACGAATTTGTTGACTGGCAGGGTCATACCAATAATCCACCGTTGCCGTATAGTAGGGCGTTAAAAAAAGGGGAGGTTCACTTAGATCCAACAGGTGCTGCAAAACCGTACAGAGATGGTGATGCCAACGGCCCTGCTTGTGGGGATCCAGGCAATAGATCAGATCCTCCCCTGGGGTAAATAGGGCTAACCCCTTATAGAGAAGAGGTTTTGCCACCATCTTAAATCCGGCCACGCATGGCTTGGGCCATTTCGTTGGGCTTGGGTGAGTTTTCGATCGCCGTTTCCTCGTCAATTCGCCCGGATTCGTAGAGTTCAAAGAGACATTGATTCATCGTGCACATACCGTCGTAGGTACATTGGGGAATAATGGCTTCAATCTCTTCCACGTCACCGCGCAAAATATAGTCCTTAATGGCATCGGTGTTGATCATGATTTCATGGATCGCCGCCCGTTTACCATCGGTAGTTCGCACCAAGGCTTGGGCAATAACCGCCACGAGGGACTCTGCTACCTGCATCCGCATCGGCCCCTGTTCCTCTGGATTGTAGAGGTTGAGAATCCGTTCAATGGTTTTCACTGCGCTGTTGGTGTGCAGGGTTCCAAAGACCATGTGACCGGTTTGGGCAGCTTTGAGGGCCGTATTCACGGTTTCGCGATCGCGCATTTCCCCAATCAAAATAATGTCCGGGTCTTCCCGCAGAGAGGCCTTCAGGGCATTATCAAACTTGAGGGTATGGATGCCCACCTCCCGTTGCCGGATCATCGCCCGCCGACTTTGATGGACAAATTCAATTGGGTCTTCAATGGAGATTAAATGCTTGGGCATCTCGGTGTTGATGTAGTCCACCATGGCGGCTAGGGTTGTGGATTTCCCGGAACCTGTGGGTCCCGTTACCAAAATCAAGCCTTTGTGATAGTGGCAGAGATCCTTAAAGACCGGCGGCAGATTTAACTGCTCCATCGTTAATATCTTCAGAGGAATGAGCCGCAGCACCATGGCGGGCCCCTTCAGGGCAACAAAAATATTAATCCGTACCCGACACATCCCTTCGTACTGCTTCGCGCCGTCGTATTCCAGATGGGTGCGAAACTGTTCTGTCTGTTGGGGGGTGAGTAACTCGTTTAACCAATAGTTAAAGGTATCCTCATCAGTGACGGGGTGGTTGCTTGGCTCCAGTTTGCCCCGCTCCCGAAAACGGGGGGTTTCACCCACACCAACGTGAATATCTGAAAAGCCATTTTCAAAGGCTTCGCGGATGAGTTGCTCCATCGTTGGGCCATTGAGACGAGGCCCTTGGGTTGCCATGGGTTGGGTGGGAGCAGATTGTTGGCCCGGGGGACGCATGGCCGGTGGTGGCATGGGCATCCCTTGACCGGGGGGCATGGGTGGCATTCCTTGGGGTGGGCCGGGCATCCGTGGTGGGGGTGGGGCCGGTCGAGGAGCCGCTGGCATGGCTTGGGTGGACTGGTCTTGGGGGGAGGGAGCAGAGCCAGGACGGGGAGCCATGGGGGGTGGGGCAGGCATGCGGGGGGGTGGCCCAGGGGGACGTTGAGGATCAGCCATAGATGGATTCTCAGTGAGGGGTCATGTGAAGGGTTAATGTCACGATTCTAGAGCATAGCGATCGCGGCTGCGGCCTAGGGCAAACAAGAGAGATTCACCAAAGGTTTTACTACTAAAACTCATAAATAAGACCAATCCCAGAAAACTAAATCCACCTGCCAGTAAAAATAAAAAGGGCAAGCCCAAGGGAATCACCAGGGCCCCAAACACCGGGCCAGCGATGGCAATGCCTAAATCAAAGCCTCCCAGACTCAAGCTCAGTACCCGACCCCGTTCCTGGGGCAGGGAGCGATCTGCCATCATGGCGGCCATCATCGGAATTAAGATGCCACTACCAAGACCCTGGATCACCGCCGCCAGTAAGAGTTGTTGATCACTGGTCACCTGGGCCAGTTGAACCATGGATAATCCATAAAAGCCCAAACTCATGGAGATGAAAATACCGCGCCCCCAGCGATCGGAGGCAGCCCCCGTCAAAATCCGTCCTAAAAAGCTGGCGATCGCCGCTGCTGTATAAAATGTGCCCGCGTTCAGGGAAAAATCCATATCGGCAATAAATAGGGGAATAAAGGTGGCCATGATGCCAAAGGTCAAACCCACTAAAAGCATGACTAAGGCAGGAGTTCGCAGGCGATCGCCCAGAAGTAACCGCCAAAACAGTCCCTTGTTAAGGGTCGAGCCTAAACCAGACCTGCGGGAAGATTCCGGCTCCCGGATCGGCCAAATACAGATTAATCCGATCAGAGCCAGGCCAGAGGAGATCATAAACAGGGGCAAATAACCGGCCCACTCATGGATCCAACTCCCTATACTGGGGCCGATGGCCACGCCGATGGGATGGGCCAGGCTGGTATAGCCAATCACTTCACCCCGATGCTCCGAGGGTGCTACATCGGTCACCAGGGCCAAGTAACCCGTCGTAAAGGCGGCAATACTAATGCCATGGAAGGCCCGTACCCAGGCCAATAGCCACAGGGATTGACTTAGGTGATAGATCAACGGGGCAGCCGCAGCCACCGCCAGGCCAATCACCAGAACCATTTTTCGACCTCGCTGATCCGCCACTCGTCCTAACCAGGCCCGGGATACCAGCAGCCCCACGGCAAAGGCTCCCATGACAATGCCAATTTGGTGAGGTGTTCCCCCCACATCGCGAATATAGAGGGGCAATGTTGGCAGCAAGGATGCCAGACTTGACCAAAAGAGCAGTGCCGTCATCCACAGGGCAAAAAGCGTTTTCCGTACCTGGGGCGGCAATCCCAGTAATGTCAGCAAATGTTCACCTACTTAACAAATCTTTAACTCCTTCCAGGATAGCTTTCAGTCCTTGCCCCTGCCATAGGAGACCTCTGATTTCTCCATAGAGAATTTGCTAATTAATGCTGAGTTAATATCGGATTAGTAAATGATTTCATGCCACAGAGTAAATCCTTCACTATTTCACTATTATATTTAGGGACTATATTTGGGCATTTAGGGACGAATTCACATCTAACGTGGGGGAGTGGTTTAGGATGTTAGAACTTTTAGCCACAGTTGATCTGCTATGGCAAGCGACAACGGGTCAGGCCATACTCAACGAAACGACTCTGGCAACCATGGTTTTCCCAAGGGAGCAGGTCGTTCAACAACGGGTTACAGATTATCTAGAGGCTTTAGAACAAAAGGGCATCCCTGTCACCGATCAAGGGGTATGGCTGCAAACCCAGGATCAATTATTGGTCAATCACCAGGGCGATCGCCCCCTTTCGGCGGCATCGATTACGAAAATTGCGACGACTTTGGCAATCTTAGATAAGTTTCCCCCCCACCATGAGTTCTTGACCCGGTTTGGTACCACGGGCGATCTCGTTAATGGGGTCGTCAAGGGGGATCTTGTTATCGTCGGCAGCAATGATCCCCTCTTTGTTTGGGAGGAGGCCATTATGGTGGCCAATGCCCTGAATGACCTGGGAATTCGCCAGATTGATGGAAATGTAGTGATTGTCCCCCCCTTTGCCATGAACTATACCGATGACCCTGGCTCCGCGGGTGTGATTCTCAAGCAGGCGATGGATTCACGGCAATGGCCCGGGGAATTACAAGACACCTACAATCGCATGGCTCCAGGAACTCCCCGCCCCCAATTGGCGATCGCCGGCCAAGTGATGATCACGGAAACCATTCCGGCAGACACGAAGTTTTTGCTAGAACACCGCTCCCTGCCCTTGGTAGAAATTCTGCGGCAAATGAATATCTACAGTAACAATGACATGTCGGAGATGTTAGCGGATATGGTGGGGGGCGGCCCCGTTCTTGGCCCCAAAGTAGCTGAGATGATTGGGGTACCGACCCAGGAGATTCAGTTAATCAATGGATCGGGCCTGGGGGATGAAAATCGAATTAGTCCTCGGGCTGCCTGTGGCATGTTTCAGATGTTGCAAACCCAACTAGGGGCCCAAAACCTCAGTTTGGCGGACATTTTACCCATGGCCGGCCGGGATGGGGGAACCCTTGACTATCGAACCCTACCCCAATCCACGTTAGTTAAAACAGGAACCCTTTGGAATGTCAGTGCCCTAACCGGCATTATCCCCACCCAGAAGTATGGCACGGTGTGCTTTTCTATTATTAATGGCGGCCCTCATCTGGATGGATTTCGCCAAGAACAGGAGAATTTAGTCCAAGGATTTATGGATGATTTGGGGCGAGCCAGTACCTTACCCCTAGAGTTTCAGGGCAATAGTCCACCGTTTCGCCTAGGCGATCGGGAACGCAATCGATCCCTTACTGGGACCTAACTCGTACAGTAGAAAGAACCACCGTTCTCTGGGGAACCGAATTTCCATGACCTAGGTCACAGGCAATGAGGTTTCATTTTCTTAACATTGAAGAGAATTGGCGGTATGTTACGGGAGAGTCTTGGTGATTGTGCGTCCTAAATC
This sequence comes from Candidatus Synechococcus calcipolaris G9, assembly GCF_029582805.1. Lineage (NCBI taxonomy): Bacteria > Bacillati > Cyanobacteriota > Cyanophyceae > Synechococcales > Synechococcaceae > Synechococcus > Candidatus Synechococcus calcipolaris. Next base: position 1,926,813 of record NZ_JAKKUT010000002.1, on the reverse strand, counting down.
TACCACTCAACGTCAGGGATCTATGCCCCGCCGCTGGCGATCGCCCCTACTCTTCTTTCTGCTAATCTTGGTGAGTTTAGGCTTGGCCGTTGCCTTTTCTGGGCAGTTGGTTCCCCTAGTGGCCACGGTCTACAAAGAGATCTGTGATGCCCTTTTAAGTCTACCGACGGTTCCCCAATCCTTGGGTTGGCTGGATGTTAGTGAACTGGATAAACCCCTCATTTTTTGGCCCACGATTCTTCTTGGCAGCCTTGCCCTAGGGATTACCCACTTTTCGCCCCAGCCGCGTCTCTGGTCGCGTTTGATCATTGTCAGTAGTTTATTTGCCCTGATGCTGCGCTACTTGGCCTGGCGATCGCTGCTGACCCTCAACCTGACGACACCCCTCAATTCAGTGTTGAGTTTGACCCTCCTGGGGATTGAGATTTTCATTATTGCGGGTTATAGTCTGCAACTGTATTTGGTTCTAAAAATCAAGGATCGCCACAGCCAGGCCAATGCCGCTGAAATGTTGGTCAAATCGGGCCGCTATCTCCCTAGGGTGGATATTCTCATTCCCACGTACAACGAGCCGGTACATATTTTGCGGCGCACGATTATCGGCTGTCAGGCCCTAGACTACGATCTAAAAACCATTTATCTATTGGATGATACGCACCGTCCCGCCGTCCAAGAACTTGCGGCAACGTTGGGCTGTTCCTATATCACCCGACCGGATAATCGCCATGCAAAAGCGGGAAATCTCAACCATGCCCTCGCCTTAACAACCGGGGAATTGGTGGTGGTGTTTGATGCGGACTTTATCCCCACCAGAAATTTTTTGAGTCGCACCCTTGGCTTTTTTGCTGATCCTGAGGTGGGCCTCCTGCAAACCTATCAGAGTTTTTATAATCCGGATCCGGTCTCCCGTAACCTGGGTTTAGAGAACTATCTGCCCCAGGAAGTAGAAATTTTTTCCCGCCATTACCAAGTCCTCCGGGATGGAATTGAAACGGCCCTGTGTTACGGCAGTTCCTTTGTGGCGCGGCGATCGGCCCTGGACGAGGTGGGGGGATTTAACACGGAGTCCTTGAGCGAAGATTACTTTACCGCTGTCACCCTTAGCTCCCATGGCTATCGCGTCTTGTATCTAGATGAGAGCCTGAGTGCGGGCCTCTGCGCTGAAGACATGACGGGGCATATTGGTCAACGGCTGCGCTGGGCCCGGGGAACATTACAGGCCTTTTTTATCCAGGCCAGTCCCCTTAAACTGCCCAATTTGACATTTCTCCAGCGATTAGCCCATTTAGAAGGGTTACTTCAGTGGTTCCATAGCCCATTGCGGTTGATCTTGCTCCTGATGCCCTTTAGCTATGCCTTTTTGGGGGTTGTGCCCCTAGAGACAACCTTGCGGGAATGGTTGTACTATTTTCTGCCCTACTATTGGGTACTAGTGAGTAGTTTTGCCTGGCTGAATGGCCGTAGTCGCTCGGCCCTGATCTCAGATATTTATGCCGTTGCCCAATGTATTCCCTTGACCTTTACGGTGATTCATACCCTGTGGCGACCCTTTGGGCGATCGTTTCGGGTTACGCCGAAGGGCATTCAGCGCGATCGCTACGCCTTTAACTGGCAATTTGGTTGGCCACTCCTAGGGTTATTTATTGCCTCTGGGGTTGCCCTAGGAATCAACTTGGCTAATCCGGAACAGGGAATGACCCTGGCCTGGATTTGGAGTGCCTATAACCTAGTAGTCATTGGCTTAGCCCTGCTGGTCTTGATTGATGCGCCTCAGCCCGATCCCTTTGATTGGCTGCCCATTCAACAAACCGCTGAGATTGCGATCGCCTGGGAGCATTGCCCACCATTAACCGTTTGGGGAACCTCGGTATTACTATCAGAAGGGGGTGCAAAAATTTCCTTACCCCAGTGTATTCCAGCCTCTGCCTTTGATGCCGATTTAAGTATTAAGTTACTGGAATCAAATATCCAACTTCAGGCTGATCTGATAAACATTGAGTTGAGTAAACCGGGGCAACAGACCCAAGAATTGGGCTATCCCCAACAGGTGATTGACCTGCGCTTCAAAAATTGTGACTTGGCTACCTATCGTGAATTAGTAGAATTACTCTTTTGTCAACCAGGACGGTGGCAATGGCCCCATACCCCTTCCGAAGGCACGGCGATCGCCCTGTTGCTTAAATCCCTGGTTTATCCACGAATTCTCTGGGCTAGGTTTCAAAAACCCCACACCAAGCCCATTGGTGGATCGGCTCCTAGAGTGACATTTCCTGGTTAGCAGAGAGATTTCATCTGTATCCGCCCTCCAGTTGAGGCTGCCAGTGTAGCAACGCTTTGCCTACGAAGCCGCTGGGCCGGAGTATTAGAAGCACTATTTTGATGAACAGACGGGTGGCTATGTCTAACCCTAACACTACGCTACCTTGCCCCTGCGTAATCTTTCTTTTTAAACAGCCTCTAAGAACTGGGTAGTCAGAACGGTTAAGTGACTTGAAAATTGATTTGACAATTTTTGGAAATGACGTCATGATGTACTCACATTTTTTATATTTTTATAAAAGTAGAATACTATATTTCTACCCTTTTTTTCTTCTTTAAGCTAACTTTCAACACCTCTAATAATTGACAGCTTCTGTAGTTTTATCCTGAATTGTTGCCATTATGACTCCTTGCCTGCTGCTGTCAAGATTTTCGCACACCTGCCAAGATTAGCGCGATCGCTTCTTGAGTATGCTGCTCCAGCATAGCTTTGCTCAAGAGTCGTTTACCTTGCGGAAACTGTTTGATGTTGCCTGCACCAATAAAATAGAACAAACAAGTTCCCATAATATTGATAGCAGACTGAAATGGATCGAGTGAACGAAATACTCCTAGCGTCACACCTCGCTCCAAGATTGCGATCAAAACAGTATCAATATTCGCTGAACTACTTTCTTTGTAGAACTTTCCTTGATTTTGTACAGCTTCGTGAAACATGATTGTTGGCAGCCTTGGGTTACGGGATACACAATCGAGCAATGCTCTCAAAAATTGTTCTAGTGCAACTTCAGCAGATAACTGTTCTAACTCCAATTTTTGAACTGTTTCTAGAATATCCGCATGAGATCGAGCCAAAACCGCTTGATACAATCCCTCCTTATCTTTGAAGTAGTAGTAAATCATCGACTTTGCCACCTTGGTTTTGGCGGCGATCGCTTCAGTTCTAGTCGCCGTGAACCCATGTTGGGCAAACTCCTCCTCAGCTGCCGCTAAAATTACGGCTTGAGTTGCCGCAGCGTCTCTAACGGGTTTAGCCTGCTTATCTTTTACAGTTTTTGTTTGCGCCACAGCCATCTCAGGACTCAAGAACTTCAAAGTCCATTCTACCCCTAATCAACTGAACAGTCAGTTGACAAGCTTGCATAAATCTGATTCAATCGAGATTAATCAACTGACAAGTCTGTCGATAAAGGATCGGTTATGAAGCGAATCATCTTAGTCGGAGGCGGTATTGGAGGCGCTGCCACTGCGCTTGCTCTAAGGCTTCAGGGGTTTGAGCCTGTTGTCTACGAGCGAACGAAAGAACTGCGAGAAGTTGGTGCAGGCGTTGCGCTTTGGGCAAATGCTACCCATGTCATGAAAAACTTAGGCTTGCTGGAAGAAGCGATCAAAGTTGGCTATCTCACCACGAACTATCAATTTTGTTCGCAGCAGGGGAAGGAATTAGTGAATGTGCCGATCGATGGGTTTGAATTGCCTGTTGTTGGAATTCATCGAGCCGAATTACATCGGCTGCTGTGGCAAAATGTCCCCACCGAGAAGTTTATTTTGGGCGAGACCTTTGAACGATTTGAGCGGCAAGACAAACGAGTTTATGCCTATTTCACGTCGGGAGTGCAAGTGGAAGGCGATGCCTTAATTGGTGCTGATGGATTACGATCACGGGTTCGAGCAGCCCTTTTAGGGGAAGTGCCACCAACCTATCGCAACTTCAAGACTTGGCGTGGATTAACCGAATTTGTCCCCAAAAGCTATCGACCAGGTTATATCCATGAATACCTCGGTGGTGGGAAAGGCTGCGGGTTTATGATGCTTGGCAAGGGCAAGATGTATTGGTATGTTGCTGCGACTGCACCAGAAAACCAGTCAGATGCCGCGATCGGTCGTAAGAAAGAATTAGAGAATATTTTCCAAGATTGGTTCAGCGCCATTCCTGAATTGATTGCGGCAACGGACGAATCTCAGATCATTACAACAGATCTGTACGATCGCCCTCCAACCCAGCCTTGGAGCATAGGAAATATAACACTACTTGGTGATGCGGCTCATCCGATGCTACCAACAATGGGGCAAGGTGCTTGCACTGCTTTAGAAGATGCATATGTTGTAGCAAAATGTCTTAAAGAAAATCCCAATCCAGTAGCGGCATTTCAAAAGTATGAATCTCTGCGGTTTCCCCGTACCAAAGCGATCGTTGAGCAATCCTTACAGTCTAGCAAGATGGGCGAATTGAAAAATCCTTTAGCGGTCGGAATTCGCAACACTTTTATGAAAGTAATGGACTCAGCAATTAGCAATAGTTTTAAATCTCTTCATGCTTATCGTGCTTAACGCCTCACAGATAACCTTGAACGCCCATCAATAACCTCTGTACCGTCCGCACCAACGCATTGTTATGACGCGCCGCTACAAGGGCTATATCTGGCAACAGCCTGACCTGTTCTTACTTTCACTGCTACGATCTAGGCAGAAGATTTAAAAATTGGAGGGAGAAGCATGAGTTTGGTGATTTCCGACGACCTAGTAAGAGCTAGTGGATTCTCAGAGGGCGAGCTATTTCTGGAAATTGTGTTTATGCTGTTCCGGCAAGACAAAATTAGCTTGGGAAAAGCGAGTGAGTTAGTAGGGCTGCATCGGATGGAGTTTCAAAAACTATTGGCAGATCGAGGCATCTCTGTACATTATGATGTTGCTGAGTTTCAAGATGATCTCAACACTCTATAGGATACAGACTATCAGTGAACATAGTAAGTAACACCTCGCCCATTTCAAACTTGGCGAAAGTTGGACAATTAAGTCTAATGCAAAAAATCTATGAAAGGATTCTGATTCTACATGCAGTATATGGAGAATTATTAGATGATAGAGCGGGAAAAACTGTGGTTACAGCAGTTCAATCAGCAACTTGGCTAGAAGTTCATTCAGTTCAGAATCAACAATTGGTTGCCGAGTTAAGAACTTGCGTTAATATTGGTGAGGCGGAAGCAATTGCACTTGCTGTTGAAGTAGGAGCAAGCCGATTGTTGATTGACGAGCGACTGGGTAGACAAGCTGCAAAAGATTTGGGTCTAAATATTACAGGCATCCTGGGAATTCTACTGTTAGCGAAACGCCAAAATTTAATTGAAGCAGTTAAACCCATAATGGACGATTTGATAAGTCAAGCAAATTTCCGAATCAGCGTCCAACTTTATGCAGATGTTTTGAGTGAAGCAGATGAGTAAATCACTCAAGATTTATATGATTAGTTCAGGACTAATGTTTTTTTCGACGTAGATAATTCCTTTAGGAAGGAGTGTGCAAAACCCATTTTCGTAGTGAATTAAAGCCTCGTTGTCTAATGATTTCAAAACTTTAGTTCGGTATCTGCTAACATTTGAATATTTGAGCCATTTAATTAAGTCTGCATCGCTAACTTTATCTGGTTGTTTGTAATATAGAACAAGCAGAGTCTTTTGATCAGATTTGAGTTTTGTGCTTTGAACTCTTACAAAGCTTCCAACCTCTACTATTACAGGAATTTTGGTTTCATTGATACTTTCAACAATCCTCCTTGCTTCATCAATGCTATTTACATGGTAGTTACGAATAAGTTCAATTAAAATCCAGTCTGCGGAATGAGAGACAAGCAGAGAATCAGAATAATTAGGATTTACTTCTCCGCCAACATGAGCAACATTTCTTTTATTCCGAATATCAAGAAGAACTCTTGTAAGTTGAGGAATGAAAAATCGAATACCTTCCGGCAACCCAGTATTATTAGAAACACGATTTATGATACTTTGTGTATTCAACTGCCTCCCCAAAGGAGTATAGTTGCCTGTATCCAAGAACTCAATGAGACGTAAAACACATTCACTAAATCGAGCAGCATTTAGCTCCGCTGGTTGAAATTTCCTTAGAAAAAATTGTTGCTTAATATGTTGATACTCATCAAGCAATGCAGTGAGGATATCTTGAGGAAGTTTTGCAGATAAAGCTGCTTCAATTTGAGTTCTTTGAATACTCATTAACTGTGATGATCTACACTACTTACTTTACTAATCCAACTTTGTGCAATGCCTTCACCTTCTTGGGTAAGATAGTATAAGCCGTCAGGGGTGCGTTCAAAGTAATTTCCATATCTTTTATGAGACAGAGTATCGCTGAAGAGCTTCTTTTTAACTGGCACCGTTTTATATCTTTTTGTAAGATACTCATAGGCCATTGCTGGCTTTACAGCATTTTCAACCTTTAGCTCCTTAGTAATATCGTAAAGGGCAAGGATTGCAAACTCTGCCGCCTTGCTTAACGTTCTAACATCAAAATTCTCAAGTTTGGATGGAACCTGAATCCATTGTTCAACTTTCTGTAAATCTTCTTTTGTGTTACGAGAAACTCGATTGTTTTTTTTCGGTTTGAATTCCAATACTCAAAACCACTTAAGTCTGAGTCTTGTATTTCTGCTTGAATCTTGGCTACTTCGGCGCTTCCAGCAGGATTGAGCTTGAAAGAACCATCAATTTTCGTAAAAAAACGACCTGCTACCTCCTTGACATACGTAGGAAAGTTCTGATCATATATCCCATTTCGCTGCGCGGCTTGGGTTAGATGCTCATTTGGCACGGGTTCATTGTTGAAACTGTTATAAGCCCATACGTAAAGAGTGCTAAATCGCTGTTGTTGAAGCTTTTTATTTCTACCCTTATAATCATGAATGCGTGACATTAAAAATCCCTGCCCATCTTTTTCAAAATACTCTGAGGTACTTGAAATAGCATTATTTTCTGAAGAAATCCTTGCTACGGTATCTACCGTTTCACTATCTAGAACTTCAGATTGATCAAGATGTTCACTACCCGATGAGGTTGGCAAGAAAGGTGAGGAAAGCTGTTGTTGTGATTGTGTAACAGGTCTAGTTTTTTGGGATGGAGCTAAAGGAACGTAGCCACCCAAAACGGATGCAACTTTATCAATCGCAGTGTCTGTGAACGACAGATTTAGCTTTCTTGAGTAGTTGTTTTCTGTTTGCTCTTCCTCTAATGAAAAATTATTCATAGGAGTGGCAGTAGTCTGAGACACACTTAAAGAAGTACCGCACTTAAGGCACTTACTCTTATCCTTTATTAGGTAACTGCTGCATACCAAACATTTAATCTGCTGCTCACAGTTAACGCAGAAATTGTAAGCTTCGTCAATTAGAATGTTACAGTATGGGCAATTTGGCATAATCAGCTTTTTAGAGCTTTCAAGGATTGATCGCTAGTATACTCGTACTTTTTATACAACGCCTACATGTTTAGGTACGGTTTTCCTTACCATGAACCTAAAAATGCTAGCTGATGGAACACGGACAACAGCATAACTTTTATACATTAGCCAGTAAAATCGTGATCACACCCCCACCGAGAACTCAAGCGGCACAACGGTTGGCGCGTCACCCGCCGTGGATAATCTCTGCATCAACCGATCGCCCTTGTTGGTCGGGGTGCAACGGGGTTGCTATCTGGATTTCGTCTCCGATCGCCCTCATCTTCTTCTCTTTGTCACCCCAGCGATCGCTTCTCCCCACTGCCCCAACAGATCGCTCCATGTACTTCTCAAACTATGACCCTGACTGAAAAAAGTGGACAAACTCCAAGAGTCGCCAATGAAGGAGAATGTCCAAATGACCCAAAAACCAAGACGAACTTTTACTGCCGAACAAAAAACTGAAGCAGCATAACGTTCCTAGTCAGCGGTTGCCAGAGACTTTGCAACAATACAAGGCGGTTTCGGTCAATCCGTTGCACTAGGGTTGTTAGACGCGCTTGATTCTAGGAAGTCTTCTCGGATACGAGACTCGCCATTGAAAAGCGGGAAAGTATTCTAGATAGTAATCTATAGCTCTGATAGCAAAAGTGCGAAACTCAGGATTGTTCCACAACTCAATGATAAAACGCTTTTTTTCACGTTTCAAGGGTTTGTTATTGCTTAGTGTGTCGTAAGTGTAGCCTCGATACGCATCTAGCTTGGTGCTGTGTTGCTTATTCAAATGACCATGAGGAATACTAGGAAAATGATCATGATCATATTGATGAAACATCCATTTATCCCCAAGTACACCCTGAGACTTGGTTAAAAACTCCAGATAACCATCGTCATACCCTTGAATCCAATTAGCGGTATCTTCTCCTTTTTCTCTTATTGCTGATTCAGTAGTTGAGTCTTGGATTTCAGTATCTTCTAAACGAAAACCATCCCCTTCCAAATCTGGAGGTCGCCAAAAGAGTTCTTCTAAAATTAGCTCCCTTAAAGGGCTTGTAGGAGAGAGCATTTGTTTAAGATGCATTAGTCTCGACAAATATTCAAAGACACTAATGAATCCGTGAGTGAGAGATTCACGTGATGTAAAAAGATAGGCGTATGCACCGGCTTCTTCAATAAAATCCATCTTTGCTATTTAAAACTTATTCTGGGGATAAATGCCCCTGGTATGCAGAGCTTCTAACGGCTGGCGGCTCACCGGACGGCAAAACACTTTGAATCATAACCCATAGCGTTCAAATCTGTTCCGAGTGCAGCCGCTTGTGAGCAGTCGTCAGGCATAGACTTAATGTATTGAATTAAGGACGTGCGGCTCTGAATATATAAAATACGAACCTGCATAATTACACCATTACAGTCTTCCAACTCAAAAGGAACATTATTGCTAAACGTAGCTGGTTGTTGCTTGCCACCATCAATGGCGATATTGTCTGCATAAAGATAAGTACGATTACTGGTATCAAGAATAGGATTTAATCTTCCTGCCAGTCCATTTATATAACAGGTAGATTCACAAATAACTGACCCTATCTTTTCTGCTGGAAACAACTGAACTTCAACGTCTTCATGAGGATCCCAGGATTCGATAACGGCTCCAGGATAAGATGCGTGAGCTACTAGAAGCTTGTATAGTCTGCGGGTGGGAATAATTAAATCCGCAACACCTTCTTGATCAGTTGATGCAGATTTTGTGGTGCCATTATCAGCAATCGCAATTACGCTAGCACCATAGATCGGCTCACCAGCAGTAGACCTTACTATGACTTTTGAGTTAATTGGATCAACCTTTGGAATAGTGGAGGTTGAAAAAAGAGACTTGCGAATCAATTCGGATGGGACAGTTCGACCACTATAAACAAGCTTTTTCAGAATCACTTCCACAAATGAACTTGAATCGCGATTATTAAGAGATACATAACCTATGGTGGGTAAAATTCCCGGAATTTGAGTATTGTCGAATCTAGCAGGCAAAATATATTCCTGGTTCTCTTGAAACGCACGTGCCTGCATTGCCTGACGCTCATGGTTTGTCCACAACTTCCGACCATAATGATCGGAAACAAACATAATTGTGAACAGCGCTTTATCTTTATAGATTTCTGTCAAATAATCATAAAGATTCTTTCCCCAGAGGTTTGCCTCTTCAAAAAGATCATAGAAAACTTTTACACCTGCATCCCTTAATAGATTTGCGACCTGATCGACGTAAGAACGATTTTCTCCTGCAAATGACAACGCAATGTCAAACTCAGCATCTCTACTCATCAAGAAAGATTTCTTAGTATTAAATCAAGGGAAGTTCAACCTTGTTATTTCAAAAGTATAACCTAATTCAAATAGATCTGGTTTACTGTCTAGACTCAAAGATTGAGACGGCTAACTATTGATTAGGCAGCGATTAGCAGCCTAGCTAATTTAGTAATAGAAAGCCAAAACTCTATATTCATAAAGATACGAAACATTTTAGCACATGAATATACAGGTGTCAAAAATTGCTATATCTAGGATATACAAAACTTCATTTTTGTTCAAACCCCATATCAAGCAAGGTTTTTAGCGCAGTAGAAAGCAAATAATATACAGAATTAAGCGGATATGCACTTTAAGCTCAAAATGCTACAGGCCTTTACTTCTCACAGTTATACCACCAAATTGAAGGAGTGTTATACTGCATATTTTTCCATGGAGTCCTTGCCCCCAGATCATCCCAAGCGGAAACTCTTAGATCAAGTCCGCGATGCCATCAGACTCAAGCACTATAGCTACCGCACTGAACAAAGCTATGTAGCCTGGATTCGTCGCTATATCCTTTTTCATAACAAACGCCACCCCAAAGATATGGGGTCACTAGAGGTTGAGGCATTCCTTACCCATCTTGCAATTACAGAAAACGTTGCTGCATCTACTTCAAAATGGTTTGATATCCGTACTGTACAGGAATTGCTAGGTCATAAAGATGTAAAGAGGTTGAACAAACGACAGCCCTGTATTCTCTTTATTAAACCTTTATGTGCAATACAAAGATTCCGCCAATAACCAAAGTAAAAATTCCTGATTGCCAGCGGGGCCCAGTAGGGGAGAGGGGGTCACATCTTGGTAATGCCAGCCAATGTCTTCGGCCGCCTGACGAACCTGAGCGATCGCCCCTTGGTGAGCGTGGGCATCTTTAACCACACCATGTTTACCTACCTGCGATCGCCCCACCTCAAATTGAGGTTTCACGAGGGCAATCAGTTCTCTGGGCGGACTTAGGAGGGCCCATACTGCGGGCAACACCTTAGCCAGGGAGATAAAGGATAGATCCAATACCCCTAAATCCGGTTGGGGTTGATCGGGCTCATAGAGTTGCTCGGGACGGAGATGGCGAATATTCGTCCGTTCTTTGAGAATTACCCGCGGATCCTGGCGTAAGGTCCAATCCACCTGGCCATAACCCACATCAATTCCATAGACTTGCTTTGCACCGTTTTGAAGCAAACAATCCGTAAAGCCGCCGGTGGAAATCCCCCCATCTAGGCAAATACGATCCTGCACCTGAATCGGAAAGGTTTTCAGGGCATGGGCCAGTTTTTCGCCACCACGGGAGACGTAGGGCGATCGCTGTTTCACCCGCAATTGAGCACCCATGGGAATGAGGGTTCCCGGTTTATCGACTACCGTATTATTGACCATCACTTCCCCCGCCCGGATCAATCCCTGGGCCTGTTGGCGGGAATTACAGAGTTTTTGTTCCACTAAGAGCAGATCTAAACGCTGCTTGCGGGCACTCATGGGGTGGGTTGCTTGGAAAGCGTTGAGAAGGCAAAGGATTGGGTTACTTCTAGCTGTAAACCCTCAATGTTCTCCTGGGCAAATAGGTGATTTTTATTTTCCCACAACGGAATGAAAGCAACCTGCTCCGCATTCAGTTGTTGCAAGGCCTGGAAGAGGGCATTACGGCGGTCTGGATCAGCTTCCGTTCGGCTTTGATCAATGAGTTGATTGGCTTCGGGGCTATAGAAAAAGGATCCCCAGGCAAAACTGGCCCCACTGGTACAGCCATCGGTTGCCGAACCCGCATCACAACTTAAAAAGGGTTCTAGATAATTATCTGGATCAAAAAAATCACCATACCAGTCCAATAGCACTAGGGGATAGGCCCCCGTATCCAAGTTTCGGTAAATGGTAGCAGACTCGGAACTATCCAGTTGCACCTGCACCAGATCACCTAAATCCCGCTCTAGGGAAGCCTTGAGAACCGTGGCGGCTAAAACATTACTGGGCACATTGGCCCGATACCAAAGATTGACAACCAGGGGGCGATCGCCGGAAAAACCAGCCTGGGTCGTCCACCGTTGGGCCGTTTCCGGCGTGGTTGGGCCGTACTGCTGAAAGTCGGGTTGGCTGGCGGGAAAAATCGTGGGAACCAACGAATAGAGGGGTTCCGCTTGCCCCAGAAAAACTCGCTCCTGTAGTCGTTGACGATTAATACTTGCCGCTAGGGCCTGTCGGGCGGGCTGTTGATCCCAGGGCGGTTGGCGTAAATTAATGCTCAGAACGGAAATAATATTGCCGGATCCCGTGATCTCCCGCCAGGGATGGTCGCTCTGTTGCTGACTTAGGGCTTTAATTTGATTGGGATCTAAGGCTCCCGCCGCTATATCAATGGAACCTGTGCGGAAGGAATTGTAGAGGTTGGCACTGCTAGAGAAAATTTGAATACTCACCCCTGGATTTTGGGCCGGTTCGCCCCAATAGTTTTGAAACGGTTCCAGGCGAATACTATCGGTACCATAATAAACGAGGCGGAAGGGCCCCGTACCCACAAACTGGGTGGGAAGAAAGGTTTCCTGATCACCATAGGCAGTGGGGGAAACGGCACAGAGACCACTAAAGGTTAAGAGTTCTGGCAGGGCAACAAAGGGTTGGGTCAGGCGTAGTTCTAGGTCATAGTCAGCGATCGCCCTGATCTCGGCAATTTTGCCCGCTAGTAGGGCCGAAGGTTGGCCCCCACTCTCCATAAAACGCTTCAGGGAAAAAACCATTGCGGCGGCATTAAAGGGAGTCCCATCATGGAATGTGACATCTTGGCGCAGGGGAATCCGATAGGTCAAGCCATCCTCGCTCACCTCCGGTAGGGCCGTAGCCAGCTGGGGAATCAGTTCGGTGGTCCCGCTTTTATAGGTATAGAGGCGATCGCCCAAATTATAAAGTAAAGTTCCCGCCAAGACTTCGTAGGCATCCGCTGGGTCCAGGGTACGCAATCGGGCCGTTGTGCCAATGACAACGGTTTGCCCCCTAGCCTCCCCATCCCCCAAAGCCCTGTCCCCCAAAGAGGGTGTACAGGCCGTTAGCACAAACAGAAGAAACAGAGAAATCCAGCGTTGCCAAACCCAGCGATCGCAGCGTTTAATCATTTAGCATCTTCAGGTAAAATTAGGGCGAACGATGGGAATCGAACCCACGAATGGTGGAACCACAATCCACTGCCTTAACCACTTGGCTACGCTCGCCTTATTCTAAAGTTAATTTTAGAGCATATCACCCTTGCTTTCATGCCCCTGTGGTCAATTTTTTCTACCTGCCTGCCCAGAATGAACCCTAAAAGACTCACCCTAATCCTTGCTGGCATCGGGATGATCGGTGTCGGCCTGGTTGCGGGGCTGACCAATCCCACCCTAGAACACTATCAATCCACCGCCAGTGAGGAAATTGCCTCATTACTCATTCGGGAGGTCTGTCCAGGATTACACAAAAATCCAACGGCGATCGCCAGTTTTCTCCAAGAAGGGTGCCAGGCCCTTTCCCAGGGCAACACCCGCGAGATTGAGGATTACATTGCCTACAATACCCGTCACTATAATCTTGGAGTTGCCAGTCTTTTCGTCACAGAGTTGCCCGTGCAATCCATCTGGACTCTGGGCCTGTTTGGCCAATTTTTGGTTTTGAATGCCCTGGGGCCGCGCTAAAGTGGTTACGCTAAAGTGATTAAATGTTTCTCCACCCATCCCCCAACTTGCCCATGACCAACGTGTCCCTGCCCCTAGATTTCCTTGAAGATGCCAGTCAAGAGCTTGCTCAATTTCTGATCCGTCAGTTAAGCCCTGGGGAACATTTATCCCTGGATGTGATGGGTGAAACTAGCCAGTTTATTCGCTTTAACCATTCCCGTGTTCGCCAGATCGGAACCGTTGAGGATGGGTCAATCACCCTGAAATATAGTTACCAAGAACGCACCAGCGAAGCAACCATTCCCTTTACCGGCGATCGCCCCAGGGATCAACAGTTAGCAGGAGATGCCCTCACCCTACTTCGCCAAGAAACAGCCCAATTGCCGGTGGACCCCTACTTGACCCCGCCGGAAAATCATGGCTCAAGTCAGGAAATCTATCACGGCCAATTACTAGCAGCGGATCAAGTGGTGGACGTGCTGTTGTCTGGGGTTGAAGATTTGGATTTTACTGGAATTTATAGTGGCGGTACGATTTTTCGTGGTAACTATAATTCGGCGGGGCAGCACCACTGGTTTGCGACAACAACCTATTGCCTAGATTATTCTCTCTTTACCGCAGCAGGAAAGGCCGTAAAAGCCACCCTAGCGGGAAGCCAATGGCAGCCTGAACAGTATGCCGAGCAACTGAAACGGGGCCGCTATCAACTTCGCCAACTGGAAGAACCCGTGAAAATCCTGCCCCCGGGCCGGTATCGTACCTATCTGGCTCCGGCCGCCACCGCTGAACTTGTGGGAATGCTCTCCTGGGGAGCCGTCAGTGAAAGCTCCTTGCGCCAGGGCCAAAGTGCCCTATTCCCGCTCACCCAGGGGCAACATCTATCCCCGCTGATCACGCTTCAGGAAAATTTTAGCCAGGGTACGGTACCTCGCTTTAATTCGGAAGGAGAGATCGCCCCCATGGAGTTAGCCATTATTGAGCAGGGAATCCTCAAAACCTTTTTAATCAATCGCCGCACTGCCGAGGAGTACCAATTGGTTTCCAATGGAGCCAATACTAGCGAAAGTCTGCGATCGCCGCAGCTATTGCCGGGAACTCTGGCAAACCAAGACATCTTGACCGCCCTAGATACGGGACTATACCTGAGTAATTTACACTACCTCAACTGGAGCGATCGCCCCAAGGGATTCATGACCGGCATGACCCGCTATGCCTGCTTCTGGGTGGAAAAGGGAGAAATTATTGCCCCCATTCAAGACCTACGATTTGATGAGAGCCTGTATCGCTTTTGGGGCGAAAGCTTAATCAATTTAACCGATGAGACGGAATGGATTCCCCATACAGATACCTATGAACGCCGATCCCTAGGGGGCAGCTTAGTTCCGGGAATGCTCGTGGCAGACTTTAATTTTACGCTCTAAAAATTGTAGAGTCTAAAATAGACACCCTAAAACAGGCCCAGCCAATGGAGCAGACCTTCTCCGGTGAAGTACTCCCAAAGCAGTAAGGTGACAAGGCCCACCATTGCCGCCCGACCATTCAAGCGTTCGGCAAAACTATTAAAACCAAACTTGGGATTTTCTAAATTGGGGGTACGGGTGGGTTCGGTCATGGCTAAAAATATCCTGTGGCTATTCCAGGGGTGATCATAACGAAACCAACGCAGAACTGCAATCTCTAGGAGAACGGCTTCCTGACCGCTAGGCTATCTATCCATCTCCAAACGATGAACCCTGCCTCTTCGGTGACTGCAAAAGTAATGAAATACTAACATATGTGCAAATAAAATAAACTTTCGTGTCTTTGCCCTCTCATAATTAGAAAACTGTTAAATTAGATACAGAAACGAATCGTTCATCTTCCTGTTCAAGTACCAAAAGCTAAATTTCTTCTTAACCTGGGAAATTTAAGGGTCAGTGATTTAGGGAAGACGGAAGTAGGGCTATCCCGAAGGAACGCGCCTCATTGGGATCACAAGATCCCTCAACCACCTATCTTTTGGGGCGAATATCATGATGAAACTTACCTATCGCGGCACACACTACGACTACATTCCCCCGGCCTTAACCACCCAGGCGACGGATGTCGTTGCCAAATATCGGGGCTGGGAATACCGTTGCACTAAAGTTGTGAACCCTCCGGCTCAACCGGAAAAGGATCTCACCTATCGCGGTGTAGAATATCATACCGGTGAGGCCACGGCTCCAGTGCGTCCAGTGGCGGCCGTCTCCTCCGTGACAGAATCCCCCGTGGATATGCCGGCAACTCAACCTAACGTTACGGCAATGAGTCGTTCCCTAATGATGGCCCATCATCAGATGATCAAAAATCGGGAGCAATCTCTTTTAACTCGTTTGGTGAATGAAATGGGTGTCCCCGTGGATGCATCCCATTACTGGAATCAGATTCAGGGCAAGATCAATCCTGGCTTTCGGATCAGCTACGATCGCAGTCATGCCACAATGAGCTAACGCAATCTGTTCAATATTGGTTTGAATGACCCAATTCCCCAGGGGCGATCGCCGTTGATGGCCCTTGCAGGAAAGGATTTTCCCTTCTATTTAACCTAGAAGGGATTTTCTTTTTCTTGCGGATATTTCTATATAACCAGATTGTATATAACCACAGCTAGATCAGTCCAAGTCAATCTATCGGCTCCTCAAAGATTTGAATCTGAGAAAATGGACAGGATGGGGGTAACTCTTGGGGATCCAGGGGCGTTTCCCGATCCACTAGATGAAGTCCCTTCTCGTATCCAATCGTGATTGCTTCCTCTAGATAGGGTTTCAAACTGGGATTCTCTTTGAGATGACGGCGAATCTCCTGTCGCTGCTCCCGTATGGTGGCCCGCCAACTCTTGGAGCGACCCTTGGGTTGATAGTGCCATTTCAGCAGATGACCGAGCAAAATGCCCAGGCGATTCCGAAGTTCCCGCTGCTCCTGTCTACCCAAAGACTCAATTTCCTCAATGAGATGGGCAAGGTCGAGTTGATCAAATTTCCTGGCGCGGAGAAGTGCCCCCTGCTCCTGGATCCACCCATAGAAGTCGGTGTTATAGAGCGTAGTCAATTCAGCCTGGGTTTGCATTCAAGACTCCTTACTCCTGGAAATTCAATTTAGCCGAACACTAGGGCCATTCTATCGATTCCTCAAAGATTTGAGCCTGGGAAAATGGACAGGTTCGAGGTAGCTCTTGGGGGTTCAGGGGTGTTTCTCGGTCAACCAAATCAAGTCCATCCCCATAGGCTTTGGCGATCGCCGTAGCTAGATAAGGTTTCAGACTTGGGTTTTCGCTAAGATGTTCTAAAATCCGTCGTCGCTGCTCTCCTATAGTGGCCCGCCAACTTTTGCTGCGACCCTTGGGTTGATAGTGCCATTTCAGCAGATGACCGAGCAAAATGCCCAGGCGATTCCGAAGTTCCCGCTGCTCCTGTCTGCCCAAAGAGTCAATTTCCTCAATGAGATGCTGAAGGTCGAGTTGGTCAAATTTCCCTGAGCGGAGGAGTGCCCCCTGCTCCTGGATCCACCCATAGAAGTCGGTGTCATAGAGTGCGATAGATTCAGCCTGGGTCTGCATTGATAACTCCCTCAGTCAGAGGTTCTTTGCCTATTATTCCCCAAGAATGGAGCGACTGAGTTCTAATGTCGGCTCTATCAACTTATTTTCCTCTGGGGTTAATACTTTGGTGACAACAGCAGGGAGGAGTTTATAGGTCACTTGGGCTGCTTTTTCATCCTTAAAAGCTTTAATAATCGTGCGATACCAGAGTAAAAAGCCATCCCGCAGGGAATCGAGATCCGCAAACAGCATGGCCGTTGTAGATAAACGCAATACACTTTTGCGATCGCGGCGACAAATATCACTGTAGTCCTGTTTACCCTTTTGAAAAAACTTGGGGTTATGGGACTTTAACTGAGTTTCAATGTGATCAACGATTTGATCCTCAGCATCGCGGATTTTTTCATAGGCACTAATCCGTAGGTCGATGGATGCCAGGTAATCTTTGACGAACTTTAGTTCCGATACACTGGCATACCGACCATCGGTTTCAATTGCGAGACGATTTAACTGATTCAACATAAGAAAATGATTTTCCCAGTCCTGAATGGAATCTGTGCATGATCCCATCTTAACCAATCAGCTACTAATCCGATAGGATAGACGCATTAAGTTGGAGAACGGGCTGAGTCACTTTATTTTCTGCGGGATCAAGCAGGGCCTTCATCAATTCGGGCAAAATCTTTCCGTAGGTGGAGCGGGCCATATTTTCATAGTTAAAAGCCTTGACAATGGTGCGATACCACAGCAGAAAATTATCCCGCAATAGATCCAGTTCACCAAAAAGAACGGCAGTTGCACTCAAACGAATGGCATTCACCAAATCCCGACGGCAAATGGAGGATTGATCCTGGTTATTGAAGGTAAAGCAATTCACATTTTGGGCTTTCTGACGGGCTTGAATTTTATCCGCCATAATCTCACCTTCTTCGCGGATCTTCTGGTATGCACTGATGCGCGGTTCAATGGTGGCCAAGTAGTCCTTAAGAAAAGCAAGCTCACTGGCCGTGGCATAGCGGCCATCGGCATCGAGGGCTAAACGATTCAGTTGTTTTAACATATGTTTTTTAACTCCTAAAAAGAACCAGATGACATAACTCAACAGAGAAAAGTTTGGGGAATAGTGGGGTCAATGGCTGATAATCACCTCAACTTATAGGACATCTCAAGTTGCAGGAAGGACGATCATCACTTTTTAATTAATTCTCCTTGACGCAGGCGTTTTTCAATATCTCGGGTGGTCGCCCCTTCGTTTTGCCAAAAGGTAGCGGCATCAATCCGATCCTGTTTCCCCACTAAAAATTTGCAATAGGTTTCACCCATGGCATAACATTGGATTTCAATACAACCTAGGGGCTTTTGAATGAGTTCCGTAAAAAATCCGGCAAACAAACCTGCATAGAGATAACATACCGGCTTGCCCACATCCCCTAGGGTACGGGCCACGACGGAATCAAAAATATTAATGAACATAAAACCATTTCGTTGCTCGGTCAGATCCACTTCCCAGTTGCCCCAACCTTCACTGACAAAGGGCCACCACCAGGCTTCTAGGAGGAACGTTAGGGCCGTGCGGCGGAGTTCTCGTTCGTACTCCTGTTCAAAATGTTTTTGGAAAACCTGGGCATCCTTTTGTCCCCACACCTCCCCAACTTTGTACATCACTAAGCCGGAGGCAGAACCCACTTCTTCTTCGAGGCCCTGAACAAGTCCAATCACAAAATCTTCCGTGACCAATACCTGACGAGATTGATGCCAGTCGGTAATGCTACCCAGGCTAGAGTCGTACTCAAAAAAGTCCTTGAGGCTAAAGTGATGCCGCCGCTGGGGGTGGGCTGCCTGGAGATGGTGCGGTCGCTTTGGAAGGGTCGATGTCATGTCAAATTCTCACCCATGGTTGTAGTCCACTGTCATACCATAGACGACAAATTCCTGCCCCGCTACAAATGTTCACAATAAATTTGTATTTCCATTAATCAGCATATTCTTACCCTAGAACATCCTTAGGGTTTGCAGTTCCGTAATCCCACGGATTTTTTCATCATGAATATAATGATCCCCATGAAGATATTATACGGAAATTTTCTGTATAATTTTTCTTATATTGGTGTCTTATTGGCGTTTTATACGGATTTTTTGCCCCTCTGACTGTCCCCTTCCAAAATGGGTAGTCCTAAAAATGTAAGGATAGGAGAGAAATCGTTCTCTGAGAAACTCCATGTCTTATTCCCCAACGACCAACCCAGATATGAGATGAACGAAAAACTAGAACTCACTGGTAGGGTCTAACATCAGGCATCATCCCCAGCGGATTGATAACAAATACTTCAGCCCGATGCGATTGTTAGAGCGCATGTTTCTCCATAGCATCAAGGACAGGCCCAATTTTCACCGCAACGATAGCGTTATGGTTTTTATGCTCCTCAATAAGCACACCTGCAACAAGTCCGGCGCACTCGAAATCGGGTGCCAAATTCTTTAGTCCCAGCATTCCAAGGTCGATGAGCACACCACCACTAGCTCCATGCGGCTTTATGGAGTTAATTATGCTTCCCTCGAAATTGCGAGATTGCTTGTGGTTGTATGTAATGAACACGTGATCCGAGCCGCTGACGTCAAGCTCCTGTGCTAGATTGGTCATGGAAGCTGCCGTAGACCAATATTTCCAAATCTTGGGCTTTAGAGATTTCTCTACTACATTAACCTTCTTGTTTTGCGAAGCAGGGTAGCCCATTGCCATATACACACGACCATGAGAATCTACCTGCTTCTGAGAAATTGCATTACATTCAATGTATGAAACATCTCCTAATGTTGCATGAAATTGTTTCGTCACCTTTAGAAAGGCAAAATCGTAACGGTCGTTACTTCGCTGCGCCATGGGCTTGTTAGTGGCGTGGAAATCACCGACGATTTCAACAAGCGTGTCGCGAACTCCTACATACAGCGTTGACGACTCATTCTCATCAATGACGTGCGCCGCGGTGACAAGAAAAGACGTATTTTTCCACCGCATGAGAAAGCAAGTTCCAATTAGCTGGGGAACGCCTGTGATTGTGCTCCCATAGATCGGCCTTACACATGGTAGGTATTGCTTACCAATCTTCTCAGCACATTCATTCACAGGATCGCACACGATCTCTTTTTTAGACTGGATGATCGCCATAGCTTGCACTGCGCTCTAATAATGAATTATAGGGATTTTTTGCCCCCATGACCGTCCCCTCCTAAAATGATTGGCAGTGGACTTGGAGTCTTGGAACTATCTAAAAAGCGTCTGCGGGAGCTAGGTCTAGATCGTCCCCAGGCAGAACCTGCCTTCTGTATGTATCGTACAAAGGCGAATTGCTTACGGGTGTGTCAACGGGGGCCCATCCTACTGATTTATCCGGATCGGGTTTGGTATCATTCGGCAACACCCCAGGTCATTGAACGGATCCTGCAAGAGCATCTCCTAGGGGGAGAAATTGTTAGGGACTATTGTTTTGCCCAGGCACCACTTGGGCCCGAAACAGTAATCGGGGTGGATTTCCCCACACATAGCCCTGATGGGTAACTCGCACTGTTGTACCTGGGGGAAGATCGGGGACTCCACTTTGGTGCAGTGTTGGATCAAAGTTGACCCAAGCCCCCACCTCGGCGATCGCCCTCACATCCCAATCCGATAGCAGCGTCATCACGGGTTTTATCAGAGGTAAGAGTTTTACCGCTGGAGCCGTTGGATTTTGTTGGGCGGCATAGGCGGCGGTGGGCCAAAAGCGCAAAAATGATTCTAGGGTCTCTAGGGCTTGGCGTTGGATGGTTTGCCGTAGGAAAGTTTCTGAGGATGGTTCTACGTCCAAGTGGGGCGATCGCCCCTGGGGGTTGGTGGAGATAGCAACGGCTTCAAGTTCCTGCAAGAGTTGCCAAGCCGATAGATCAAAGAGCTTGGCTAGGGCGGTGAGGGTCTCTAGGCGAAGGGACTCTATTTCCCCCTGATAGATCCGCTGTACCTGACGACGACTAAACCCCCGCTGCTGAAGTTGGGTACGATAGTGAATCCCTACGTCCCCAAGGCGATCTTGCAGGTGTTGGCCCATCAGCTTGGCTCTGGCCGCATCAGCAGGGTGAACGTTGGCTTTGGCAACCATTTGGGTAAGTTAATCTAATCTACGGGAAAAAAGCGCACCGCATCCGCCGCCGCCGAAATTTGCACGGATGTACCCACCGGAAACGAAAATTCAACGGGTAAACGGGCATGGAGTTCTTGGCCAGAGGGTGTGGCTAGACAATAGCGATATTCCCGGCCCAAAAATTGGCGATCGGCAATGATCAGGCCCGTCTCCTCATTGGCTTCCAAGACCATATCCTCTTCCCGAATCATTACTTCCCCCCGCTGACCCGGTGCTTCTGTTAATAGGCAAAACGCCCCCACATCCGTTTGAAGGAGATCGCCCTCAACGGCGGCAGGGATAAAATTAGCCTGACTAACAAACCCCGCCACAAAGCGGGATGCCGGATAGCGATAGATATCCTCCGGGGTTCCCAACTGCTCCACCTTCCCTTGGCGCATGACCGCAAGGCGATCGGACATACTCAGGGCTTCTTCTTGATCATGGGTAACAAAAATGGTGGTGATTCCGGCCCGTTTCAAAATTGCCCGCAACTCTTCCCGCAATTCCAGCCGTACTTGGGCATCTAAATTACTGAGGGGTTCATCTAATAAAATTAAATCCGGTTGGGGAGCTAGGGCCCGGGCCAGGGCCACCCGCTGTTGCTGCCCCCCCGATAGTTCATGGGGATAACGCTTCTCCAATCCCTGAAGACGCACCAACCCCAAGACCGCTGCCACCTGCTCCCGAATAATTGAGGGCTTCAGTCGTTGTTGCTGCAAGCCAAAAGCGATATTTTGGGCAATGGTTAAATGGGGGAAGAGGGCAAAATCCTGAAAGACCATCCCTAAACGGCGGTGTTCCGGCGGAATATAGGTATGGGTATCTGAGATAATGCGATCGCCCATGATCATCCTGCCACTATCGGGCCGCTCTAAACCCGCAATCAAGCGTAAAAGGGTAGTTTTGCCACAGCCGGAGGGGCCCAGTAATCCAAGAATTTCACCTCGCTGGAGGTCTAGACTAACGGACGTCAGGGCTTGGAAATCACCAAAGGCTTTACTAACCTGCTCTACTTGCAGGATTGTGGATGTTGCGATCGCGGTGGCCACCATGAATAGACGTTACTCCTCCCCTAAAGACTCAGAGGCAACAGGTCAAGGGAATCTTTACGTTTCTTGGTTGATCTATATCAGTTAAATGATTCAACCGATTTAACCATTGACAAGATCAATGCAAAAGATTCTCATTAAGAAGTGTAGCTTAATTTGGGCATTTGTGGCCGGCGATCTCCGGCAAAATGTTACGTCTTCAGTGAAGGCGGTAAAGTGAAGCTGACGAGTCTTTACAAAAATTCGATATGGGGGAGCCACCACAATGACTCAACGTTTCGGTCAACCCAGATTGCGGCCACGGGATATTGTTTTAGCCTATACCCTACTGCGGATTGTCCTGGGTCTTAACTTTTTTAATCATGGTTTTGTCCGCCTGGGAAATATTCCGGGGTTTGCCGACTCCATGGTGGAACTCTTCCGAGAGGCGGATTCCTTTTTGCCCGATGCCTTGGTTTGGGGCCCTGCCCTATTTGTGCCCATCATTGAACTGATCAGTGGTTTTTGTATCACTCTGGGGTTGGCCACCCGCCCGGCCCTGATTGCGGGTTTCTCTCTGATGGCAATGTTGATGTATGGTATTACATTGTTGCAAAACTGGACAACCGCCACCAGTCAACTGGTCTATTGCCTCGTCTTTTTCATTTTGCTGGCCGGTCATGGGTTTAATCGAATATCCATTGATAGGATGATCCAACAGCGTCAAGCAAAAACCCGCCAGGCAGCACCGAAGATTGACTCCTGAGATAAATGTTGAACTCTTTGAATTTTCTATGTTAAATGTCCTTTTTTTGATTACGGAAACCCCTGCTCGAATTTGGCAATGGCTCCAGGAAACCTTTAACCGACCCCTATTTACCCTAGGCACAGAAACCGTAACCCTGGGTTGGATTGTTGAAGTCTTGGTGTTGCTCCTGTTAGTAACCCTAGCAGTCCGCATGATTAAACGAATGCTGAAAACGCATGTTTTGATCAAACTCCGTTTAGATACGGGAACTCGAGAAGCGATCGCCACCTTAATGAGTTTTGTCATTGGGGCCTTTGGTTATGTGATTGTCCTCCAGGCAGTGGGCATTGATTTAGCGTCCCTAGCGGTGATTGTGGGGGGTCTAGGAGTAGGGATTGGTTTTGGTCTACAGGACGTAACCCGTAACCTGATCAGTGGACTGATTCTGTTAATTGAGCGGAAAGTCAAAGTCGGTGATTTTATTGAAATGGATCAGATTGCCGGCTACATTTCCGAGATTTCGATTCGTTCCACCGTCATTCGTACTTTTCAGGGGGCTGAGGTTCTCGTTCCCAATGTGAATCTAGCGGATAATCAAGTCACCAACTGGAACTACAGTAATTGTCATGGACGCATTGATCTTCCCGTTGGTGTGGCCTACGGCAGTGATCCGGTGCTAGTGACGGAAGTCCTCCTCAATCTGGCCCATTCTGCTCCCCATGTCTTACATGATCCGCCACCACGGGTTATTTTCCAAGGCTTTGGTGACTCCTCCCTGGATTTTGAACTGTGGATTTGGGTGGATGCCATCGATCGCCGCATTGTGATTAGAAGTGATTTGAATTTCAAAATTGAGTACACTTTTCGTCAACATGGAATTGAAATTCCCTTTCCTCAGGTGGATCTGTGGTACCGGAACCCACCCAAATTACCTGCCTCCCCCAACCCAGGAACAGAACCATCAACGGATCCATTACCGTCACCTCCAGCCTTTCCCCGGGCCCCCCAGACCAGTTTACGGAGCTTACTACAAAACGTTAGCTATTTTCATTGCTTAAATGATTTACAACTTCGCTCCCTGATTGAAATGGGCTGCCGTAAGCAGTTAGCCAAGGGAGAAACGCTATTTCAGCAGGGGGAACGGGCCAATACGTTTTGTATTGTCCTTGGGGGTAAAGTGGCGGCATTCTCGGAAAATCGTCTCGAAAATGTGCCCGTGTTTGTCTTTGAACCGGGGGATTACTTTGGCGAAATTCCGCTGATGTTAGGGGTTCCCTATCCGACCACCATGAAAGCCATGGCCGAAACGGTGCTATTTATGCTTGAGCAAAAAGGATTTGCCCAACTGCTCACGGAGCATCCCTTCCTTGGGGAGGATGTTGCCCAGGCGATCGCCGAGCGGCAAGAGATTCTATCTCAGTATCAACAGGATTTAAGCCAAGAAAATGATACGGAGTATCCCAACGCCATTTCCCGACTACGGCAAAAGCTAAAGAGCTTACTCAATTGGTAAAGTTGGCAAAGCAAATATTTATGCGTAAAGAAATGTACAGTAAGAGAACCTCCCAGCAATTTTGGCTAGAGTGAGGTTGCATTAAGTTTCATTAAATAGGCTGCCATTGGCCCATCTGCTCATCTAAAGGGTTGGGATGTTAGAAGGTATGGAGATTCATCTCAATAAACGGCAAAAACACGTTCTCTGGGCAACGATCAATCATTACATTGCCACCGCTGAACCCGTTGGCTCCAAGGTCTTGGCAGGAGAATACAACCTAAATGTTAGTTCTGCCACGATTCGCAATATTATGGCTGTCCTGGAAAAAGGCGGCCTGTTATACCAACCCCATACCTCTGCGGGCCGTATCCCCTCCGACTCCGGCTATCGTATCTATGTTGATCATTTAGTCCAGCCTGCTCCCGACGTTGCCCAACAGGTGGAGCATCTCTTAAATCGTCATTTAGAGTGGGGCCGCTATCGCCTAGAAACCATCCTGCGCCAAGCTGCCCAACTACTCTCGGACTTGAGTGGCTGCATTACCCTGATTACCCTACCCGCCACCCTGGGTCGTCAGATTCGCTTCATCAAATTGGTGGCGATCGCCCCGACCCGGATCATGGTCATTGTTGTTACCGATAACTATGAAACCCAGTCCGCTGTTTTTGATCTTCCCCTAGAGCAACTCCAAAATACTGATGCTGCCGACGCTGCTGAACCCGATGAAGCTATGCTCGATCGCATCCTGAATGTTCTCTCAAATTTTCTCAATCACCACCTCCAGGGCCGCTCTTTGGCGGATCTATCTACCTTGGATTGGCAGGATATGGATCGGGAATTTCAACAGTTTGCCCGCCTACTGCAAAACCTACTCGTCGAACTCAGTGAACCCAGTCCCTTTAGTGACAGCGGCTCCCTTGTCATGAGTGGTCTCTCAGAAGTCCTACAACAGCCGGAGTTCTCCCACCTGCAACAGGTACAAATGCTGATCCATCTCCTAGAGGATCAACAAGATCAACTCTACCCCCTTATTTACCATTCCCCCGATGCCCCGATCACCATTCGCATTGGCGCGGAAAATCCCCTGGAGCCAATGCGGGCCTGTACCCTGGTCTATTCCAGTTATAAGCGCGGTGACACCCCCGTCGGTAGTATTGGCATCCTGGGCCCCACCCGTATGCCCTACGGCCGGATTATTCCCATCGTCGAGGCGGCAGCGGAGTATTTATCGGGAAGCCTAACCAACACTAATGGGATTAATGGGATATAGGGCGATCGCCCTTTTAGGCCCAACGGCAGCATAAAAACATTTGTTCACAAAGCTTGTAAGTGTACTGCTTCAGCAGTAATATGGGTACCTGATTTTAGTTTCGCATCCGAAATCATGGCTGACCAATACCTCTCTGTGAAAGAAACTTCTGAAATTCTAAACTGCTCGGAGCAATATGTTCGCCAGTTGCTCCGGTATGGCGAAATCAGCGGAGAGAGGATTAGCAGTCGTTGGATTGTGGCATCAGAGTCTGTTCAGAACTACCGCATCAAGGGAGAAGATGAAAGTTTAAGTGTTCCTGATCATGGGCGACGCTCATTTAGTAAGCCTGATCTCAAAGCCCTAAGTTTTTTTTCTGGCTGTATGGGTTTGGACTTGGGACTAGAAAAGGAAGGTATCCAAGTGCTGCTTGCTTGCGAAATTGACACGGCCGCCCGAAAAACCATTGAGATAAATCGACCTGATGTGGCACTGATTGGGGACATTAGGGATTACTCGGCCACAGAAATTCGAGAAAAAGCGGGATTGAGTTCGACTGACGAGATTGACGTAATCGTTGGCGGGCCGCCATGCCAAGCCTTTAGCAGTGCAGGGAAGCGGCAAGGATTCAATGATGAGCGAGGCAATGTTTTCTTGACGTTCATTGATTTAATCACTGAACTTAAACCTAGATTTGCAGTTATTGAAAATGTTCGAGGATTATTGTCCGCTCCGTTGAAGCATAGACCTCATGAAATGAGAGGGAGGAATTTCCCAACCTTGTCTCAGGATGAACAAAGAGGAGGTGCATTGCTCTTTATTACGCAAAGGCTGAGAGAGGCAGGATATAGCATTTCTTTTAATCTATATAACTCTGCTAATTTTGGATCGCCACAACAACGGGAAAGGGTTATTCTTGCTTGTAGTCGTGATGGGAAAAAGCTTCCCTATCTCACACCGACCCACTCAGAGAAGAGTTTATATGATCTTCCAAGATGGAGAACTCTACGAGAAGCGTTGGAAGGTCTTCCAAAAAATGGACACCATTTTGTTAAGTTTCCTGAAAAACGGCTCAAATATTACAGACTTCTGAAGCCTGGGCAATATTGGCGGGATTTACCGAAAGAGTTGCACCAAGAAGCTTTAGGGGCTTCTTATCATGCAGGAGGGGGAAAAACTGGTTTTTACCGAAGGCTAGCTTGGGATAAACCTGCCCCGACGTTAGTAACCCATCCAGCTATGCCTGCAACCGATCTAGCACATCCAGAAGAAGATAGACCCCTCAGCATTGAGGAATATAAGCGTATTCAAGAATTTCCCGATGATTGGATTATCACAGGTACGTTACTCGATCAATATCGACAAGTTGGAAATGCAGTACCCTGCTCTTTAGGAAGAGCGATCGCTAGGATGTTGTTGACTCACTTAAAGGGCGAAGTGCCGATCATTTACTCAGATTTTCCCTATTCTCGATACCACAAGACTGATGATGTCAGTTGGTCAATTGATACTTTTGGTTATCTTGAAGAGTCATCAGAAAAACAGTTATCTTTGAACTTAGTTTGATGGATCAGATAAATCTTGCCAAGGATTGTTCGTTTCTACAGCTAAGGCATTTGGGTTATTGAGTAAAACCTGTCGAACAAAAACAACAAAATTTTCTTCGGAGAATCGATCCGTTTCGTACTTTTCGTTAAAATAAGACCATCGATAGAAACCTGTTCTGGCATCAACTCTGTACCATTTTTCAATCGGCTGGTTAATTCTCACTCTGGAAGATGAACTATTTTCTGAGTTGCTACGGTTCTTGATCTGTAAGAGAGAACCATCGATATTGCAAAAATCTACATGGCGAATGGATTCTCCCCAACAGCAATACCAACCATAATCGGCAAGTTGCTCAGCCAAAAACTCCTCTAGTAGTAATCCTTGAATATTTTCTGCCGACATTGATAGCCTGTGGGCGTATTTGATTTGCCCAAGATGCTCTGCTGTTAGCCCTGTCAATCGAGCATTGATGATTGTACTGACAATTGGATCAGCGACTGTTCCTGGTGGTTGTGAGATTCTTTTTGAAATTCGATTTTCATAGCTATCGCTATACCTTTTCAACCAAGCTTTAGCTAGCATTTCGGGTGCATGAGCTTTCAGGGCAGGAGAAAGCCCTGGATTTCTGTAGCAGGCTGTTAAAATTGTGCGATGAGCTTCAAGAAATAGCTGGGCTTGTTGGGCGATCTCATCTTGAAAGATTTGCAAAAAGTTTTCTTCAGAACTTGAGGTACTGATGATGGTATCAAAGTTAACAGGCATTTAGATATTCCCCTTCTGAACAGCCGTCATGAGAATGCCAGTTCAAATATTTTGGCGTAGGGCATGCTGACCGAAATAGGTTAGTGCTAAGCATTGTAAAACCCCAATCTGGAACGGTTAGGAGCTTCGCCTGTTGACTATACCACCAATCCCCAGGCAAATTGCCGCGCCCACTAGGATGACCAAGGGGGGTTCAGGAACACCGCTAATAATAGAATCTGGGGCAAGTTCCGAGGTGGAGCTTTCCAAATTAGGGGATTGAAGGGGTTGCTGATCTTCAATGGCCCGGTCAAAGCGATCGCCCTGTTGTTCTGCGGCAGCTAACTCTTGGCGTTGTTGATCATTGACTAGGACAATCATGGAGGAGTAGGGAGTCACCATGGAATAGGTTTGGGCGAGTTCATGAATAGCATCTAACTGTTCCTGAGTTTGCGCCTGTTGGTGTTGACCCAAATATTGAACCCATTGTCGCGCCGCTAAGGGCATAAATCCTTTGCTTAATTCGCCCTGGGGGGACGGGGATAGTACGGCACCATTGAGGTTGATCCGTTGCCAAAGATAGCCATCGACCCAATTAATATTTACGGCATTGGTGGTGGAGGGGGTAGCTTGTACCTGCCAACGTTGAACCGCTTCTCCTAGGGTTGTGGTTGCGCCGCCGCCACTATTTTGCAGCATCTCCTGACTCGGATCATCAAAGGCAATGGGGAGTCCACCTAGGGAAACAAACCAGAGGGGAGCCTCAACGGTTAAGTCCGGCTCAAGGTTTTGGGATAGTTCGTAGGTCGTACCATCACTGACGAGAAAAATAGCATCATAGGCCTGGTTTTGGTGTAGTTCCACAAACTGTTGAATCATTTCCATGGGTTGGAGACTGCCATAGAACAGAAGGTCGGGTGGGTCTGCCAGGGAAATATCATCCTGGCGGACTGGCTCTAGGGCCGATGCCCGCGCCAGATACAGATCAAAACGATTGCTGGGGCCCAAGTGCTCTGCTAACCATTGCCATTCCTGACGGAGGGCTGATTGTTGCTCCTGCATACTCCGGGAGGTATCTAAAATCAAGGCAAAGGTTTTATTCTCTGGCAGGGTGGGGGGGCCATCTGGGAGTGGGGTGGCGGCGATCGCCACGGTATCCGTTAATTGAATTTGATGGGTTTGGGGATGGGCCGAATTGGGTGCAGAACTGGGCAGAGCATTGGGAATAGTCTTGGCAAACCATTGATCCTTAGGGGTATTCAGATTCCGCTGGGTTTGCCGATTCCAGTAGATATTCCGCCGCTCCTTGAGTTGGGGCAGGGGCCATCCCGCCGCCGTCCCCAGGGTACGATAGGTGAGCCAGAGGTGCATTTCCCTAGGGCGATCGCCCGTGTTCACCTCGGTTCGCCCCAGTGATGGGGTTAGTTCCCTTGGGGGAATGGGAAAGGCCCGCAACCGATAATTGCCTGGCCCCACCTGCTCTAAAAGGGCCGGATCCACCTGCCGTACCACTTGGTTGGCATAGACCCGTTGGGCCGCTCCCCTGGGGGAAATTTGATAGACATAGCGATCGCTCAGGTTGGGGGTATCCCCTAGCCACAGACCAGTAATCACCGCACTTTCTGGCAAGGTGAAGTAGTAGAGAATTTCAAGGGGTTCCGCCGTTTGGTTTTGATAGACCTCGTGGATCGTAATTTCTGCCCAATCTCCCTGGGGGTTCAGCGTCACGTCTTGATTGGCCAGGAGAACCTTTTCTTGGTTAATATCCGCGAGGCTGGCTTTAGCAGATCGGCGTTCAAAGGTTGATTCGAGGGCAGCGGTAATGGCCTGTTCTTCGGCCCGGAGAATCGGGTGATCGAAAAAGCTGGCATAGAGGGCCGCCGCTTCCTGGGTATAGCTGGATAGACCGGTGCGATCGCCGGAGCCAAAAGGGGGCCCTTGGGCAAAAAAGGGAGACAGGAGTTGATTGTGGAGTTTTTGCAGGGTTAAACTGTCTTCTTCGCTGAAGTTGAGGTTATCTCGATAGATATAGTAAATTGTGCCATTACTTTGGGCTACTCCCAGATAGCGATAGGGCATTAAATAGGCATTGAGTAACCCCCGCCGAATCAAATTCGACTGGTCTAAAAGGGCAACCTGCTCCTCTTGGGTTTGGGGCGGTTGCTCTAACAACTGAAAGGCTTGAACCTGGGGCTGTTGTTGTAGTCCCCAAAATAAACTCAGCCAAACCGCTACCAGAATCGCTGTCCCCCCTAGATACCTGTACCATGGCTGCGCCTGGGAACGCCAACCTTGACTCCAGTGGTATAGATAAAGTCCCCCCGTGCCCACAGGCATGGACAGTAGCCCTAAAACCAAAAGAATAAAGGGACTAACCGGCAGCAAAAAAGGCAGGGTGATGACGATCTCCTGAAAATGAAGGGCGATCGCCCCAAGAATCGGCAGCATATAAAAACTGGCAAGGGCCAGTAAATAAACCCCTGGAATCACTAAAAAAGCCTGACTGATCTTCTGGAAACGTCTTTGCCAGGGCGAG
Organism: Candidatus Synechococcus calcipolaris G9; assembly: GCF_029582805.1. NCBI lineage: Bacteria > Bacillati > Cyanobacteriota > Cyanophyceae > Synechococcales > Synechococcaceae > Synechococcus > Candidatus Synechococcus calcipolaris. The sequence goes on along the minus strand of NZ_JAKKUT010000002.1, from coordinate 1,896,280 downwards.
GGGGCGCGATCCTCCAACCAGCAAAGGTAGCCATAGGCACTAATGCCCAGCAGTAAGGACACCAGCATAAATCCCGTGGCCGGAACCAATTGCCGCAGCATTAAAAAGCGCACCAGCCCCAGGATAATCAGGGGAAGTTCAATGCCATAAAAAAGATGAAACAGGCGAAGGGATGTTTTCTGTCGCTGTCGAAATCGAACCACCGTGGCGATCGCCGGTGCCCCGACAAATCCGACAAAGGGAACCATAAAATCCCAGGGCAGTTGGCCCCTGGCAAAATCCACTACCAGTTCCGGGCCGAGCAATACCCAGCAAATGAGGGCCACCAGCAGCAATGTGGCATTAAAAATCCAGAAAAATACACTAAAGGCGGTCGCCAGTAAACGTTGCCAAAACCACCTACCCATGGGAGGACTCCTGCCAAGCGGACTGAAGGGTTTCTTGGATCGTTTGGGCTAAATCCTGGATCTGGGGATCCGTGGCTGGATACCCGGGATCAAATAGGATCGACACCATCAGCCAAGAGTTGGCCGGCGATCGCCCAAGACTGGCCCAAAAACGATCCAGGTAGTGGGGTGTAATCCGCTGGGGTGATTGAAACCAATAGGCTGCCGTTTGCGCTCCCCCATTTAAGGTCAACCAATGTACCGGCAAATTGGGCCCCAGAGTCGTTTCCGTCAGGGAGGTTAACTGAAACCCATTCCCCTGAAAACATTGCTCTGGCGCGTGGTGCGATCGCCAGGAGGAACTACCCACCACTAAAAATGTGCCTGAGATGTCTCCCTGTGCAAAGGCTTCCTTGGTAACAATCGTTCCCGGTATCTGGGCAAAAAAGGTTTCTTCTAGGGGAGAAAGGGCCAGGACTTGCCGCTCCAGGGAGGCTGGCCAAGGGAGATGGTGCAAATCAGCTAAACCTGTTGTGCCGAGGGAAGCCGGAGGAAGTCCCATCAAAACCAGAAAAACAAGGGTGGCCATTCCCAAGGGCCATGGAGAGATACCTAGGGGCGATCGCCCGTCCTTTTCTGTCCTAGGGGCAGGATACCTATCTGTTTTTGGTACTGTTTTCAGTTCTATTTTTGGCAAACAACGCAGTAGAACCCAGGTAACCAACAGACAGGTGATAAAGCCGATCACCCCCAAGGGCACATGGAGAATTGCCGCCAAACGTTCTTGGTGGATTGCTCCCAAAAATACCAAAATAGCCACCCGTCCCACATTGGCAACTATTAGGAGTAATCCCTGGGTTAGGCAGACCAAGAGCCAACCTATACCCATGGAACACCGCTCTACACAAGTGATCAGCAGGAAAAAAATAAAGCCCACTCCCAACCCCTTGAGACCACTACAGGGCAAGTCCACCTGAGCAAAGGTATTTTCCAGTACCACAATATCCTGGGAGGTGATCACTGTCCCACCCAGTTGGCTAAAGAGATGGGCGACCGTATTTGCTGTCCACAGCCGCAGGGGAAACCCCAATCCCACATTCATATCTAGGCTAAAGGGAAGGATCACCGCCGCCAAAATACCGAAACTCAATCCCCGCTGCCAACGCTCCTTAGAGATCACTAAGCCTAGGAACCCGTAGGCACTCATTAACCAAAATACGGCAGCTAATTGGGGCAAGGCTAAAAGGTATGGCTCTACCACCGTGGCGATCGCCATGCCCACCATGAATAGGAACGGAAGAGGCCGAGGTGCTAGTGCGACCAGTCTAAATCGCCAACCCAGAAATCGTACACCATAGATTACCCCGCCAAGGACTGAACCTAGGATCAGGATTCCCAACGGACTTGGCCAACCTGCCGCCACCCTACCCAGGAGCCACATCCAGGCCCCTTGGGTGACGTGCAGCCAACTCAGGGTTAAAATCAACACTAAAGCTAGATGGAATATCCAACCCACCCTAGACAGACCTAGGGGCTGAGATCGGGACGAGAGAGGTGACACCAATGGGTTTTAGCTCCTACATATCCGTCTTAAGTACTTGTCTTAAATATCCGATAGTACCCCATCGGGCATGACGGCTTGGCTCAGATCAACACCGGTCAAATCAACCCCAGACATACTCGCTCCGGTCAAAATTGCCTCAATGAGATTGGCTCCCCGCAGCGTAGCATCACTCAGGTTAGCCCCCATCAGATTGGCTCCAATCAAAATTGCATCACTGAGATCGGCCCCCCGCAGGAGCGATCGCGCCAGACTAACACCCCGCAGATCTGCCCCCACTAAATTGGCTTTATCTAGGCAGGCATGGCGTAGATTCGCTTCTTTGAACGAGGCTTGGCGTAGATTGGCTTCCTCTAAACGGGCTCCCCGCAGATTGGCCCCAATCAGAATAGCCCGCTCTAGATTAGTTTGCTGTAGGTCAGTATTGCTGAGATTAGACCCCCGCAGGTTGGCTTGGGGCAGTTGGGCTTCCCGGAGAACGGCATCGGCTAGGTCTGCGCCCCGCAGGTAGGCCTCCGTCAGGTTCGCTCGGGTTAAGTTGGCCCGCTCTAACTCCGCTAGGGTTAGATCCGCTAGGGTTAGATCTGCCTCCCGGAGAATGGCTTCGCTCAATTGGGCTCCGGTGAGATTGGCTTCACTGAGATCCGCATTGGCTAAATTGGCCCGACTGAGATCTGCCCCGGTCAGGTTTGTTTTCCGAAGAATGACGCGACGGAGATCCCCACTGGTTAAAATCACCCCCCGCAGATCCGCTCCCCGTAGATCCGCATGACTGAGACTCACCTCACTGAGGATAGCTCCGCAGAGATCTGCCCCCTGCAAATTGGCTCCCTGAAGTCCCGCATCTGCCAGGTTTGAACGACTTAAATTGATCCGCTCTAGGCAGGCTCGACTCAGATTAACGTGGCGTAAATTGACTCCCTGAAAATCTCGTTCTCCCGCCCCATAGGCCTTTAACAATTCTTCCGCATTCACAAAGTGTCTCCAGAATTATTCATCAGGATGGAGGAGAATTCGCACATCATAACGACTACTATTCGCATCCCGAATGGTACTACTCATCCCTAGGGCCTGAATGGGAGCGAGGGACTGGCGCAGATTACCTCCCAACTCCGGCAATAGGGGACTATTGGTTAGTCTGCCCAAATCGCTGAAATTGATAAATAGCTGGCTACTACTATTTGCGGTAATGACAGAACGAAACAGGGGGGATTGACCGAGGGAGGGCCGGGGCGGTGGTACCAACTGATTCATCAGGGCGGGGCCCAAACTTAAAAAGAGGGTGCGATTGTCCAACCAGCCATGGTAGGCCACGGGCAAACCCGGCGGAATTTTCCAGGTGGTTACGGTCAGGTCATCCTGGGTACTCTGGTCGATCATCCATTGCAGTCGATCGCCCATGGCCTGATCTAGTTGACTCAGGGCCCCATTGGCGCGGGCATCTTCGCTGGTTTCCGCTAAGAACACTAGACCAAAGGCTGGGTATTGACGTTGGGTTGGTACGATCGCCGCTGCAAATTCCCCATCCAGCCAAGTCATAAAATCCGTTTGCCAATCAAGTCCCGTCATATCCTTGAGGCCGCTGCCAATGGATTTTTGCAGCCCGTCCGGTGCGTTTTGCCAAAACTGTTGGGTATTCCCCGTACTGTAAAAGAAGGCGGTATCCTGGGGCAGGCGATCGCTGAGGTTTTGTACCCGTGTTTCTGGAACCAAGGCGCGATCGCTATTGGCGGGCAACCAGGTAACGGCCTGGAGGTTCACCTGATTGGGTTGTAAACTCACCGAGGCGACAAAGCCCTGGAGGTCATTGCCCAGACCGGCGGCATTAGCCCCATCTGCGCTATCCCCATCTCCACTACGGGTATATCCCAAAAGGGCGGGTACGTTAATGTAGATTTCCGCTAAACGTTGCCCCGATGTCGTTGTGTCTGCCACCGCCGCTGCATATCGGGGTAAATCCGCCACGGAATCCCCCTGTTTACTGGTCATAATCACTTGGCGCAGGGTGGCGGGGATATTACTCCAAACTAAGTAGGGACTATCATCGTGGCGGACTAGGGCGATCGCCCCATTGCGATTACCGCCTCCTATCCTATCGCCAATAAAGTCCGGGGCTTCATAGATCACCGCATCACCAACTTCCTCAATGGGGTTTTGGCTATAGCGTTGTAGCAAAGTTTGGGCCCCAGGAACATCAATCACGGGGACAACCCACACCTGGGGCTGCTCTGGGGAACCTAGCACCGTCTCTGGGGAAATGGGAAGGACGGCCACGGTGGCCTGATCCCCAATCCAGGGGCGAATATCCCTGAGATAATCAATATTGGCAATGTTCACCCCCTCTTGATCCACCGGTCCAAAGGATTGATTTAACCAGGGGAGGGCCTTGAGAATATCCCGATCGGCTAGGGGTTGCCAATGCTCAGGAACCGTGGACACAGACAGGGTATACAGGGCTGATTGGGGCACCAGGGACATACCCGCTGGGAGAGATTTTCGGAGCATCCGTTGCCAGGCCCAGTAGCCCACACCAGCGGCGATCGCTACGGTGGCTAGACCGACACCCAGCCAGATCAGGGGTTTGCGGTTGGGACGGGGGGGGAGGATGGGATTGGTTTGAACCTCAGGCTGCATGACAAGACTCTCCTAGGAGATGGTACAAGGTCGTCCGTTGCTGGGGCGATCGCCCTAGGCTGTGAATGGCCGTCCGTAACTGATTAACCGTCATTGCGGTTCCGCCCATTGCCCCAGCCATGGTTGTAATATGTTCCTCCATCAATGTGCCACCAAGATCATTGCATCCCCAATTCAGGGCCGTTGTTGCCCCTGCTAGGCCTAATTTGACCCAACTGGGCTGATGATTCGGAATCCAGCATCCTAACATTAAACGGGCGATCGCCGTCAAAATCAAGGTGGGCAGTAAACGGGGTTGGGAATGGCCCACTAAACGCTGCATCGGCCGGGGAGCTTGCTCTCCCACGTAGGGTAAGAGAATAAATTCACTGATACGACCGGGATAGCCTCGCTCTAGGGCCGTCTCTTGGAGTCGTCGCAGCTGGGCTAAATGGGCAACTTGATCCGCTGCAGTTTCAATATGACCAGAGAGCATCGTACTGGTGGTCCAAAGGCCGAGGCGATGGGCGGTAGTAATAATTTCTAGCCAGGTTGCCGTATTGATTTTTTCAGGACAGATCATCCGGCGCACGGGATCCACTAAGACCTCGGCGGCGGTTCCGGGCAGGGAATCTACCCCTGCGGCTTGGAGGCTGGCAATTACCTGCTCGTAGCCTAGATCATCCTGACGGGCAATGAACTGAATTTCCTGGGGGGAAAAGGCATGGAGATGAAGTTGGGGAAAGGCCTGTTTAATGGTTTTGACCAACTGTACATAGTACGCCAGCGATCTCCCCCCTTGCTTTGCCTCTGGATTGAGCCCCCCCTGCATACAAATTTCTGTGGCTCCTTGCTCGACTCCGGCGGCGGTTTTTTCTAAAATTTCATCTGGGGTGAGCCAGTAGGCTCCAGGAGTATTAGCATCGCGACGAAAGGCACAAAAGCCACAGTGCTGCTCACAGATATTAGTAAAGTTAATATTTCGATTAATCACATAGGTGACGCGATCGCCCACCTGACGGTGACGGAGGTGATCGGCACTCCTCTGCACATCCTGGAGAAGGGGCGGTAGCTGATCTAATGGGTCTAACCTATCTACCAAGGCAGAGGCACATTGGTAGGCCTGTTCTAGGAGTGGCTGGGCGTGGGCCGGGTTTAACCACCCTTGGTCTAGGGCGTTGCTCAGTTCAGCCGTGATCAATGTCTGGGAAGCGATCGCCATAATGCCCTAACTCAGGGATTGAACAAAATTTTTCAAGATCTGTAGCCCCGTGGGCCCAGATTTTTCCGGGTGAAACTGACTTGCGATCACATTCCCCTGGGCGATCGCCGCCGTTACCCGCTGCTGGCCGTGGGTGACATAGGCCGCCGTTAGCTGCGGGTCTTCCGGGGCCACATAATAGGAATGGACAAAATAGACCCAGGGTTGGGGGGGTAAATTTTGCCAGCAGGGATGATTGCATTGGCTAAACTCCAACTGATTCCAGCCCATGTGGGGAATGGTTAAATGGGGTTCGGCTTGAAAATGCTTCACCATCCCTGAAAATACCCCTAAACCGGGTTCCGTTCCCTCTTCGCTTCCCTGAAACAAGATTTGTAAACCTAAGCAAATCCCTAAAAACGGTTTACCACTGGCAATAATTTCTTGAATAACCGTTCCTAATCCCCGCCGCCGCAACTGCTCCATTGCTGGATCAAAGGAACCCACCCCCGGCAAGACCACCCCATCCGCAGCCCAAAGCTCCTCCGGGCGATCGCTAATGGTCGGTTGGCCGCCAACGACATCTAGTCCCTTACAGACCGAATGTAAATTACCCATATCGTAATCGACGATTGCAATGGTGGCCATGGGGCAGGATCACCTCTATTTAATCTTGCGTTGCTAATTCTGAGTCTGTTTGAATTTGAACGAATGGGATTTACACTCCCCTTGCAATTCTACGCTACAGCCGTTTTGCACCGCCAATATTGCCAATATTTATACTAATATTTGTCTAATCTTTGTATGGATGTTAGACTTGAGGTGTTCATAGCAAATTTTCGCTTAAAGGAGTCTACCATGGGCTTAGATGACAAAATCAAAGCGACTGCTAAAAACATTGAAGGCAAGATCCAAGAAGCCGTCGGTGAAATCACCGGAGATCCCGAAGCCAAACTGGAAGGAAAAGCCAAGCAAACCGAAGCACAGATTGGTCATACCATCGAGAATGTCAAAGACAAGATTAAAGAGTCCCTAGACTAGATCGACTTTAGTCAAAAAGTCTGGTCAACAATCACTGGTACTCCGATGCCTTTCTAAGGTAGTATCGTCATTTTGTTGGGTTTGGGTTAATTCCTATGCGACTTTTGCACACGATGCTCCGAGTGGGCAATCTAGAGAAATCCCTAGATTTTTACTGCAATGTTCTAGGAATGTCCCTCCTGCGTCGTCAGGATTATCCAGGGGGTGAGTTTACCCTGGCCTTTATTGGCTATGGGGATGAATCCCAAGAGACGGTTCTGGAATTAACCCATAACTGGGGAACTACCTCCTACGACCTAGGGAATGCCTACGGCCACATTGCCATTGGCGTGGACGACATTTATGCAACCTGTGATGCAATTTCCAGTAAAGGCGGTAAAATTATTCGCCCCCCAGGGCCGATGAAGCACGGCACCACAGTGATTGCCTTTGTTGAAGATCCCGATGGCTATAAAGTGGAGTTGATCGAGGTTAAATCTTAGTCAAATATTACCTATTCAAAGACTACTATTAATAGGTAATAGCATATCGTACTGTAAATGCAGGATAAACCCTCTAAAGGTACTTATGACACTAGCAATCGTGGCTGAACTTGCTCCCCTATTACCAAACGAAGATGGTGTAATTCTCGTCGGGAAAACTCGCGTCTCATTGGATACTGTAGTTACCGTTTTCAATCAGGGTGCGACAGCAGAGGAGATTATTTACCGTTATCCATCACTCAAGTTAGCTGACGTTTATGCCACAATCGCTTTCTATCTCAAGCACCCATCGGAAGTAGAAGCCTACTTGCAACAGCGACGGCAGTACGCACAAGAGATTCGGGAAATGAATCAAGCAAGATTTGACCCGCAAAGCATACGAGATCGACTGTTTGCCCGTAGAGCAGATCAAGAAGCATGTTAAAGTTGCTTGTGGATGAGAACTTCGATAACACGATCTGTCGAGGCTTGTTTCGGCGCAATCCGATGCTTGACATGGTTCGTGTTCAAGATGTCGGGTTGTCGGGCATGGATGATTCGGCCATCTTAGACTGGGCAGCACAAGAAGGGCGTGTTCTGTTGACTCATGATGTTGCGACGATTACTCGTTACGCCTACGATCGCGTAAGGCAAGGACAGCCCATGCCAGGAGTGATCGAAATCGCCACGGATTCTCCAGTCGGCCAGGTAATTGAAGATTTGCTTGTGCTTGTAGAGTGCAGTCAGGAGGGAGAGTTGGAAGGGCAAATTCAGTATCTCCCGTGGTGAAACGATCTAATCCCAAGACTCAAGTTGCAGTTTTTGGATTTGATTAATTGTCTCACGCAACACCATCCCCCGAAGTGCTGGAGCAAGAAGCCAAGCAACTACCATCTAATGGAATTCCAACGGCACTCACCCCTTAGCCATAATTGGCGATAAAATGGACTTAATCTTCAAATGTGGGTGTCGAATGACTAATCGCTTAGAAGTTGAGTCAGCTATTAAGCAACTGCCAGAGAGTGAAATTCGCGCTCTGGTAAACTGGCTCCAGAAATATCTTGATGAAATGTGGGATAGACAGATTGAAGCAGATTTTGTAGCAGGGAAACTAGATCACTTGATCGCTAAAGCAGAGGCAGATATAGCGACTAATAATGTGCAGTATCTAGATGAAGTCCTTCGCAACAGCTGATTTTTGAAAAGCCTATGCTGAACTTTCACCTGAAATGCAAGAGCAAGCACGGAAAGCTTATCGACTTTGGCAGGAAAACGCACTTCATCCATCCTTGCACTCTAAGAAAATTGGCAATAACCTTTGGTCTGCTCGCATCAGTGGCGGGTATCGAGCATTGGCCTTAAAGAAGGGAGACAATTATTACTGGATATGGATCGGTGATCATGATGAATATGAAAGTTTTTTGAACTAGTTCACGATGGCAGGATTAGCTAAAAATTAACTGTCCTTTATATTATGATGGCAAGAAAAAATGCCGCCTGTGTCAACTTCTCGTATTCCAGTCCTTGCCCCAGCAAACCAATTAGCTACCTTAGGGGCCCTTGATTTAAGCCAAACTCCCCATGGGGGACATTTTCAAGAGGCCCTCAAGGCGCACCAGTGGACTGAACTACGCCCGGTCACCCTAGATATTCTACAAATCAATGTGGGCAAGCTTTGTAATATGGCCTGTAGTCATTGCCATGTGGATGCGGGCCCCACGCGCACCCAAGAAAATATGGATCGAGAAACCATTGAGGCCTGTCTGACGGCATTGGATCAAACAACGGCCCATACCGTGGATATTACCGGCGGTGCCCCTGAGTTAAATCGCCATTTTCGTTATTTAGTGACCCAAGCAAGGTATCGGGGCAAGAAGGTGATCGATCGCTGTAACTTGACCGTCCTATTGCTCCCAGGCATGGAGGATTTACCCCAATGGTTAGCAGAAAACCAGGTGGAAATTATCTGTTCCTTGCCGGACTACCAGGGGCAAACGACCGATCGCCAGCGGGGGAGTGGCACATTCCAAAAATCCATTGCGGCTCTGAAGCGGCTCAATGCCGTAGGCTATGGCCAAGGGGATCCCCAGCGGCAACTGGTCTTAGTTTCTAATCCAGTGGATGATCAATTAGCCCGCTATAATCCTTGCATTGAAAAAGCATGGCGACAAGAATTACAAGCGAACTATGGTATTCAATTTGATCGCCTGATTACATTGAATAATATGCCCATTTCCCGGTATCTGATGGGTTTGCATCACCAGGGAAAACTCCAGAACTATATGGAATTATTAGTCAATGCTTTCAACCCTGAAACCATTGGTGGCCTGATGTGTCGCCATACCCTATCGGTTTCCTGGGATGGGCGGCTGTTTGATTGTGACTTTAATCAAATGCTGGATTTGGCGATTCTTGATGGGTCTGGTATTCCCCTACATATTAAAAACATTGATCTGAAAATTTTAGAGCGGCGGCAAATTATTAGCGATCGCCATTGTTTTGGTTGTACGGCTGGGGCGGGGAGTTCCTGTGGTGGGGCCATTGCCCCAGGCTAGTAGTCAGTTGCAGTATAGTCCAGGGGAGCATGGAGGGAATTAGGACGAACCCATGGCAACGATTTCAATTATTATCCCGGTTCTCAATGAAGGAAAAACCCTAGGACGTACCCTGCGAAATTTAAGTATTCTCACGCCCCCACCCTTGGAAATCATTGTGGTGGATGGGGGCAGCACCGATGAAACCCTGACCATTGCCCAAACCTATCCCGTTCAAATGATTCATGCTGGCCAAGCAGGGCGATCCTACCAAATGAATGCGGGGGCCCGCCAAGCCCAAGGGGATATTCTCTGTTTTCTCCATGGTGATACCCTTATTCCCGATGATGCGATCGCTGTGATGGAAAAGACCTTAGGGAACCCGGCGATCGCTGGGGCTGGTTTTATTTCCCTGATGACTGGGGGAGATCGCACCCGCTGGAGTATTTCCCTGCACAACTACCTCAAAACCTACTATGCCCCCTGTTTATTCCGTCCCCGTCGATTTTGGTGGCAGGGCCTGCGGCTCCTCTTTGGCGATCAAGTGATCTTCTGTCGGCGGCAGCAGTTTCAGGCCTGTGGTGGGTTTGATGCCAGTTTACCGATTATGGAAGAGGCGGATCTCTGCCTCAAGTTGAGTGACTATGGAGCCATTCGCCAAGTTAATCGAGTGGTTCAGTCCTGCGATCGCCGGGTTGCCCACTGGGGCAGTATCAAAGCAACGGGCATTTATTTGTACATTGGTGTGCTGTGGGGAATGGGGGTCTCTCCAACCTACTTGAAGCGTTTTTACGACGATGTGCGATAAATTCGCTAGGATCAAACCGAGCGATCGCCGCAAGCTCCTATTGTTCATTTTGTTCTTTTCTGAGTCACCATGAGCTATCTGAAAACCGCCGCCGACTTCTATGCCACCGTTGCCCAGGAACCGGAGGTGGGCCTATGCTGTGTCCAAGACGAATCCCTCCAGCTACCGGATTTAATTATTCCCCCGGTCATGAATGCCATGAACTACGGCTGTGGCACAACGGTACAGGCATCGGAACTGGAGGATGCACCCACGGTCTTGTATGTGGGGGTAGGAGGTGGTCTAGAAGCCCTCCAATTTGCCTACTTCTGCCGGCGATCGGGGGCCGTGATTGCGGTGGATCCGGTGGCAGAGATGCGCCAAGCCGCCCTTCGCAATTTAGAGGAAGCCGCAACCATGAATTCCTGGTTTCAGCCTGAATTTGTCCAGGTACGGGAAGGGGATGCCTTTGCCCTGCCCATGGATGATGAATCCGTCGATGTGGTGGCCCAGAACTGTCTGTTTAATATTTTTCAGCCAGATGATCTACACCGCGCCCTCAAGGAAGCCTATCGGGTATTGAAACCCCAGGGCCGGCTGCTCATGAGTGACCCCATTGCCACGTCTCCCATTCCAGACCATCTACGCCAGGATGAACGCCTGCGGGCCATGTGCCTCTCTGGGGCATTAACCTACGAAGAGTATTTAGAACAGATCCAGGCAGTGGGGTTTGGTCGCATTGAAATTCGCAGCCGACGACCCTACCGCACCCTCGATCGCCAGACCTATCACCTGGATGCGGATCTGCTATTGGAGAGCTTGGATTCCATTGCCCTTAAAGTACCTTGCCCGGCAACGGGGGTCTTGATTATTCCCCTGGAATCAACCCAGGAATCTCCTGCCGCCGGAAAAGGGTGCTGCTAGGGTTGACTAGGTTCACCAATGAAAGAAAATGACGTGTCATCTCCTTCGCCCGTTGTTGCCCCCCTAGATGCCTTTAATCAGGCCCTTTTGGAGCAGGTTCATCCCCCGAATTGGCTGAATCCCACCCCTAGGAATCCCTATGACTTGGTGGTGATTGGTGCGGGAACGGCGGGGTTAGTGACGGCCCTGGGGACAGCAGGATTAAAACTGGGCTTAAAAATTGCCCTAATTGAAAAACAGTTATTGGGGGGAGATTGTCTCAATTGGGGCTGTGTTCCCTCCAAGTGCCTGATTGAGGCTGCTCGCCGCGTCGCGTTGGTTAGGAACGCCCAAGAGTTTGGTATTGAGGTAGACCTTAAATCAATTGATTTTGCCGCCATTATGGCCCGGATGCGGCGGGTGCGATCGCAGATCAGTCACCATGATTCCGTCCATCGCTGTCAAGAATTGGGTATCGATGTCTTTTTTGGAGTCGCCCAATTTACGAATTCAACTACCCTTGAGGTGGACGGCACGGCCCTAAAATTTCGACGGGCAGTGATTGCCACGGGAGCAAAACCAACTGTCCCAGCTATCCCAGGCTTAGGGGAAGTGGGCTACCTCACCAATGAAACGATTTTTTCCCTTACCACGTTGCCTCCCCGCTTAGGGATTATCGGTGGTGGCCCCATTGGCTGTGAGTTAGGCCAGGCATTTCAGCAATTTGGCTCCCAGGTCACGATTTTCCAGCGGGGGGCCCATTTATTGAGTCGGGAAGACCCCGATGTGGCCGCCATTCTCCAACATCGTCTCCAGAATGAGGGGGTAAACCTTGCGTTAGGCGCACAGCTAGAATCGGTGGCACTCACTCCAACGGGGAAGTCCATTCATTATCGTCAGGGGGATCAGGTTCATTCCCTGGAGGTGGATCAAATTTTAGTGGCGGTGGGGCGATCGCCCAATGTGGGGAGCTTAAATCTCGCTGCGGCCGGGATTGAGCTAACGGAGCAAGGACACCTAGAGGTGAATGATTATTTGCAAACTCGCCAGGCCCATATTTATGCCGCTGGAGATGTCTGTCTAGATCACAAATTTACCCATAGTGCCGATGCCGCCGCCCGCATTGTTATTAAAAATGCCCTGTTCTCTCCCTTTGGCCTAGGGCGCAGTCAGTTGAGCCGTCTGATTATTCCCCAAGTGACCTATACCCAGCCAGAACTTGCCAGGGTTGGCCTCACCCTGGAGAAAGCCCAAACCCAGGGACTACGGCCGGCGGTAATTGAAATTCCCTTTTCAGAGGTCGATCGGGCGATCGCTGCCGGGGAGGCGGAGGGCATGATTCGGGTGATTTATGATCCTAGGGGCGATCGCATTCTTGGGGCAGTCATTGTCGGATACCAAGCAGGAGAAATGATTAGTCAAGTCACCCAGACCATGGTTCATCAAAAGGGTCTAAAATCCCTTACCCAGGTCATTTACCCCTACCCTACCCGAACCGAGGTGATCAAGAAAGTAGCAGATACCTACTACCAAAACAGCTTGCTGAATTCCGTCAGTCAATACCTGTTAAACGTCGCCCTTAAGTTAACAACTCTAAATCTTTTAATTAAAACTTAATAACGAGTCGCAAATCCTGATAAGTTCAAAGCATCCTCTCTGAGGCCCGTGTGCCTATGTCAGACCTTCCTTTTTCCCTGGATCAACTCCGTATCCTTAAGGCGATCGCCCTTGAAGGTAGCTTTAAGCGGGCCGCAGATAGTCTCTATGTCTCCCAGCCGGCCGTCAGTCTTCAGGTCCAAAACCTAGAGCGTCAATTAGATGTCCCTCTCTTTGACCGTGGGGGACGACGGGCCCAGCTAACGGAAGCGGGGCAACTCCTATTAACCTACGGTGATCAGATCCTCTCCCTGTGTCAGGAGGCCTGTCGAGCCATTGAGGATCTCCAAAAACTGCAAGGGGGAACACTGATCATTGGTGCCAGTCAAACGACGGGAACCTACCTCATGCCGCGAATGATTGGTTTATTTCGCAGTAAATATCCGGAAGTAGCTGTCCAACTCCATGTCCATTCCACCCGCCGCACCTGCTGGAGTTTAGTCAATGGCCAAATTGACCTGGCAATTATTGGTGGGGAAGTCCCCTCGGAACTGGTGGATCAAATTACGATTACCCCCTACGCCGAAGATGAACTGGCCTTGGTTTTGCCCACCTCCCATGCCTTTGCGGAACGTGAAACCCTCTCAAAAGATGATTTATACAAGCTAAACTTTATTACCCTAGATGCCCAATCCACAATCCGGAAGGTGATTGATCAGGTTCTCCAACGGGCCAATATTGATCCCCGTCGCCTCAAAGTTGAAATGGAACTCAACTCCATTGAAGCCATTAAAAATGCGGTACAGGCAGGTCTCGGTTCAGCCTTTGTCTCTATTTCTGCCATTGAAAAGGAACTGCAATTGGGGAGTATGCGCCGGGTCAAAATTGACAATGTGGTCGTCAAGCGCACCCTTTCCCTGATCACTAACCCCAATCGGTACCGATCCCGTGCTGCCGATGTTTTCTCCCGGGAAGTGCTCACCCAGTTTGCCACCTATACCCTCGGTAAAGAGTTCCAACCCCTCAAGACGATCCTCACCGATGCGGAGAAACCTCTCAAGGAGTTGTTGTCCATAACACCTACGGAACCTACCCCCACGGGCCAGGGCAGCAGTAATAAGGGATAGCCCAAATATCCTAGGCAGCTTGGGCAAGTTTAATCACGGCCACAAAGGCATCGTTGTCTAGAATAGCTAGCTGGGCTAACATTTTCCGGTTCAGTTGAATATCAGCTTTCTTCAGCTTGCCGATCAGTTGGCTATAGCTCAATCCCTGCTGGCGGGCGGCTGCATTAATCCGGGCAATCCAGAGGCGACGAAAATCCCGCTTGCGACGACGGCGATCGCGGTAGGCATTGCAGAGAGCCTTCATGACCACTTGGTTCGCGGCTCGGAATAGTTTGGAGTGCCCTGCTCGGTATCCCTTAGCAAGTTTGAGAATTTTTTTACGCCGTTTGCGGGCAACATTACCCCGTTTTACCCTGGCCATTGGTACGTGTCCTTAAAATTGTGAACGGTGAGTTGGAAAAATAAATTTTAGTGCGGATATGGGCAAATCCATTCCTAGAGGTAGGGCAACATCAGGGAGACGTTTTCCTCATCCCGATCATCCACCACCTCTTTGTGGGACAGACGATTTTTGCGATCGCTACCCTTGTGTTCCAGTAAATGATTTTTATTGGCTTTACGACGAATAAACTTACCGCTCCCGGTTGTCCGAAAACGCTTGGCAGCGGCCCGACGAGTCTTTAGCTTCGGCATAATGTTGCCCTATTTCGACACAGCTTTCTAGTGTACTATTCGGAAGGGACTCTTGGCAAGATCAAACCCATCCTTCTATACAGCTAACTCCTATGCAGCTAACGTTTGTACCCATCGAGGAATTTTACTTTGCCCTCACCCTCTCTTTGCGAACCCTAGAGGAATTTCGAGATCCGGCCTTGGTGGAACGGGTGCGATCGCAATTGGCAGCCCGCTGTGGTGAACCCTCTACCGTCTCCGCCGGCCCCCAAAATAACTTTAATTATGTTTTTAAGGTAGAGAATTACGACAACCATCCCTCCGATCAACTGGTTATTTCCATTGCCGACTGGAATAACAAATTACGCCTGAGTAGTGACTACGGCTGGACATTAGATGAGAGCCGCAAAACGATTAAAACTGAAAAATTTGATCAGCGATCGCACTTTGCCCAAGAGCTACGTCAACACCTAGAAACTTGGCTTGGTATTGATCTAGAAGAAACTTAGCCTTGGCTATAGACAACCAGTTGTTGTAATTTATCCCAGGCCGCCCCGCTCTGTAAAATATCTTGAGCTAGTTGTAGACCCTGGGGCCAATCTGCCACCCGTTCTCCCACATAAAATCCTAGGGCCGCATT
The DNA here is from genome assembly GCF_029582805.1 of Candidatus Synechococcus calcipolaris G9. Classification (NCBI taxonomy): domain Bacteria; kingdom Bacillati; phylum Cyanobacteriota; class Cyanophyceae; order Synechococcales; family Synechococcaceae; genus Synechococcus; species Candidatus Synechococcus calcipolaris. Next base: position 1,880,818 of record NZ_JAKKUT010000002.1, on the reverse strand, counting down.
CAAGGCGACGGTGGACTGCTGGGCATAGGTACCCCGCCCTTGGAGAACCGCCGTTAAAATGTCTCGATTTTCCTGGCAATTCCCCCCCGTTAGGGCCCCAAGGGGTGCGGGTGTCAGACCTAGTTCCCTTGGATTTAATACTTTACGGACGATCGCCCCCGTGTCGGGTTGAATCATGGCCAAATCCGTGGCATCTCCCAAGGTGGCTTCATCCACCCCTTCCCGGCTATGGAGAACAATCCCCCGCCGTAAACCCAGCCGTTGTAATGCCCCGGCTAAAGCCTCAAGATAGCGATCGCTATAGACCCCAATCACTTGACCCGTGGGCCGCAAAGGATTCACGAGGGGCCCCAACAAATTAAACACCGTGCGAATGCCCAGGGTTTTCCGCAGGGCCGCCACCGCTTTCATGGCCGGATGCCAACCTGGGGCAAACAAAAAGGTAATGCCGACATCAGTGAGGGCGGAACATTGGCGATCGCGATCGGCGGTTAAATTGACCCCTAAGGCTTCTAGGACATCCGCCGAACCCACCTGGCTAGAGGCAGAGCGATTCCCATGCTTGGCAACCTTGACCCCTGCTGCGGCAACGACAAAGGCTACAGCGGTCGAGATATTAAACGTTCCTGCCCCGTCCCCACCCGTACCGCAGGTATCAATGACAGAAACCCCTAAATCCACCCCCTGGCCAGGGGACTGCTCTAACAACACCGTTGCCATCCCCGTTAGTTCATCTACGGTCAATCCCTTAGACTGGAGTGCCGCTAAAATAGCTCCCGACAGGGCCTCCGGCAATTCAGAACTGAGCCATCCTTCCATGAGATGGGCTGACTGGGCCTGGCTTAAGGACTGGCGATCGAGTAATTGTTGGAGCAGAGTAGACCAAGCCATGACTTTAGTTCATTAATATCAATCATCAATCGTCAATTTTTAATTATTCATTGTCAATTATTCATTGTCAATTAACTTGCTGTTGCCCCTGGCGAGCTTGGACGTAATGCATGGGCAAACAGAGTACCGAGGAAAAGGTGAGCAAGTAGGATAATAATCCTGTTACTTGGCACATTCGCCCCAGATCCGTTCCCTCTAAAGGAACGAGGCCTTGTAATCCCTTCACGCCACAATAGAGCAACCAGTAGACAAAGATCATGCGTAAAAGGGTTTCACCGTAGGCCTGTTGGAGGGTTAACTCCGGGACGTTCTGCCCTTGGGCCCCCGCCTGTTTCTCTTGGTGAACCAGCCAGAGAATGCCGATCAAGGACGCGATCGCCGACAAAAACAGTAACCAGCTGTGCCATTCCCAATTTTGTAGCATCATCTTCCCTCAATAAAACCTCAACTAGGGATCGACACCCATCGATCGGGATCGCCTCCCAAGGATTCCGTTCCCCAGTCTAAAAGAGGAATTTCCCCCAGTTCCAAAATCCTTACAATTTGCAATTTTTTGCTGAAAAGACTTTACATTTAGTAATGTTTTGCCCCATGGAGGAGCGATCGCTCCCAGAATAGAACGTAACCCCTTCCGGAGAATTTCCATGGCCGTCAAACGTGAATTTTCCAGTTTTGAAGACTTGATTTCCCAGGCTAAAACCCCCGTTTTAGTAGACTTTTACGCCGAATGGTGTGGGCCCTGTCGGATGATGGGTAAGATTCTAGATCAGGTAAAATCCATTCTTAAATCCCGTCTAGAAGTTGTCAAAATTGATTCGGAACGCTACCCGGCGATCGCCAGCCAGTACCATGTCCAGGCCTTACCCACATTGTTGTTATTTCATCACGGAACAGTGGTGGAACACTGGGAAGGCGTTCAGCCCCCGGAAGTGATTATTGAACGGGTACGTCATCTCGTTTAGGATGGCAAAATCCGTCCTAAAAAAGTGACCTGACTATGCTCACCGATCGCGATCGCGTCCAAGTTCTCAGTGAAGCCCTGCCCTACCTTCAAGCCTTTGCCGGCCGTACCGTCGTTGTCAAATACGGTGGAGCCGCCATGAAAGATAGTGCCCTCAAAGATACGGTGATTCGGGATATTGTCTTTCTCTCCTACGTGGGGATGCGTCCCGTGGTGATCCATGGGGGTGGCCCGGAAATCAACTCCTGGTTAACCAAACTCAATATCGAACCCCAATTCAAAAATGGCCTGCGGGTAACGGACGCGCCCACTATGGATGTGGTGGAAATGGTGCTAGTGGGGCGGGTGAATAAAGAACTGGTTGCCCTGATTAATCGGGCCGGTGGCCAAGCCGTTGGTCTCTGCGGCAAAGATGGCAACCTGATTCGGGCCCGGGCCCAAGCCGAAGGGGATATTGGTTTTGTCGGTGAAGTTCAAGGGGTAGATATTAGCGTGATCGCCACCCTCGTCAAAAGTGGCTATATTCCCGTGATCTCCAGTGTGGCCGCCGATGAAACCGGTCAAGCCTACAACATCAATGCCGATACGGTGGCGGGAGAAATTGCCGCTGCCCTGAATGCCGAAAAGCTGATTCTACTCACCGACACCCCAGGTATTTTGAAGGATTTTCAGGATCCCGAATCCCTGATCTACAAACTGGATATTAACCAAGCCCGGCAATTAATCGAATCTGGAGTTGTCTCCGGTGGCATGATTCCCAAGGTGAATTGTTGCGTACGATCCCTGGCCCAGGGAGTACGGGCAGCCCATATTATTGATGGCCGCTTACCCCATGCCCTCCTCCTAGAAATTTTCACCGACTCCGGCATTGGCTCGATGCTCGTGGGATCCAGTTATGACATTAACCCCTCAACCCCGTAGTTAAATTTGCCTGTAGTTCAATTTGATTCCCTAGATAATTTTTGCCACCCCCCTAGAAATAATGTAAAATTCTGAACATTCAACCATTTGGGTTAGGTTGTAATCCAAATCAATTACCTACAATAGAAAAATCTCCCCTGGGATTGATGCCACTATGAATGCTTTTGCTCCCAAAATTCCCACTGATATTACTCTGCCGGATTGGTTGCAAAGCTGCTTGTTGGAACCCAATGAAGATGAAGGCGATAATCTTGTCTGTCACGCCTTTAATTTTGCCTACAACCTCCACGAGGGTCAGCTTCGTGCCTCTGGGGAACCCTATATTGCCCATCCCGTCGCCGTTGCCAGTTTACTTCGGGATTTGGGGGGTGGCCCGGCCCTGATTGCCGCAGGCTTCCTTCACGATGTCATTGAAGACACGGCCATGACTGGCGAAGACCTAGAGGCAGAATTTGGCCCCGAGGTACGCCAACTGGTGGAGGGGGTAACCAAACTTTCCAAGTACGACTTTTCCAGCAAAACCGAGCGTCAGGCCGAGAGTTTCCGGCGGATGTTTTTGGCCATGACCCGTGATATTCGGGTGATTGTGGTGAAGCTCGCCGATCGCCTCCACAATATGCGGACGCTGGAATACCTTTCCGATGAACGCCGCCGTCGCATTGCCCAAGAAACCCGGGATGTCTTTGCCCCCCTGGCCAACCGTTTGGGGATTTGGCGGGTGAAATGGGAATTGGAAGACTTAACCTTTAAGTACCTAGAACCCGATGCCTATCGGCAAATGCAGGAATACGTGGCCGAAAAACGGGTGGATCGGGAAGCCCAGGTCAACGAAGCGATCGCCCTGCTTCAGAAACACATGGATGACAAAAAATTTGCCAATGTTGAAATTACCGGGCGGCCCAAACATCTCTACAGCATCTATCAAAAAATGGTGCGGCAACAAAAGGAATTTCACGAAATCTACGATGTTGCTGGCATTCGTGTTCTCGTCGAAACCAAGGGGGATTGCTATCAAGCCTTGGCCGTTGCCCATAACTGTTTCCGGGCCATGCCGGGGCGAATGAAGGACTACATTAGTGTCCCTAAGCCCAACCAATATCAATCCCTGCATACCGTCGTCAATGGTTTGTCAGGTCAGCCCCTAGAGGTGCAGATCCGCACCCATGAAATGCACGCCATTGCCGAATTTGGGATTGCCGCCCACTGGAAATACAAGGAAGCGGGGCATTCCAAGCCCCAACAATGGACTCCCCAGGATGAACGATTTACCTGGCTACGGCAACTCCTCGATTGGCAAAATGATCTTAAAGATGCCCAGGAATATCTCGATAGTGTGCGGGATGATTTATTTGAAAGTGAAGTCTATGTCTTTACTCCCAAAGGAGAAGTCTTCTTTTTCCCGCGGGGAGCAACTCCCCTTGACTTTGCCTACCGCATCCATTCCGAGGTAGGGGAGCAGTGCGTTGGCGCAAAGGTGAATGGGCGTATTGTCACCATTGATTCCCTTTTGGCCAATGGCGATATTGTGGAAATTATTACGAACAAAAACTCCCACCCCAGCTTAGATTGGTTAAACTTTGTCGTTACCACCAGTGCCCGTAATCGTATTCGTCAATGGTTTAAGCGAGAGCGACGGGATGAAAACGTACAACGGGGTCGGGAACTCCTGGAAAAGCATCTGGGGAAATCCGGGTTTAATACCCTGCTCAAGTCATCCCAAATGCAGGCGGTGGCAGAGCGATGTAATTACCAAACCCCCGAAGACTTGCTGGCGGGGTTGGGCTACGGTGAAATCGCCCTCAATCTGGTTGTCAATCGGATCCGCAACTATACCCTGGCCGAAACCCAGGACATCCCAAAAAATACGGCGGAAACGAGTAGTTTAGCCGATGAAATCAATCTGCTCCAACGCCATGCACCGCCCCCCCAAACCCATAGTAACGATCCGATTTTAGGTATTGAAGGATTGTTATATCACCTGGCGGGGTGTTGCTCCCCAGTCCCCGGAGAACCAATTATTGGCATTGTCACCCTGGGTAGCCGTGGCATTTCAATTCATCGCCAAGGTTGTAGTAATATCGAAAATATTCCCGGCGATCGCCTGATTCCCGTTAGCTGGAATGAAAATCGAGGGCAGCATCGTCCCCAAACCTATCCCGTAGATGTGCAAATTGAGGTCATTGATCGGGTAGGTGTACTCAAGGATATTTTAACCCGTTTAACAGATAATCAAATAAATGTTCGTAATGCCCATGTCCATACCGATCCTGGCCGTACAGCCATGATTGATCTCTGTATTGATATTGTCGATTCCGGGCAACTGGAGCAGACTTTTACCCAGATAAAAAAAATTACTGATGTCCTTAATTTACGTCGCCGTCACCAAGCGGAAGTCTCTACCCCCTAAGCACTGGTTGCCGTGCCTTCTTTGCGACTGGATCTCCTCCCCCTCTCTCCATCAGAGTTTCTTGCCCCTGCCCTAAGTCAGTTAAAAGCTTGGCAGAATGTTGGCTTGCCCCTCTGTCCCAGTGGTGTCATTTCTAATCGGGTTTGGCAAGGGTGTATTCCCAGCCTAAAAATCCTTTGGCACAATGGCCGCCAAGAATGGCTCCAATGCCAGGCCAATGGGGCTTTACCCGATAGTCAACACCTGAAAGCCATGGCGATCGCCCTTCAGCAGGCCCTGCCTCCCCTTGACATTGGCAATCTCGAACAGGTTGTAGAGCTTTTTGACCTGAGGAATTCTGCCGCCTCCCCTGAACCCAAGTTTTTGGTAATTCCCTATTTTTATCATCAAAACCAAAAGAATCAAAATCAGGATTTTGCCTGGGGAATGGTTGCCTCCCGCCTCGTTGCCTATGGAGACCTTTACACCCACATTCAATTGATTTACCGGGATATGCTACGGGCAAAGAACCTCTACCTTTGGTGGCAGCATGATATGACCCTGGAGCAATTGGGTGTGAATATTCTGGTTCAGCCCCTAGATCCAGATGCCTCCTATGGTTGGGCAACCCTCCAATATCCCAGCCCCGATATTCAATGCCAAACCTGTGAACCTGACCATGCCCTAGAGCCAGATCAAACCTACTGGCACATTACCCCCCTTGAGGCATTTTCTTGCCATCCCTTAGGCGATCGCCCCCGTCGGGTCACCTATCTGATCCATGGGCAGACGGGTCGGGCCTGTTGTCATACCAGCGTTCCAGTGCAAAGGCAGGGGGCAATCCCGGTTCACCGTCTGTCCCCTGAGGATCAGTCCCCTCAGCAAAAACTGTCCCCAGAGCAACAAGATCAATTGGGACGGCTTTTAATGTCCCTTACGGATTGGCCGGGCCCCCTCCTATGGCAATGCCACGGCGATCGCCTACGGTTAAGTCATGGCTTAATTGAACCTAGCCCAAGTCAATCGCCCCTGATGCCCTTGCGGCTTTTGCCAGTGGGAGAGGGATTAGCCGCCGCCTCAGGCCAAGCCATGGCCCCAGCCCTGGTGGTCAATGATTTGGCTCCCCCCGCCACTGCCTCGGGCCATATTCTAGTGGCCTCCGCCATTTTGCCCCATTGGTTGCCCTTAGTTCGCTCAGCAGTAGGGGTGATCTGTGAACAGGGAGGCCTCACCAGCCATGGAGCCATTCTATCCCGGGAGTTGAGCCGTCCAGCGGTGGTGGCCCTGAAGCAGGCCCGGCAAAGGATTAAAACGGGCGAAATGTTGTTTCTAGATGGCAATCAGGGCTGGGTTTATCGCCTCGATCCACAGCAACGGGTGATTCCCCTGGCCTCAGATACGCCGTCTCCTTCGCCCCCCCAAGCAACGACCCCAAACCCAGGGGGCCCCCAGGTGATGGTGAATGTCAGTCAGGCCTCGGCCCTAGATCGGTTAACAGGCTTGGCGATCGCCGGTATTGGCCTACTGCGATCCGAATTAATGCTCCTAGGCATTCTAGGGGGACAGCATCCCTATCGCTGGCTAGAAAGTGGCCGATCCAAGGAATTGGGGGATCTCTGGGCGGCGGAAATTGCACCCTTTATCCAGGCCATTGCTCCCCGTCCCCTGTTTTACCGTTGCCTGGATCTGCGCTCCCATGAATACCGGGCCCTGATTGATGGCGACCAGTGGGAACCCAATGAAGCCAACCCCCTCCTCGGTTTACGGGGAACCTGTCGCTATATTCTACATCCGGCATTATTTGATCTAGAGTTATCAGCCCTACGCCAAGCGATTACGACCCGGGCCGCGCCCCTGCGGTTAATTTTGCCCTTTGTCCGTAGTTTAGAAGAAATTGAATTTTGCCAAGAACGGATTACTGCGGCTGGGTTAGACCAGGTGCCCGGGTTTCAACTCTGGGTGATGGCGGAAGTGCCGGCCCTGTTATTTATGTTGCCGGACTTAGTGGAGCGGGGAGTCAAGGGTATTTCCATTGGTACCAATGATTTAATTCAACTCCTTTTGGGCATCGATCGGGATGAGCCACCCTTGGGCCTGACCTTAGATGAGGCCCACCCCAGCGTTAAAGCGGCCATTGAGCATTTTGTTAGAACCGCCCAACGGGTTGGCCTTGGTTGTAGTATCTGTGGTGAACTGCCCGCCCATAATTCTGCCTGGATTCCTTGGTTAGTAAATCTGGGTATTGATACTATCTCCGTTAGTCCAGAGGCGGTGATGACAACCCAGGCGGCGATTCAACAGACCCTTGAGTTAATGGGGCCAAGGGGGCGATCGCCGCTTGAAGTCTAGGGGGATGGACACCGGCGCGGAGGGCCGCCAGAACACCAATGGCTTCAGCATAGGATTGGCTCCCTAGAGTGCAAAAACCCAAGTGGTGGGGATACACATTTAGGGTTGTCTGATTGTCGGCCACGGTAATAATGGGGCTGTTTCCATGCCAATGGAAGAGACTCCGCCCCCCTGCCGCTGAAGCAGGAATGATCACGGCATTTACCTGGGAGGCATCGATGATTTCTAAAGTGCCCCTAGACTCTGTGGCTGTCATAAACTGGGGGGCACGACTTAACCCCACCAAGACCGAGGGCAGAAAAGTATAGCCCAATTCCTCCGCCGCCGACCGGGGACTAATGGTGGCATCGAGGGGTAAGGGCAACAGGGCCGGAGCATGGGCCGCAGGGCATTGAAACTGTTGCACCACTAAATGACTCATCACTGCCTCTGCCCCCGCCAGGGGATCCACCCCTTGGCCCGATCTGTAGGCTTGGAGGGCCGGGGTTCCTAGGTCATCGGGACAGCGACTGACAATGGTAATGGCCTCTGCTCCTCCCTCCTGAATGAGCCGCTCCACGCCCCTGAGTAAACTGCCTGGTTCCGCGAGGGTTCCCCAGGTGGCTCCCGAATCACTGGCGAGAAGACGAACCCCTAGGGGGCGATCGCTAATGAGGTAATCCGTTAAATCCAAGCCCAGGGTTGCCCGACAGGCCTCGGCACTTTGGATGTGGCGCAAACGCAGTTCTGGCTCAATCCCCTGATCTAAAAGCAGGCCGATGCGGTTTTGGTGAACCGGTCGCAGATTCCATACCCCCGCTGCAAACTGATCCAGACCGTAGCCTTCCACGTAAAGTACATTTTCGAGGGGCCAATACAACTGGGCCCCATTTAGGACATTGGGATGGGTAATCACACAATCTGCAACCTGGGCGATCGCCCGGATCACGGGAATGGCATCCCCCGCATAGCCACCAATCGCCGCCCCAATCCCCGTGGGAATCATAACTACAACGGTAAACCGAGGGGAACACCCATTACTGGCAACAGGGGCCATCAGGCTGGACAGGCAATGGGGGCTAAGGGATGGAGGTCTTCTAGGGCATGACGCAGATCCCGCATTAAATCCTGGGCCGCTTCCTTGGGTCGTTCAAGGTCATAACGATGGGTGGGCAAGGGTGGGCCAATATCAATGCGGACTTGGCTACCCCACTGGGGAAAGGCCTGACTGTAATGGAGGGCAATGGGGACAATTTGGACATCGGGGGTAGGTCGGGCCAAGGTTGCTTGAATGGCCAGACGGGTCAAACCAGGCTTCAAGTCTTGAATCCGCGACTCTCGAAAAATATTTCCTTCGGGAAAAACCACTAGGGCCTCTCCCGCCTTGAGTAGGTTGACCCCGGTTCGCAGGGTACTGATACTCGGTTGGTTGGTATTGACCGGAAAACCGCCGAAGTTGCCAATGACCCACCCCTGTATGCCGGTCATTTCATCGTGGGACACCATGAAGTACAGGTCTCGCCCGGTGATGGGTCGTCCAGCGATGTGGGGAATCAAGAGAGCATCCCAACGGGAGCGATGGGTTGGGGCCAGTAAAACCGGGCCAGACATCGGTAAATGTTCCTGGCCATGGACATCAATATCTTTGAAAAATAAATTTAATAGAACATCCCCAGCCACAAGATAGAGCAATGGTGACATCAGGGGAGAAATGTGGGGAGTAGGAGAAGTGAGCTTAGGTAGGATCACGGTCATCAAAGAGGACGCAAAACAACATTATCTATAGCACAGAGACAGAGTGAGTTTTGCATAGATGGGTAGTCTCTAGCGTATAGATCTAAATTTAGGGTCTTTTGGCCAAGTCCAACCAGAGCAAACTGCCACTTGATCAAGCGGTCTAGCTGACTGATGGATTAGATACTGGGCGATCGACCCTTCGTAGAAAAGCTATATTCAAAGTATAAGTTTTTGTGAAAAATCGTCAATGCACCAAGTCAACTTGAAAGAAGCTGGTGCCCAACTAGCAGAGCTAATTGAAGAAGCAGCAGGTGGGGAAGAGGTTATCATCATCCGAAGTGATGGAACATCTTTCAAAATTGTGCCGATCAGGACGGGAAACGAAACTCCCAAGTTTGGTAGTGCCAAGGGATTAGTAAGAATGTCAGATGATTTTGACGAACTATTGGAAGGTTTTGAGGAATATGTTCCATGAAGCTCCTACTCGATACCCACACATTCTTGTGGTTTATCGCTGGCAATCTCGATCTCAGTGACCTCGCTAGAAATTTAATCGAAGACCAAGTAAACCAAAGATTCTTGAGTGTTGCGAGCCTCTGGGAAATGTCTATTAAGGCTAGTATTGGCAAACTAGAGATCGAAATGGCGTTCACTGAACTGGTTAAGCGCGAGGTGTACGGAAATGCCATTGAGCTACTCAAAATACAGCCAGAACACTTGGATGAATTAGCAAAGCTACCTTTTCACCACAAAGATCCATTTGATAGACTCATAATTGCTCAGAGTTTAACAGAGAATATCTCTATTATAACCAAAGACAATGCATTTTGGAGCTATCCCGTGACAGCATTGTGGTAAAGGATGCAATAGGCTAACCGTTAAATGTCCTAAGGACGGGCAATACTAATAATCCAAGTACCGATATAGCGCATCAAGGGCACATCCCCAGGGGAACCAATTCGGGCATTGAAATAGAACATTCCACTACTGCGGGGATTCCGCACATTGGACATAATTACCTGTACTTCTGTCCCCGCCGGAATGACCTCAGCCGGAACAATATCAATGGTTCGATTGTCCCGATCTAGGGTGACTTCGGCTAACTCGATCAGTTTGCCCGGATCCCGCCGAAACTGGAAAAAGCTATTACTTTTGCTGCCGCCGGTGCGTAGCTCAATGCTTTGGGCGTTAAATGTACCATCAAAGTAGTCGGGATAGCTAATATTAATCCGGTTAATGGCCACCTTTTGATTACCTAGGCGGAGCCAATAGCGATCGCCGAGGAATCCAGGGGTACCGTAGTCAAGATGATAGCGCAATTGCTGACTGCCACTGGGGCCATCGCCCCAATTAAATGTAAAGCCTGGATTGGATTGGGCCTGGGCCACCAGAGGCATACCGCTGGCCACTAAACATCCTGCGGCAAACATTGCCGGAAGAAGACGCTGAACTCTAACCATATTGACACCTGCTCTTAGGCACTACACACCACAGACTTATAACCCTAAGACGGGATCAGGGGGAAAAAGGTTCCCGATTGCCTATCTGTCGCTTAAATGTATCCTAGCTAGAAAAGGGAAAAAATGCTTAAGTTTTGTCTATTTTTTTATATTCGCAGAGATATAATTTCTCTCCCTTCCCTAAATTTTAGGTGACATCAATGGATGCTAAATCCAGCAATCCCAAGAGGGGCCCCTGTTGTTCCTTCCCATCTACACCTAGGTCACTGTGACACCAATAGACCCGCCCTTGGGCCCGGCTCAATAGATCCACGAGGAGTCGCTGAAGTCGTTTTGTTTCATCCTGCCAAAGGAGGGCACTGGGACTATCTAAGCCGTTTCGCAAAAAGAGCGGGGCTTGCCAAAGAGTATTCAAGCCGCCATTTTGCCAAAGGGGGCCCCCCACATCTAGCCAAAACTGCCAGGGATGGGAGAGACGGGCACTGCGATACTGAAACGTGGTGGATAGTAAAACGGCGGCAACAGGGCCCTGGGGGGATGGGTCTGCGGTAATGGTGCCCCGACGAATTAAATGAATAAAGCGGCGGAGGGTCTCTGTTGTTTCCAAGGGTAAGGAGGAATGGCGTTGGAGATGTTCTTGTACCTGCCAGTAATGTTGGACTGTTTCCATTAATTCTCGCAACACGGCCAGATCATCGCTGGCTAGGTTTAGGGGCCAAAGAAACCGTTGGATGGCCTGATCCAGGATGAATACTGGCGGCAAGGTATTAATGGATAGCCGCTGATCCTGTATCCATATCCGTAGGCTTTCGTAGGCACGTTCCCCCTGATGGCTCAATCGATCCCAGCGGCTATAGTCGTTAATAGGAATGAGTTGGGGCTGATCGGGGTGGGGGGCAAAACAATGATCGGCAATCAAGTTAGCCCGGACTGGATCAAGGTGCTGGGGAGCTAAGACCACTAACATTTCCGCGATCGCCTCCCGATCCAGGAGATCCCCACAGCCTGGGTAAATCAAGGATAGAATCGCCAGCAGGGCCCGCACCAAGGGAAAACTGACAAGGGGCCGTTGATCACTGAGGGCAACCGTGGCAATTCCCGCTTCAGCTAACCGTTGGTTCAGGGTGTACCGGGCAATGGCATCCAGACCGGGGCCAATAATGGCAATATCTGCCGCCGTAATGAGTTGGGCTTCAACGGCTTGGATGATTTCCTGGGCGATCGCCTCTAGAAGCTGCATCCGGGAAATGGTTTGGATCACCTTGATGCCCGCAGGTAGGCTAGGATTTGGAGCCGTCAACAAAACCTCCACCTGGGTCGCAACATCCTCACCTAAGACCGTCTGCGGGTTTGCGTTCAAGGGAACCCCTTGACAATAGGACTCCAGGAAACCTAGGGCATCGGGATCTGCCCCCAGACCCAAGCGATTGCCGCCGTTAGGATTGTACGTCAATAGGGCAGCGACATTTGCCTTCAACAGATGTTGGATCACGTCCCCCAATAGGGCAGGATAATTATCCAGGTCGTCAGCCACCAGTCCTAAAAATCGCTGTTGCAGGTGATCCTGATATGGGGGATGGGGCAAAAGGTACTGGCCATAGAGATGGGTCATCAAACCGTAGGTCAAAAGTCCCCGTTGTAAGCACCAATCCCGCCATTGAACCAAAGCATCCATGATCCCTTGGGTTGCCTCGGCGGGAAGATCCACACTCTCGTGATCGAGAACCTGCCCTAACGCTCCTAGAGGAATGCCAGCAAAGCCAGCTAACTGCATTACATCTAAAAGATCTCGAACGGCGCGATCGCGGTTTTCCCCTAAAAAGGTGAGCTTTTTCTGGTCAAAAAGGGGTTGCCATAGCTGCAAGGCTAATTCCTGTTCCGTTTCTGGGCGTAGTCGCAGCGGAAAACGGCCGGGTAACTGGGCCTGTTTAATGATCAGAGGCCAAAATAAAATCACCTCATCCTGCAAAAAGCCCAAGGGTGTGGTGAAATAGGGGCGATACCCCTGCCCCCTTTGGGTCTGGAACTGATTTTGCAAACGTTGGCGATTGTCTCCATTGGCGGCAAAAATGAGGATGGATTGGGCCAACAGGCGATTTTCTTGGGGTTTGGGTTGACCTGGTAGCTGTCCCTGGTGAAGCCACTCTCCCAGATGAATCAGCAATTGATTTGTTTTACCACTCTGGGTGGGGCCGGTAATCCAAAGGGCTGGTCTCACGATTTTTTAACCTGAATGGGGCCATGGTGAGGGCGATCGCCCCTCAAGATTTTAAGATGCCCTGATGAATGGTTCCAAAAAACTGTAGAATTTAAGGGCCCTACCCCTATCCAAACTGACTTACCTTAAACTATGGCAGATGGATCGCCGCCCATGAACGACAACCCCTACGAAAAACTCCAAGTTCCTGAGGATGCATCCTTTGAGCAGATTCAGGAGGCTCGGGATCTGCTTTTACAAACCCATTATGGGGACGATCGCCTGCGAACGGAAATTGAAGCGGCCTACGATGCCATCCTGATGGAGCGGCTGCGACTGCGGCAAGAGGGCAAGATAAAAGTCCCAGAGCGGATTCGCTACGCCGAACGTTTAGCGGAACAGGCTCCCCAAAAAAATGCCCGCACTCCGGCTCACCCAGCGGTTACCTGGGGGCGACAACAGCTAGATTTACCCAAAATGCGCGGACTCCTGATTACCACCGGGGTCTTTGCCGGTCTTGCCATTCTCGGAATTTATGCCGGTAGTACCGATTCCCTAGCTCTCGTTCTGTCCTTGGGAGTGACCTTTAACATTGTCTGGATTAGTCGCAAGGAACAACGGCTTGGCCGCGCCTTTCTATTAACCCTCATTGCCCTAGTGGTGGGGGCGGGGATGGCAGCCCTCCTCCTCAACCTAGGTGTCTTACCCTTGGCCCTGGGAACGGAAGAAGCCGTCAGTCTAGCGGTCTTTGTAACCTTTTGGTTGGTCAGTAACTTTTTACGATAAGTTAAAAAGCTTATAGGAGTAACGTTTTTATAGTAATTAAGTTTATGGTAACTTACGGCTAACACCGATGTACGACAACTCTCCGAATACCCCTGAGGCGATCGCCCAGAAAGATTGCCCAGTAAGCATTGGCGCATACCTATCAGAAGGGTGGCAACTGTTCTCGAAAAATCCCGGTGGCTTCATTGGATTCTTTGTTTTAACCGTCATTATCAGTATTGCCCTGAGTAATATCCCAGGGGCTGGGGGCATCCTCAACAGTATTATTATGATTATTATTGGGGCTGGCTACTATTTCGTTGGCTTTAAGCTCTCCAGGGATGAGTCCTGCGAGTTTAGCACCTTCTTTGATGGTTTCAAGAATAATAACTCGGTGGGAATTTTACTCACGGGACTGGTAAGTGGATTGATTACGGGAGTTTTTTTTATAACATCCTATCTGTCTTTTGCGATCGCCTCCCTGCCATTCTTTATCAATCTAGTTGACTCCATTAATGCCCAACTGGATGAACCAGACGCAGACTTTGAGCAAATAAAGAGCTTCCTGGAGCAATTACCGCCCATTCCCGGTGCCCTGGTGCCCATTTTATTTTTAGTCGGTATTATTTTCCTCTTGCCTGGAATCTACTTTAGCGTTGCCTATACCTTTGCTATTCCTCTGGTGGTTGATCGTCAATTTGAATTCTGGCCCGCCATGGAAACCAGTCGTAAAATCATTACCCGCAACTGGATCGGCATTTTTGGGCTTTTGCTGGTGATTGGCATTATTAATATGGTTGGGGTTTGCCTCTGTGGAATCGGCCTGCTGGTTACAGCCCCCCTTAGTGCCTGCGTCATCGTTGTTGCCTATCGTAATATTGTGGGTCTTAGGGAAACAGTTGGTTAACCAACAAACGTTGATATATGACGGCTTGCTTATGGAGGGTGGCAGCGTTGAAGCAACGAAGGGCAATTGCTAAGTTTAGCTAGACTAGATTTAAATTGACTCCTCCTGAACCCCATTTTTCTAATGGCTATCCCATGGAAATTACCCTTAATCTTGACGAAGCCCTCATCAACGAAGCACTCCAACTCACCAACCTTACCACTCAAGAAGAATTGCTCAAGCTTGCTCTGAAAGAACTTGTGCGTTCACGAAGTGACTCCTCTGGAGTGTCGCGCCGCAGGAGAAGCTTACTCGATCTCGCAGGTCAAATTCAGTTCGCTCCTGACTTTGACTATAAAGCCCTGCGTGAAACTCGTTATGCTGCTGATTGATACATCGGTTTGGATTGACGTGTTTCGCGATCGCAGCGGTCAAGTACGCCAGCAGCTTGAAACCCTGATTGCAGATCGGGACGTTTTTATCACCCGGTTTACTCAGCTTGAATTGTTGCAAGGGAGCTTAAATGAGCAAGAGTGGACTCTTTTATCCACTTACCTCGAGGTACAAAGTTACGTTGATTCCCCCCCTCACTCTTGGGAAGCGGCTGCCCGTATTTATTACGACTTGCGCCGCCAAGGACTTACCGTTCGCAGTCCAATTGATTGTTGCATTGCTCAAGCTGCACTGGAAAATAATTTTCTTTTAGTTCATAACGATCGTGATTTTGAAACCATTGCCCAGGTACGACCTCTTCAAAATCTTCGTTTTTAGCTTTGAATCCTATAATCGTACTTAAAGGTTATCGGTGATCACGGCTTCCGCTAGTGCCAGCACCATTGTTGTGCTGCCTATGGCAATATTGTGGGTCTCAGGGAAACAGCCTAGCTCATACTTCTGCATACTTTAGGAATTGTGCCAGTTATAGAAGTTGCTACTGTCCTATTCCGCCAAGGTTGGGTGAGTTATGTTAACGCTTTCCTTTGTTTCTTCTCGTTTCCGCCCTACTCCCTTAATATCGGGCTTAGGCCTGACCCTAGGGGTAACTCTTATGGGATTGACGACCCTACCCGCCATGGGTCAAGTTGCTGTTTTTGAAGGCAAGCGGGTAACGGGGGATGTGAGTATGACCCTTCCCGATGGCAGCACCTATCAGGGCGAACTCTACAATGGCCGCTTTAATGGCCATGGCATTCTCAGTATGGCCAATGGCAATACCTATGAAGGGGATTTTGTTAATGGTCGCTACAACGGGATGGGCGTCCTCACCTATGCCGATGGTGGTCGTTACGAAGGTGAGTTTCGGGATGGCATTTTTAATGGCCGCGGTATCCTTCAGTTAGCGGATGGTCGCAACTACGAGGGGCAATTTGAGGGGGGGCAATACCATGGAGATGGCATTCTCACCTTTTCCGATGGCACTCGCTATGAAGGAACGTTTAGCCAAGGGGTCTACCATGGCCGCGGCACCTTAGCCTATGGGGATGGCACCAGCTATGTGGGCGAATTTCGCAATGGTAACTTTGAGGGGAATGGTATTTTTGTCCTGCCCGATGGCTCTCGGTTAACGGCAACGTGGCGGAATGGACGGCGCGTTCCCTAACCCTGGGCTAGATGCTGTTGATCAGAGGCTAACGGCCTATAGTCGCTTTGGTGTGCGTCTGGGCTTAGAACCCATTCAAGCCATTCTCTGCCAACTGGGGCAACCCCAAGAATCTATGCCGATCATCCATGTGGCGGGAACCAATGGTAAGGGATCCGTATGCGCCTATCTATCGAGTATCTTCACGGCAGCGGGCTATCAAACGGGCTGTTATACCTCTCCCCATTTACGGGATTGGACGGAGCGCATTACCCTCAATCAACGGGCGATCGCCCCGGAACGGCTACTGGAGCTTTTGCTACAAGTAGAAGGAATCATCCCCAAAATTGAATACAGTCCCAGTCAATTTGAGGTGTTGACCGCCGCTGCTTGGCTCTACTTTGCCCAGGAAGAGGTAGATATTGCCATTATTGAAGTGGGGTTAGGGGGGCGATTGGATGCCACGAATGTCTGCCCCGTACCGCTGGTCTCTGTAATTACATCCATTGGTTGGGATCATTGGCAACGTCTTGGATCCACTATCGGGGCGATCGCCCAGGAAAAGGCGGGTATTTTCAAATCGGGGGGGTATGGAGTTATTGGCCCCGTGCCGCCGGAGGCGGAAGTCGTCATCCAAAACCAATTAAACCTTCTTCAAAACAAGAGCATCTGGCCGGAGCCGGCCCAACCCATACCTGCCCCAGAGCCAACGGATTCTCGAACCTGGGCTAAACAAACCTGGGCTAAGTGGCGCACCTACACCTACCCCCTAGTGTTAGCAGGGGATATGCAACTCATTAACTCCAGCTTGGCGATCGCCAGTGTGGATCGATTACGACACCAGGGATGGGAAATATCTGACCTTGCGATCCAGCAGGGTATGGCGCAGACCCACTGGCCCGGGCGGCTGCAATGGATAAATTATCAGGGGCAGCGTATTTTAATTGATGGGGCCCATAATGAACCGGCGGCGGTCTTTTTACGCCAATATCTAGATCAAATCCTGGCAAAACGCCCCGAAACAGCCGTTACCTGGATCATTGGACTCCTGCAAAACAAAGATCATCAGGGAATCTTAGGGGCCCTTCTCCGTCCGGGCGATCGCCTCTATCTAGTGCCCATTCCGAATCATATCTGTGCTGACCCCGTTGCTTTGCAAGTATTAGGGGATCGTCTTTGTCCTAATCTAGAGACCTGTCAAACCTGGCCCGACTGGCAAAGAGCCCTCCATCAGTCTTCTTTGCAGACCGAGCAAAATTATCTCACGGTCATTGCCGGATCCCTGTACTTAGTGGGTCAGGTCTTAACCACCTTGGCAGAACCCTAAAAAATAAACCCCTCCCCTGGGTAAGAGGAAGGGTGTTGCCTCGGTCAAACGTCTTGCTAAACGCCTTAACGAAGGGCAGAGGTGTTACTTGGTTTCCGAGAACTCGGCATCAATGACATCATCTCCGCCAGGGGAACTACTACCGGCATCCGCACTGGGAGGGGTATCCGTTGGCGCGGCTCCTTCCTGCTGGTAGAGGTTTGCACCAATGCTATAGAGAGCCTGCTGTAGTTCCGGTAAGAGGGACTTCACCCGGTCGAAATTAATGGACTCAAGGGGCTTACGATCGGCTTCAGTACCAATTTCTAGCCGTAGATCGGCAATGAGCTGGGTGACCTTTTCCTTTTCATTCCCTGGGACGCGATCGCCCAGTTCATTGAGTTGCTTCTCTGCTTGATAACAGAGTTGCTCCGCCTGATTCTTGGCTTCAATTTTCTCCCGTTTTTCCTGGTCAGTGGCGGCATTCCGTTCCGCATCTTTGACCATCCGATCTACCTCTTCATTGGGTAGGGTTGAGGCACCCGTAATACTAATGGATTGCTCCTTACCTGTTCCCTTGTCACGGGCTTTGACATTCAAAATACCATTGGCATCAATATCAAAGGTGACTTCGATTTGAGGAACCCCACGGGGGGCAGGGGGAATCCCATCCAGGCGGAAGGTTCCCAAACTCTTGTTGTCATTCGCCATTTCCCGCTCCCCTTGCAGGACATGGATTTCCACATTGCTTTGGCCATCCACCGCCGTGGAAAAGACTTCGGATTTTTTGGTGGGAATCGTGGTATTCCGGGCAATGATTTTGGTCATCACACCACCCAAGGTTTCCACCCCTAGGGACAGGGGAGTGACATCCAACAGGAGAATATCTTTCACTTCCCCTGCTAGGACTCCGGCTTGAATGGCCGCACCCACCGCCACCACTTCATCGGGGTTCACGGTTTGATTGGGGCCCTTATCTAGAACCCGCTTCACCAAGTCTTGAATGGCTGGAATCCGGGTTGATCCCCCCACCAAAACCACTTCATCGATGCGGCTTTTGTCCAGCTTGGCATCCTTGAGGGCTTGCTCCACGGGAATGCGGCAGCGATCGATTAGATCGGCACAGAGTTCTTCAAATTTCACCCGAGTCAGGGTCATATCCAAGTGCTTGGGCCCATCTTGGGTTGCGGTAATAAAGGGCAAGTTAATTTCTGCTTGGCTGACACTAGAGAGTTCAATTTTTGCTTTTTCTGCCGCTTCCGTGAGCCGTTGCAGGGCTTGCTTATCCTTGCGGAGATCAATACCTTCCTGGGATCGGAAACTCTCGGCTAGATAATCAACAATTTTTTTGTCAAAATCATCCCCACCCAAGTGAGTATCCCCGGAGGTGGCCAAGACCTCAAACACACCATCGCCCACTTCTAGGATGGAAACGTCAAAGGTTCCCCCCCCTAAGTCAAAGACGAGAATGGTTTCGTTACTTTTGCGATCTAAGCCATAGGCAAGGGATGCGGCGGTGGGTTCATTAATAATCCGCAGCACATCCAATCCGGCAATTTTCCCGGCATCTTTGGTGGCTTGGCGTTGGGAATCATTGAAGTAGGCGGGAACGGTGATCACCGCTTGGGTCACATCTTCGCCAAGGTATTTGCTGGCATCTTCCTTCAACTTCCGCAGGACTTGGGCAGAAATCTCTTCTGGGGCAAACTGTTTATCTTGGGCCGTACAGTCCAGCTTGACATTGCCATTGACATTCAAAACTTTGTAAGAGACCTCTGTGGCTTCGTTGGTCACTTCATCAAAGCGTCGTCCAATAAAACGCTTCACTGAGTAGAAGGTATTTTCCGGGTTCATTACCGCTTGACGCTTGGCAATTTGTCCCACGAGGCGATCGCCATTTTTGGCATAACCAACCACCGAGGGCGTTGTCCGAAATCCTTCTGCATTGGCAATCACCGTGGGCTTGCCCCCTTCCATCACGGCGACACAGGAGTTGGTGGTTCCAAGGTCAATTCCAACAACTTTTCCCATAAGACGTTTGACTCCTTCGCAGGCTAAAAACACATAAACTTGGGGCAAATAACCCAACTGGGGATGACCCTCTCTCTCTATAGTGCGATCGCTACGGTTTCAGTAAAAGGGGGATTTACCGAACCTAGGCAAGGGCGGTTAGGCGTTCTCCTAGGTCTTTTAGGTCTTTGCTTGGGGGTTTGTCTTGGCGCAATTAGGCTAGACTTTGAAAATCAAGGACATTTCAACGATTTTGATAGTGAGTTTTTGATAGCGAGTTTTATGCGTTGTTTTACCCAAGTGATAACGACATCCATTGGCGATGATGTCCTCAGGAGAGCTAGAGATTTTGCAGAAAAGGTAGCTCCCACCGTTGGTACTGGTGGTGTGTACATGGATACCCACCAGAAAAATGTCACCAAAATTCAGCAGGATCACTATGTCAGTAAGGTGGGCGAAGAGGCGGTCAAACAGGTTTTTGAACACCTAGGCAAAACTATCCAGGGCCCAGATTATAAGATTTATCAAGGGAAGCAAAAATCCTGGGATTCAGACTTGGTAGTTGAGGGCATTGATCTAGCGGTAAAAACCCAAACAAAAGAACGAGCCAGTCAATTTGGACTATCCTGGACATTTCAAGCCAGTGGACAGCGAACAGACCCGATCCTCAATCAACCGAATGCTTGGGTGTGCTTTGTGGAGTTTGATGAGCAACACCGGCAATGCTGTGTTTATCCCGCCTATCAAATTAAGGAATTAGTCTTTGGTGAACCGAAGCTTGCCAAACTGAAGGGATTAAAGAAAATTATCTATGCCCGAACATTGCCTCCCCTGAAACCCTTAAACATGAAAAGATTGAATACATCCAAGTCCCTAAAAATTACATAAATTTTCACGGTAATTTGCATGGCTTAGAGTACGCCAAATCCTTTTTTCTTTTTTTGTTTCTTTGGCTTCTTGACACTGCCCGATCGCCCGCTTCGTCCCCCTGGCATGGCTCCAGCCATCGGATTCATCCCCGGCATTCCTGGCATCCCTGGCATTCCCATATTTCCTTGGCCCATTTGCTGCATCAGCGATCGCATACGTTGGAAGTCACTCACCAGCTTGCCCACATCCGCCACAGTATACCCTGAACCCTTGGCCACCCGTTGCCGCCGACTGGGAGAACTAGAAAGAAGTTCAGGATTTTGCCGCTCTTGGCGAGTCATGGAATTAATCATCGACTCTGCCCGTTTGAGTTGGACTTCACCCTGTTGCAATTGATCCCCAGAGATTTTGTTCATCCCCGGAATCATTTTCATAATCCCTGCCAAAGACCCCATGTTCTTGACAAGGCGGGTTTGTTTTAAGAAGTCATCAAAATCAAACTGGGCCTCAAGGATCTTCCGGGACATGGTTTCTGCATCGGCCAAGTCCACCTCTTCTTGGGCTTTTTCCACGAGGGTGAGGACATCCCCCATCCCTAAAATGCGGGACGCGAGGCGATCGGGATAGAAGGGTTGGAGAGCTTCGACTTTTTCGCCTACCCCAATAAACTTGATCGGTTGTCCAGAGATTTGGCGGACGGATAGGGCGGCTCCCCCACGGGTGTCTCCATCCAATTTAGTTAAGATTGCGCCGGTAATGCCCACCTGATCTTGGAAGGCCCGGGTTAAATTTGCCGCCTCTTGCCCGGTCATGGCATCCACGACTAATAGGGTTTCATCGGGCTGAATGGCCTCTTTGATCGCCACCAACTCTGCCATCATGGCCGTATCGATTTGCAGGCGACCGGCGGTATCCACAATAACCGTATCAACCCCTAAACTGCGGGCCTGGGCAATCCCTTGACGGGCAATTTCCACCGGATTGACATCGGTTCCCAGTTCAAAGACGGGCACATCAATTTGTTTACCCAGGGTCACTAGCTGCTCGATCGCCGCGGGACGGTAAACATCCGTGGCTACCAGCAGGGCAGTTTTTTCCTGTTTACGCAGGTGTAGGGCGAGTTTTGCCGTTGCCGTTGTTTTCCCCGTTCCCTGTAAACCAGCCATGAGAATGACAGTGGGCGGAGTAGGGGCGATCGCCAAGGGATGATGACTTTCCCCCATCACTTCCACGAGGGCATCGTAGACAATCTTGATAAATTGTTGATCGGGGCGAACCCCTGCCACCACCTCAGCCCCAATGGCCCGTTGCCGCACATCCTCTACAAAATCTTTGACCACTTGCAGATTGACATCCGCCTCCAGCAAGGCCCGCCGAACCTCCCGCAATGCCTCTTGAATATTGGTTTCACTAATTTTGTCCTGGCCCCGTAGGGTTTTCCAGGCAGATTCAAGGCGTTCAGCTAAGGCATCAAACATAATCGTTGTTCGTAGGTAATCAAGGAGGAACCCACTGCCAAGGCATGGTGCCCCCAGCAGGCTGTTAGGGTGTCTTTCCCATCATATCGCCTGTGGCTCCGTGAATTATAATAAGGTCAGTGCTTCAATTTAAGCTGTAATGCCTCGAAGTGATACAGGTGTTGCCTACCTGCTCTGGTGTTTAGGTTTTTTTGGTCTCTGTGGTGTTCAACGACTCTACACAGGGAACATTGTCATGGGGTTGATTTATCTGTTTACCTTTGGCTTTTGTTTCATTGGCCAGCTCATTGATTTGCTTTTAATTCCCGACTTGGTACACCAGCGTAATCTATATTTTCAGGGCCGCTATGGTATATCCCCTCTGCCCCAGGGCCATGGTATGCCGATCCAAATAGAATTAGAGAAACTCAAGGCCGAGTACCAAGCAACGAACACGCCGATGCAACGCCTCCTGGTTGCTGCCCAGAAGAATGGGGGGGTGCTATCTGCAGCCCAGGCAGCTATGTATACCCAACTGGAACCGGATCAACTCCAAGCGGTTTTGATGGAAGCGCAGCGGGTGGGGTATGCCACGATTTCCAATGATGCGACCACAGGAGCCATTCGCTATCATTTCGATCTCTAATCGTTGAACTCTAAGCTTTGATTTCTCAGAATATTTAATCCCACCTCGAATTGCCGGTGAAATACTCCTAGGCAAAAACAACGGTGCGATTGCCGTAGACTAAAACGCGGTTATGGAGGTGGAGGCGCACGGCCCGAGCGAGTACCATGCGTTCGAGATCCTTGCCTTTGCGAACCAGATCGGTGACATCATCTCGGTGGCTGACTCGCACCACATCCTGCTCAATGATCGGGCCCTGATCTAGGTTTTGGGTAACGTAGTGGGCTGTGGCACCAATGATTTTTACGCCACGCACATAGGCCCGCTGGTAGGGATTGGCTCCGGCAAAGGCCGGCAGAAAGGAATGGTGGATGTTAATGATCTGGGAAAACTGGCCTAGGAAGTCTGGGCTAAGAATCTGCATATATTTGGCGAGGATCACCAGATCGATGTTGTAGGTTTGCAATAGTTTGAGTTGTTGGGCCTCGGCCTCGACACGATGGTCGGGATTGACGGGAATAGTATGGAAATCAATCTTAAATTGCTCAGCGATCGCCCGATTCTGGTCATGATTACTGATGATCAGAGGAATATCTGCCCGTAGTTCCCCCGCCCGCTGTCGCCAAATGAGGTCAAGTAAACAATGATCTTGACGGCTGACCCAGATGGCCAGGCGAGAGACCCGATCGGAAAAATCAAGGTGCCAGCGAACCTCTTCCGGGCGTGGGAATAATCCCTGTTCCTGGGCATAGGTTTCAAAGGCTTCGGCGATGTGCGATCGCCCTAGGGCAAATCCCGCCACTTCCCATTCAATCCGGGTCAAGAAGAGATCCGCAACCCCATCGGTATGGTGATCGGCATGGATAATATTGCCATTGTGGCTATAAATAAAGTGGGCAATTTTTGCCACTAATCCCCGTTGATCAGGGCAGCACACCAGTAAGATGGCGGTTGGGCCAACCATAAATGATCAAATGCTCCAGGAGACTGCTAAATATTTTATCGGCTTAATGGACTCTCACCGCCAAGGCTGTAAAGTAGGAATATTATGTATGATGATGACTTGCAGCTAATTGAATCCGCAGAATCAGAGGATCTGCTCGACCAACTCCCTAGCGACGAGCCAAGCCGTCCCGACCCGGAAGAAATGTTGCCGCTGTTGCGATCGCCGGATGTGACTGAACGGATGTTGGCAGCCCGGGCCTTTTGTGAGTTACAGGATGAGCGGGCCATTCCCCATCTGATTGATCTTCTCCAGGAAAGCTGTCCCCTTGTCCGGGTGAGTGCGGCCTATGCCTTGGGCCGGAATCCCAGTTTGACCGCCATTGATCCCCTCATTGCTCAGTTAAAAATAGATTGGAACGGCTATGTCCGCAAGGGAGTGGTTTGGGCCCTGGGAAATTGCGGGATTCGCTTTAATACCCCAGAGGTATACCGCCGTAGTCTGGATCCCCTCATTCATGCCCTGCAAACGGATATTTCGGCAGTACGGTTGTGGGCCGCCAGTTCCCTGGGTCAAATGGCTGAAGTTAATGGGGATGCGGCAACCATGGCTATTCCGCCCCTGTGTATGGCCCTGATGGACGATGCGATTCCGGCCATTCGTAGTAACTGTGCCTGGGCCCTGGGACAACTCTGCCGTCAAATTCCCCTGGGGGTTCTCTATACCCAAGCCATTGATGCCTTAATTATTGCCCTAGAGGACGAAGACATGGGGGTACAGGAGGATGCTAAGGCGGCCCTTTTGAAATTGGGGGATGCCCGTGGCCTCCAGGCGATCGCCGATTCTCAACCAGAAGAGATGTTATAGGGCTAATATAGTCTCAATCTAGCGTCTCAATTCTGGAACCGATATTGATAGCTCCGATAACTCCCATGACTGAGCCACTGGTGGAATTTCGCGGTGTGACTAAGCGTTTTGGCGATAAGGTCATTCTCGATAACATTGATCTGGCTGTTTATCCGGGGGATGCCCTGGGGATTATTGGCCCCTCTGGAACGGGGAAATCAACGGTTCTGCGGATCATTGCCGGTCTGACGAAACCCGATGGCGGGGATGTGTATATCCATGGTCAAAAACGCCTAGGTTTAATTGAAGATGGCCACGATCCCATTCGCATGAGTATGGTGTTTCAGCAGGCGGCCCTTTTTGACTCCCTCACCGTCGAAGAAAATGTCGGTTTTTATCTGTTACAAACCTCGAAACTGTCCCGCCGCGAAATCCATCGGCTCGTGGAGGAAAAACTGGCCCTAGTGGGTCTAGAGGGGATGGGGAATCTGTATCCCGCGGAATTGTCCGGGGGAATGCGGAAACGGGTGAGTTTTGCCCGGGCGATTTTAGATAATCCCCATGATAGTAATGATGATGCCCAGATTCTCCTCTATGATGAACCTACCGCCGGTCTGGATCCCATTGCCTCGACAGTGATTGAAGATATGATCTGCCGTCTACGGGCCAATGCCTGTAGTACCTATGTTATTGTCACCCACCAAGACACGACGATTCGCCGCACCAGCGATCGCCTCATTCTTCTCTATGAAGGTAAGATACGATGGCAGGGAAGTATTGAGGAACTGGATAGCAGTCCCGATCCCTATTTACGCCAATTTGTCAGTGGTCAGGTACAGGGGCCGATTCGAGTCGTTGATCAAATGATGCCACCATTAAGTACATCCAAAAATCCTGTTAATCAATTTCATTAACTTGTTTGTCTAGGAGTGTCATAGCGTATGCGATCGCGGATAGCACGGGAAGGGTCGGTCGGGCTGTTTATTCTAGGTGGGGTTGCCATCTTCAGTATTGTCTTGCTATGGCTGCGGGGCCAGTTGTTTGCCGGTAAAACCTATACCCTAGAAGTGGAACTCCAGTCGGCTCCAGGGCTGGCGGCGGGTACTTCGGTACGCTATCGCGGCATAAATGTGGGCCGGGTTGCCGATATTAAGGTTGAACCCACTGGAATTATTGCCATTCTCAGAATTGACGATGTGATTATTCCACGGAATACGGTTCCTGAAATTCGTCAAGCCGGATTTATTGGCCAGTCCTACTTAGATTTCCCGGCTCCAGAGGAAGCCCTTACCCTACCGGAAAATATCAGTGCCTTTGCCCCCCAATGTGATCCAAAGCTGATCTACTGTAATGGCGATCGCCTAGTGGGGGCGACGGGGCAGGGGTTGGATGATTTTATTCGGACGGCCAATCGTTTTACGGCTGCCCTAGAAAGCTCGGGGATTATTGATAACGCTAATGTTCTGTTTACCAGTGCCAATCGTACCCTGGATACCGCCGATGAATCCCTGAGTAAGGTGGGTCTGGCCCTAGATAACTTTAACGAATTGAGTGTGGATGCCAAGGAGCAACTGGGGGAATTTTCCGCCGCTGCCCGTTCGGTGGATCGGGCCGCCAATCAAATTAGTAGCCTGGTGGAAGTTAACCGAGATACGATTACTTCTACCCTGAAAAACCTGGACGCGGCGGGCGGGGATCTGCGGGTCGCCCTGAATAGTTTGACGCCCTTTATGAATCGGCTCCAGGAAGGTCAACTCCTCGAAAACCTGGAAGCTTTGGCGGCCAATGGTTCTGAGGCGGCGGAAAACCTGAATAAAATATCCGGTACGTTGAGCAGTCCCCTGATTATGCTGTCCTTAGCCCAAACCCTGGATGCGGCTCGGGCCACCTTTGTGAATACCCAACAGATTACCAATGATCTAAAGGGGTTAACGGGGGATGAGTCCTTTAAATCGGATTTGCAACGCTTAATTCGGGTACTGGGTCGCTTACTTTCCTCTAGTCAAGAGTTGGAACAGCAGTTGGTGGCCCTCTATGCCCAAGCCCAACTGAGTGAAGCCCAATCTCCAACTTCGCCGTCATCGGCCCCTAGCCCGGCGATCTCCCCCACTAATTCCAGTAATCCCAAGGAAGATGATCGGGTAGTAACGGAT
This sequence comes from Candidatus Synechococcus calcipolaris G9, assembly GCF_029582805.1. Lineage (NCBI taxonomy): Bacteria > Bacillati > Cyanobacteriota > Cyanophyceae > Synechococcales > Synechococcaceae > Synechococcus > Candidatus Synechococcus calcipolaris. The sequence continues at coordinate 1,854,497 of NZ_JAKKUT010000002.1, read as the reverse complement.
GAGTCCCCCACCAAACCGGAAAATTAATTAAGTAAAACCCATGGGAGGTTAGGGAGTCTGCCGCTGTTGCATCGTTTGCACCGTTGACTTAAACGTTGCCGCAAGGGGAATGGCCAAGAATACGCCCAGTAAGCCCGCCACGCGCCCACCAATTAAGAGAGCAATAAACTGCCACAGGGGATTTAAGCCAATCATATCCCCCAGCAGTTTAGGAGCGAGAATATTGTCCTTGATCTGTTGGAGAATGATGGCAATTAGGGCAATTTTAATGGCCAACCAAAAATTCTGCAAAATCACCAATAAAAAAACCAAACCAATGCCAAGGGTGGCCCCAATAACGGGAATGAGTTGGGCTATACCAATGATCAGGGCAAATAAAAAGCCAAAATCAACCCCAAGCAACCCCATAAAGGGAAGGAGGGTCATAAACATAAACCCCCCTAAAACAAGCTGGGCGGTGAAAAACCCTTGAATATTCAAGCGCAGGGATTGGCTAATCACTGTTCCCAGGGGCGGTGGCAAAAGCCCCATCATTCCCCGCCACAGGGAACCACCATAAAAGAGCATATAAACCGCTAACACTAGAATTAGGGCCGTATCCACAAATCGACCTAAGGTCGTAAAGGCTACCCCAGGGAGTTGGGTGGCAACGCCTTTGAGTTGGAGGATAAAATCTGCCGTCACTTCATCCACATCAATGGGAAGGCGGTATCGTCGGCCCAGGGCGGCTAAGGTCTGCAAGCTTTTATTACTGGTATCCGCCAGTTCGGGTAAACGCTCTAGCAATTGTTTGGCTTGATCAATGGCAATGGGTAAGCCAAGAAACCCTAGTATGCCTAAACTAATCACTGTCAAGACTAACACCACTAAAATCGCCCGTCCCCGTCGGAGCGAAAGGCGTTCTAGGCGATCGACGAGGTAGTTTAATAAAAAGGCTAAGATGGCGGCGATCGCCAGGATTGTAATCAGGTACTCAAAGTACAAATAGACCTGTTGAAGCACCCAAAGATTGAGGGCAATGATCGGCCCCATACCGCCATAGATGAGATAGCGACGCAGAGAAGAGGGTGGCCCCAGCCAGTTCATCTTGGATGCTATGGGTTACGAGCTTTGAGTCGCCAACCACCCCAGACCAATAGACCAATGGCCAAGGCCCCCCACCCCACCGGACTGGGATAGATAAAGGCTGCTTCTAAATGGTTGTTATACCCTGGCTGTAATGTCCAGAGGAGGCGATGGGTTGCGGTTTTACTTGCCCCAGGATTCACCACTGTATCATTGGTTACCAGGGCCGCCTTTTGGATAAACCGCCCACCCCAGGGTGTTTCTAAACTGAGGCGAAACTGTACCAAGGTCTCCGGATTGACTAGAACCTCCCCTTGGCCAGATTGCACCCCCAAGGGCCGCAGATCAATGTCGTAGGTGAAATGTTGCCGCAAAAAGAGAAGGAGATTTTGATCCTGGATGGTTAAATGGGTTGAGTCGAGGTTGAGGGGAGCCGCAGGCAACGTCCCTAGGGGTTGAAATAGGCGATTCAGTTTTTGGGCTAGATCCTGACTGGTATCAAAGGGAAGGCTCAGATCAAGTTCCGTGGGACGATGGTTCTCAACTTTCCCCCCCAGTTGTTTGACCTGTCGCTCCAGTTGATTGAGTAGGGCCGGGTTGGGCCGGGCCAATTGCAGATGTTGACTCACATCCCCGCCAGACTGCCCCCGATAATGGATATCAATATCGGATTGAATGCATCCAGTCAGACCGAGGCATAGGGCCAGGAGAGCGCAAAGAAACCCACCTTTCAGACGTTGAAGTTGGGAATGGTACAGTTCAAGGAAATTTTGGAGGAAATAACGTCGGGATAAAGCCATATCCGGTGTTGACCTAGCGCAGGGTGACAAATTCTTCGGCGGTGGAGGGGTGAATCCCAATGGTGGCATCAAAGTCTTTTTTCGTTGCTCCCATTTTAACGGCGATCGCCATGCCTTGAATAATTTCAGCGGCGTAGTCCCCGACCATGTGTACCCCCATAATCCATTCCGTTTGCTGTTCAACCACCAATTTAACCATCACTTTTTCGTTTGCGCCGGTCAGACTGTGGAACATGGGCCGAAAACTGGCTCGGTATACCTTTACTTTATCTTCCCCTAGTTTGGCCTTGGCCTGGGCTTCCGTCAGGCCGACACTGGCCGCCTCGGGCTGGGAAAAGACCGCAGAGGGAATGTTGTCATAGTTGACGCTGCGGGGGTTATTGCCAAACTCGGTATCCGCAAAGGCCCGCCCTTCAGCGATCGCCACCGGGGTTAGGTTGACCCGATCGGTGCAGTCGCCAACGGCAAAAATATGGGCTTGGTTGGTGCGGCTATACTCATCAACAGCGATTGAGGCAATACCGCGCTCATTGGCTTTTAGCTGAATACCGGCATTTTCTAAACCCAGACCCGACAGCTTGGGGGATCGGCCAATGGCACAGAGAACCGTATCCACCTTGATGACACTTTCTTCGCCATCCCGTTCGTAGGCTACGCGAATATTCCCCTTTTTCGTGCGTTGCAGGGAGGTGAGGGAGGTTAGTCCGCGGACATCAATCCCATGGTTGACCATGCCTTGATAAATGCCCTCTTGCACATCGATGTCAAATCCCCGCAGGGGGCGATCGCCGCGAATGAGATGAATCACCTCACTGCCCAAACCCTTCATAATTCCAGCAAATTCCACACTGATGTAGCCGGCCCCCAAAATGGCAATTCGTTTGGGTTTCTTGGGCAATAGGAACATCTCCCGCGAGGTAATACTGTGTTCAATGCCAGGAACCTTCGGCTTAATAGCTTCGCCACCCACGGCAATCAAAATCTTGGCTGCTGTAACCCTTCGGGGGGTCTGATCAGGATTTTGGGGATTGTGTAACTCAAGGGTGTGGTCGTCTACCAAACTAGCCCTTAGGGGCATGAGTTCCACCCCTGCCTTGGCCAAAAAACCAATGTGGAGTTGACTGAGGCGATTCACCTCGTTATCCACTGCTTTGATTAGTTTTTGCCAATTTAGCTTCGGATCCACTTCCCGCCAACCGTAGCCCTCAGCATCATGGTAGAGATGGGAAAATTTTGAGGCATAGACGAGGAGCTTTTTCGGGACACAGCCACGGATGACACAGGTTCCGCCAACTTTATCTGCTTCGGCGATCGCCACCTTTGCGCCGTAGGATGCTGCCCGTTTGGAGGCCGCCAATCCCCCTGACCCTGCACCAATGACAAATAGGTCGTAATCATAGCTCATCCGCTGATCTCCTGGCCATGCTGCCTTAATATTCTACTTGCGATCGCCCAGCCAAGGCTGTGCCAAATCCGTGAATAATTAAAATCCCTGAGGTCTTGAATAGTATCCGAAGTAAAACAGCTATAATCGCGGCATGATTAAATTGCTTGAGCAGTATTTTGGACTAAATGAGTGGAATAGCACAATCCGAGTTGAGGCCGTAGCTGGTGTCACCACCTTCATGACCATGGCCTACATTTTAATTGTCAATCCCAATATTTTGTCCAATGCTATTTTCCTCTCCGAGCCTGGCGACCTAAATGGGGAACTGGTGATTGCCACGGCTCTGGCAGCAGTGGTGGGAACGCTCTGTATGGGGCTGTTTGCCAACTTCCCCTTTGCGTTGGCACCAGGAATGGGCTTGAATGCCTTTTTTGCCTTTACCGTTGTCCTCAAGTTGGGGATTCCCTGGCGGTTGGCCTTGGGGGCTGTGTTGGTGGAAGGGGTAATTTTTATTCTCCTGACCGCTTCTAAAATTCGCACCCTGATTATCAATGCCATTCCCATGTCCCTCAAACACTCAATTGCGGCGGGAATTGGCCTGTTTGTCGCCTATATTGGCCTGTCCTCTGGAAAAATCATTGTTGCCAATCCGGTGACGAAAACCGCCTTGGGTAGCCTGAATACTCCGGAACCCTTGATTGCCGTAGCGGGGACTGTGATTACAGCGATGCTGTTTACGCGGGGGATCCCTGGGGCCTTATTATTGGGGATTTTATCCACAGCCCTGATCGGCTGGATTTCTGGAGTTACTCCTTGGCCATCCCAACTTATCGGCCTTCCCCAGTGGCCGGAGCATCTGATGGGGCAAGCGGTTGTTGGTCTGGGGGAACTGGAAATGTCCCAACTGGGGACGTTTATTCTTGTTACGTTTATCTTTTTATTTGTGGATCTATTCGATACGGTGGGGACATTAGCCGGGGTGGGTATCCAGGCCGGATATTTGAATGAAAAGGGAGAACTACCTCGCAGCAAAGCCGCCTTAATGGCCGATGCCGTCGGCACAACTGCCGGGGCGATTTTTGGAACCTCGACGGTGACCACCTATATCGAATCAGCAACGGGGGTGGCAGTGGGGGGACGGACGGGATTAACAGCCGTGATTGTAGCCCTCCTATTTGTTGTCTCCTTAATTTTTAAGCCCTTTTTTGCCGCCATTCCCACCTTTGCCACCGTTCCCGCTCTATTTATGGTGGGGGTGTTGATGATGTCCAGTGTCCGCGCGATTTCATGGTCAGATCCCACAGAAGCTATTCCCGCCTTTGCCACAATTTTGTTGATGCCGTTAACATTTTCCATTGCCGAAGGTCTAGCAGTGGGGGTGATGCTCTATCCAGTCTTAAAGTGGGTGGCGGGAAAATCAGAGGAAACCAATGCCATTCTTTGGGGGCTGGCGGCATTGTTTGCACTTCGGTTTGGATTGATGATTGCTGGGATTATTTAATTTTAGATTCTTGATAATCTACTAATTCAATTCGCAAACGTTTAGCCAAAATTGTGGCAGCCCGCTCCATTGTTTTCAGTGTGATGGATGTATTGCTAGGGTCAAGTAGCCGCTCTAGGGCAGGTCTGCTGGTATTCATTGAGCGTGCCATTTTAGACTTACTCAGACCCCTTTTCTGCATTTCTTGGGAAATTTGCCAGGCCAGGACACGCTTAAAGGCAACTGCATTAACTTCAGCGAGGATCCCATCCTCTTCAAGCAAATCATCGAGCAAAGAACCAACATGAGAGTGATCTGTCATTTGTTTGCCTTAAGGACACCTCGATTAATTGACCTTTGGCAGATTTTGGAGGGCTGAAACCCTTGAAATCACTTTGCCACTTCCAGTAAAATCTGGATTTTTTGAGGTGCCCTCCACTATGTTTATGTATCTTTTACAAAAATGCAGTGCCAATCCATTAACTATTCTTTTATCTGCTGTTCGGATTTTGGAGTTTACGACGTATACAATCAAAGCAAAATCATATGTATTAATTATCGCTGACCTTTACGAACCATTCCAAGTCCATATAAATATAATTCGGCAATAGAGTAAATGCGAGGAGGAGGATCTTTAGGACGAGAGCGTTCTTTCAAAATCCCAGCCTCTATCATTTCTTTGATGCGAAGGGATAACTCACCATCTTGCACATTCCAGATATCAGATAATCTATTTTCATCGATAGGTGAACGTTCTCCTTGAAGTTTATTAAGAGGTTCTTCAAGTTCAGGATATTCATTCCGTACCTCATCTACTCTTTGATCTGAAACAACGGGAAATGAATCAATTAATGATTTTGGGCGCAACACTATCTCAGAACTATACTCTGTAGAGAAATTCTTTTCGTTACGAACTGCTTCTTTTAAAAGTAAGACCAAACTTCGTGGAAAACAGTTCTCGTTACTATCAGCAATTCGTGTACGCACCCAGTTATAGGTAAATGCTTTCTTCCCTCGGCCCATACGCTCTCCCCACAGTGGGCAAAGATTTTTACGTAATTGCCCCAACTCAAAGGTTTCAAGTCTATCTACTGTTAACCCAAATTCTTGTTCTAAAGCGTAACTTAAAGTGGAAGAACTTTGTAAAGCCTGACGTAAAACGAGTCTCCATAGATCAGCTTCATCCCAGCTTAGTTGTAGAGATCTCCCTACGTAATGTCCTTTATTCACAAAATTAAGCTGATTCCAAATATCCTCTCGCAAAAATATCTTTGGTACAATCCGCTTTAAACTAGTTCCACTTTCTAACCACCAAGCTAAAAGAGTTTCTAATGCACGTCGTCTTCGTGCGTAACTATCTGATCCAAATCCAAATCCAGCGTCAAGCTCATCGTATAAAAGCCATACACTTTTGTTGTTCTCATTTAACCAACGATCGATTGTTCTTAACTCATCGCTAGCTTGGGGAATTGCTTGCGGTGATCGAGTACGTTGTACTAACCATTCGACAATCGAAACTTGTGTCAAATGCTCTTCGGCAATTAATGCAGCTAAGCCATTGTTTAATTCAGAAACAGAAGATAGCTCTGGAAAATTATCAAATAGTTGCAAAATGGCATAGTTTAGCCAAAAAATAGCCCAGCTATTTTCATCAACTTGCTGCTCATAATTTGCAAGATTTTCACTACTCAAAATGGAGTCTCTTAATCTAGATTCACCATGTGCAGCAATAAACTGGCAGATGGTTAAATCAACATCAGCACTTGCTAATTCCTTGGCTCTACCTGCCTGTTCTACAAACAGCCTAAATAGAATACTTTTCCCTGTTCCTTTAGCACCTCGAACCAGCCATGTCTTATTGCTAAGAAACTTTGGAAAATCTTCTGTACGTTGAAAGATAGTCGGGATATTATCTGCCTGCAAATCTTGTGCCCTTGCTGCTTCAAAACGAAGCTCATTCAGAATGGTTTCACGATTTCCAGAAGTTGTAGCAGTAGGTATGACAGGTTTAATATCTGGAAGGCTAGCATCTATAGCATCTACAATTGGCAAATAATCATTCAGAAGATTTATCGGGGCACTAATTAAGTTAGATAAAGCTGCAATGTTTGGGTTGTAGAAAATTTTATAGTAAAGCTCTCCCACGCTTACACCATCAGGTAAGCCCCAATGTTCTACTATCCAATCCTCAGCTTTAGTTATCCAGGAATCAAGCTGATCTTCGGCAAGAGTCGGCATTGGTGTAAGTAGGAAGCGAAGATCAGGTTTACCTTGATAGTCAGACTGCTTACGAGCAGCTTGTATAACCCATCGCAAACCATCAAAGCTTTGGTCAGTTGGTGAAAAACAAATAACTCCCGTGTCTGCTAAGTCAAGTAACGCAATTGCACCTGTATCGTTAAATCCTGGGCGAGCATCTATCAGAATGACATCGGGATCTACTTGCTCTTTGATATCTTTTATAAGTTGTTGAACTGGATTCATTTCTCCTTTGTAGAAAGATTGCCAGGTTCTTCGGTCTAACTCAGCTAATCGATGAACATAGTTTTCATTATATTCTCCAGCAGATACTAAGAAAAGCTCTCCACGACTGAGTAAATTAACTTGATGAATACAATCTTCAATTGCGGGAATATTTTCATTTGGAGTTAGATAACGTTGATGAATATAATCTAAGACTCCACAATTCTCTACTCCATTTCCATCTACGGAATTTGATCGGAATAGTATTGAAATACCAGGTGCTTCAAGATCGAAATCAATGATAACTACACGACGGTTTCGATTTGCCAGCAGAATGGCTACCATTCCTAGAGCCGTAGAGCGACCCACCCCTCCTTTGAAGGAATAAAAGGTTACAGTCTGCGGGCGATTTGGAATGTCTTTTTCAATAGAAGCTTGATGATTAGGGTCAGGAGCCATCAATATATCTGACCAAAGAGGGAGTTGGATACTCTCATCTGGTTGTTTAACTTCTTCTTGTGGAGTCAATAAGCTATAGCTACCAATGGGATATTGACCAAGGTTCAATTCCACTGCTGCAAGTAAACCATCAATTTTCTCTTCACGTTCAGCTAGAGTCTTTCCCTCAAAGCAATCAGTTACAACTTGAACTGTGAGCCAACCTAGAGACGTTTCCCTTACAGATACCGTTACTTTAGGATCTTGAAGTTGTAATTCCTGAAGTAGATGGCTCTTGATTTGATCAAATGTTATCGATGTATCTGTCACGAGGCTTCTCCCTGCTTACTTAAAAGTAGCTGATACCACGTTTTCACTGCCTCAATAAATTTTGTGCTGTCTAATTCCTCTCCTAGTTTGTCAGAATATCGTAGTTCATCGCTGATCCAGACTGAAGCTATAGTATTCCAGGTGTCTTTAAGTTTTCCAGTTCTGTCTAATTCGATAGTACGCTGCAAATCAGTCTTACTTAGTAACATTGCTAAGTTGTGCAGGCTTGCACCCTGTAAGCCCTTTTTGAAGGCTGAAGTTTCCTTAAAGTTGGTTTTATGCTCGTCATAGCAGATAAGAGACTTCAAAGAACATTCAATTGCATACCCGCCTATATAAACTGCACCCCACCAACGTCTATAGCTATGTAAAACCTCAGCATCTTCAAAACGACGGCGAGATGCTCCTAATTGACAGCGTCTATCGTAAGTGTTCGACAAGATTTGTGAATTTAAATTGAATTGGATAAGGTAGCTACATAGTTTAGAAGGAATACTAACATCTAACGTAAAGTACAGTTAGACTAATCAATATAATTGATTTTACCATTCTTTTCTCCAAAGTTTTGATGAGACTTAAGTAGGTAGGCGCAATTACTTGTAAGAGAAGGGAATCGCAGTGTAGCTCCCATGCAGGGAGATTACCGCCTTTTTCCCTGCCAGCATGTTTAGGTTAATTGAACCCAGCCACTTATGAGGAAACATTTGCTTGGTTTGTTACTTTTAGCCTCTTGAAGTCAACGGTTGAGGATACAGTCATTGGAAATGGGTTAAAATAAACTTCGCAAGAAAGAGTCTAAAAGCATTTTCAGAGCTTATAATGTCATACTTTAGGCCAAAATTAACGGGTAAACTGAAGTCGCTCATGGTCGCCCATGTCCACGCTAATGCGATCGCCATCGTGGAAATCTCCCCGCAGAATCCCCTTGGCAATTTCCGTTTCCAACTGTTTTTGAATCGTGCGCTTCAAGGGTCGGGCCCCATAGACGGGGTCGTAGCCAACATCTGCCAAGAAATTAAGGGCAGCCTCACTTAGGTTTAGGGTCATTTTGCGATCGCCGAGGCGTTGGTTCAAGCGGTTGATTTGCAGTTTGACAATATCCCGTAATTGGTCTTTGCGTAGGCTATGGAAAATAATGAATTCATCCACGCGATTTAGAAATTCAGGCCGGAAATGGCCACGCATCGCCTCCATGACCCGACTATACATTTCGCTATAGCGATTATCATCCCCCGCCAAATCTAAGATGAACTGGGAACCAATATTACTGGTCATGATAATGATCGCATTTTTGAAATCGACGGTACGACCTTGGGCATCGGTGACACGGCCATCGTCCAAAATTTGTAGGAGTACATTAAAGACATCGGGATGGGCTTTCTCAATTTCATCAAAGAGGATCACCGCATAGGGACGGCGGCGAATGGCCTCCGTGAGTTGGCCCCCTTCGTCGTAGCCCACATATCCCGGAGGCGCACCAATGAGGCGGGAAACGGCGTGTTTTTCCATGTATTCGGACATATCAATCCGCACCATGGCTTCTTCAGTGTCAAACATAAATGTAGCCAGAGCCTTAGCAAGTTCGGTTTTCCCTACCCCCGTTGGCCCAAGGAAAATAAAGCTGGCAATGGGCCGGTTGGGGTCGGATAGGCCCGCCCGCGATCGCTGGATGGCATCGGCCACGGCGGTAACGGCCTCATCCTGGCCAATGACCCGTTTATGGAGTTCATCTTCTAAATGGAGGAGTTTCTCTGCTTCCGATTCCACTAGCTTACTAATGGGAATGCCCGTCCACTTGGATATGATTTCGGCAATGTCGGACTCGGTGACTTCATCCCGCAGCAGCGATCGCCCGCCAATTTGCGATTCGTTGAGGACTGTTTCCGTTGCTTCTAGTTTTTTCTGGAGTTCCGTTTGTTTACCATACTTGAGTTCGGCGGCGCGGTTGAGGTCATAGCTCCGTTCAGCCTGTTGAATCTCGATATTGACCTGCTCAATTTCTTCCTTAATGCTTTGAAGTTGATCAATGACCTGTTTTTCCGATTGCCACTGGGCGTTCAGATGGGTTTGTTCTTCTTTGATGTCTGCCAGTTCTTTTTCCAGTTTTTCTAACCGCTCCTTTGCCGCTTGGGAGGTTTCTTTTTGCAGGGAGAGCCGCTCCATTTCTAGCTGGAGAATCTTGCGATCGATTTCATCCAGTTGCTCTGGCTTGGAGGTGATTTCCATCTTTAGCTTAGCCGCTGCTTCATCGATCAAATCAATGGCCTTATCCGGCAAAAAGCGATCGCTAATGTAGCGAGTAGATAGGGTTGCGGCGGCCACTAGGGCACTATCGGAAATTTTTACCCCATGGTGGACTTCATAGCGTTCCTTTAAGCCCCGCAAAATGGAAATGGTATCGGCAATATTGGGTTGATCCACATACACCTGTTGGAATCGCCGTTCTAGGGCCGCATCTTTTTCAATATATTTGCGGTATTCATCCAGGGTTGTGGCCCCAATGCAGCGTAATTCTCCCCGGGCAAGCATGGGTTTGAGCAAATTACCCGCATCCATGGATCCCTGGGCTGCTCCTGCCCCCACCACCGTATGAATTTCATCAATAAATAAAATGATTTGCCCATTGGATTCGGTGACTTCCTTTAACACCGCCTTCAGCCGCTCCTCGAATTCCCCCCGGTACTTGGCCCCAGCAATTAAGGCCCCCATATCCAAGGCAATTAACTGGCGATCGCGCAGGGATTCTGGCACATCTCGGGCAATAATCCGTTGGGCCAAGCCTTCCGCAATGGCGGTTTTACCTACCCCTGGTTCCCCAATTAAAACCGGATTGTTTTTAGTACGGCGGGAAAGAATTTGAATGGTGCGGCGAATTTCATCATCCCGACCAATCACGGGATCCAGTTTGCCTTGGCGGGCCAGTTGGGTGAGATCACGGCCATATTTTTCTAGGGACGCATATTTTCCTTCTGGGTTTTGATCCGTCACTTTTTGAGAGCCTCGAATTTGTTGAATAGTATCCTTTAAGCGTCGCTCATCAATGCCGACATCTTGGTAGAGTTTTTTACCAAAGCGTTGATCCTGACTAAAGGCTAAAACCAAATGTTCAATGGAAATGAACTCATCACCAAACTGTTTACGGTAGGCATCTGCTTGATCCAGGAGTTTATCTAAACTTTGACCCAAATAGACGGAACTGGCTGGGGTTGAAAGCTTAGGCTGCTTATTAATAAATTCATCGGTACCATCCCGCAGGCGTTGGGGGGCAATTCCAGCCTTTTGAAAAATTTGACTGGCTAGACCATCCTGCTCTAGGAGGGATTTCATTAAATGTTCGCTTTCCAGTTGTTGTTGCTGGGACTGCTTAACAATATCTGGGGTACGGGCGATCGCTGCCCAGGTTTTTTCAGTAAATTGGTTGGGGTTAGAGGGTTGCATATCCTGGCCTCGTCAGAGTAATATTCGGCACTATAATTGAGCTAGAAAATAATTGATCTAGAAAACTTTTTTCATCTACTTGTATTGTAGAAACCGATGGGGACAGCCACGAATTCGGTACTCCTCACTTTTTAGTAGGGGTCTTGCCACTCTTTTGCAAAAGGGAGCAATGTTTTAAGTCGAGTAATTTGTATTTGCTACTCGGCATTCTGCAAGAAGGGCAAGGTATGGCTGTAGCTATAATATAAAGCTGTTCTAAAGGACGGGGTGTCAGACCCAAGAGTCATAACTATGATTGCCAATCCAGCCAGCCAGCCCACGGATACCTTTCGTACCTTGGTGGATCAAACCCTTAACTGGGTCATTGATCTGGGCATTAATGGCTTTGGCCCTTTACCCAGTGCCATTCAGGTGGCAAAGGATCAATTGGCCGTCAGTCAAACCCCAGAGGCGGCCATTGATGGCATTATTTTCTGGCGCACAGTCCAAGCGGGGGGAACGGGTTTTTGTACCGGTTTAGGGGGTATTCCCTCCCTCCCCCTAATGGTTCCGGCCAGTTTAGTCACCTCCTATGCCCTGGGGGCCAATACCGCTGCGGCGATCGCCCATCTGCGGGGCTATGACCTAGACCGGGACTCGGTGCGATCGTTTATTTTGCTCTGTCTCATGGGCCAGGCCGCCGAAGAAATTTTACGGAATACCAGTATCCGCCTTGGCCAGGAAGTGGGGGCAGCGGTTGTCCAACGCATTTCTCCCCGGGCGATCGCCGCCATTAATCAACGGGCTGGATTTAGTCTATTGGCTAAAACAGGGGAACGGGGGCTGGTGAACCTGAATAAAATAATTCTGCCCATGTTTGGTGGCGTTGTCGGAGGATGCTTTGATGCCGCCTACGTCTACACCTGCGGCCACACTGCCAAGTCCCTATTTCCACTGCCTAAACCGGCTGAGGGGTTTTAGCAGCTGCTTCCTTTTCCCGGAGACGCTGGGCATAGAAGGAGGCCGCTTCCTCACCCCGGCCACATTCTTGGGCAAAGTTAATCAGGTGATGTCCTACTACCCCTACATGGATGACCTGCTCAATTTCTGCCCGTTTTAGGGCTGGCCCCGCTAATTTCCAGAAAGTGTCCCGGTAGTTGCCCTGAATACCAACCTTCCAAAGGATATTTTTCATCAGTCGCAGACCCCGGAGGATATTTTCCCGACTGAGGCGGGCCGGACTATTGGGAACGGCCACCCGATTGGGGTAGGTATGGGTCATTTGATAGGCAAAGCGTTCATAGAGAAACTCTGGCTCGTAGGCTTGGGTGATGGTACGCCGCCACATTTCCACCACCTCGTCGTAGGGCATGAGAAACTCGACATTCGACTCCCGATTTTCATCATGGTTGAGTCGTCCCTCCGCCTCCAATCGTCGCCATAGGGGGGTACGGGGCAGGGCATGGAGCAGGTTAATCGTCAGGGTGGGAATATGGGAGGTGCGGATAAAATCTAGAATGCGATCGCCCGTTTCCGGCGTATCCGTATCAAAGCCAATAATAATCCCGGAGACCACCTCCATGCCAAAACTATTGAGGGCTGCCACCGCCTGGAGAATGGGCATACTCAGGTTTTGATCCTTGTGAATTGCCTGGAGAGCTTCTGGCTCCGGGGTTTCAATGCCACAGAATACGGTGCAGAAATAGGCATCTCGCATCATTTCCAGGAGTTTGGGACTTTGGGCAATGTTTAGGGTTGCTTCACAGGCAAACTGGAGGGGATAGCCATTTACCTTTTGCCAGTCCACCAGATGGGGCAGGAGTTCCGTCACCGCCCGGCGATTACCAATAAAGTTATCATCCACAAAATAGACCGCCCCCGGATTGCCCGACTCCAACATCTTGTCTAGTTCACGGGTAATTTGTTGGGGGGTTTTTAAGCGGGGGTTACGGCCATAGAGTTCGGGAATATCACAAAATTCACAGCGAAAGGGACAACCACTGGAAAACTGGACACTCCCCAAAAAGTAATTTTGCATCTTGACGTGCTGATAGGCCGGAACCGGAAATTCATTCAGGGGCAGCCGTGCCTCGGTTTGGAAAATAATTTGTTTCTCAGGTCGCTCTGAGCCATGGAGATCGAAGTATTCAATCATTTTGTCCGTGGCATCCCCCAATTCCCCCAGATGCAAAATATCAATGTCAGGATAATATTCGGGGCAACCGGACACAGACGGCCCTCCCAGAGCCGTGAGTTTGCCGTGGCGATGGGCAATGTCATTGATGGTGTTGATGTGATTGCGTTGAATGTGCATGCCACTGGTCACAACCACATCCGCCCAGGCATAGTCAGCATCCGTCGCTAGGGCAACATTTTCATCAATGAGACGCACATCCCAAGACGGGGGCAAGTAGGCCGCAACCAACAAAATTCCCTGGGGCGGCATGAAGGCCCGCACCGTGCCCATCAGGGGGTAGGCATGGTGAAAGGTACCAAAGGAGCGACTGTAGCGGGGAAAAATACAAAGAATACGACGGTGATTCTGGGGCCGATAGTCCACCCGGCCACCCGTCATTTCTGGGACGAGCTTCAGTTCGTCGTCATTCCGGCTTAAATTCATTGCAAATACTCTCCGCCACACGTATTTCCGGCACACATCTCTAGTTAATGTATAGCGTAAGACAGACCTAGCCAACCATGAACCTGAGCCGATTGGGTGAACTGGCCGGCGATCGCCCCCAAGCATGAAGCATTTTTCTGAGCTTAATTTTGTTTAATTTCTGTTTTTGTCAGACTGTGGGAATATATTGCCTGATCCATCAATCATCGGGCTGGAGGGAATACCACACCTCGGCGATCGCCTCCAGACTCATTTCCAGGGGTAATTTTTTGAGAAGCTCACGGTGGTGGAATTTGAGACTCACCATTAATTGCTTCTGGGCGATCCGTTGTTCCCGCTCTTCAGGGGAGAGTTGCTTAACTGCCTCCTCAGGATTAGCTGGTGGTACGTTCCGGGGCAAAATGTAGGTCGAATCAGGATCATACATAAAAACTCCAGCAGCAGATATTGTGAAGGAGAGAAACGATACGGCGGTTTCTTGTTGTGCAGTCTTTTAATGTATAAATATATACTTTTAATGTATACAAAGCTACATTAAAGATGCCCAACTTGTTTCCCTAGGGGAGACATATTAAATTATAGCTAGAAAAGCAAAGAAAAGACGACGTTTCACTCCGTTATTTTTCAATTTATTTTTGTTTAGCTTGTTTTTGTTGAATATATCGTCAAAGAAATTGCGATGGACTAGGGATTGAACGCCCCGACTGAGAATTTTACTTTGTTCTTGCTAAGGGGCTACCTTTTCGGGTGAGAATGGATCCCAGCAGATATTCAGGCTGATTCCGAGAACGATTCCTATGGCAGAAAACTGGCGCAGTCAAACCATTACCCAAGGTGTACAGCGATCGCCCAATCGGGCCATGCTCCGGGCCGTAGGCTTTGGGGATGGGGATTTTAGTAAACCCATTGTCGGTGTTGCCAGTGCCTATAGTACGATTACCCCTTGCAATATGGGGATTGCTCCCCTAGCCAGTCGGGCAGAGGATGGCGTGCGCGGGGCGGGGGGAATGCCCCAACTTTTTGGCACCATTACCGTCAGTGATGGTATTTCCATGGGCACGGAAGGGATGAAATATTCCCTGGTGTCGCGGGATGTGATTGCGGATTCCATTGAAACCGCCTGTAATGCCCAAAGTATGGATGGGGTGATTGCCATTGGCGGCTGTGATAAAAATATGCCTGGGGCAATGATTGCCATGGCACGCATGAATATTCCCGCTATTTTTGTCTATGGCGGAACCATTAAACCCGGTCGATTAGAGGGGCAGGATCTGACCGTTGTCAGTGCCTTTGAAGCGGTGGGTCGCCACAGTGCCGGAAAAATTAGTGATGAACAACTCCTGGCTATTGAACACCATGCCTGTCCGGGGGCTGGCTCCTGTGGGGGGATGTTTACGGCCAATACGATGTCCTCGGCCTTTGAGGCCATGGGCATGAGTTTAATGTATTCCTCAACCATGGCCGCCGAAGATGCGGAAAAAGCTGATAGCACGGAATTAGCTGGGAAAGTGCTGGTGGAGGCGATTCGCAATAACTTACGTCCCCGCGATATTATTACGCGCAAATCCATTGAAAATGCCCTGAGTGTGATTATGGCCATTGGCGGCTCAACCAATGCGGTTCTCCATTTCTTGGCGATCGCCCATGCAGCGGAAGTTCCCCTGACCATTGATGACTTTGAAACCATTCGTCAGCGGGTTCCCGTCCTCTGCGATATGAAACCCTCAGGCCAGTTTGTCACCACGGATCTCCATCAAGGGGGTGGCATTCCCCAGGTCATGAAAATTTTGCTCAATCAAGGGTTGCTCCACGGTGACTGTCTGACGATTACGGGGGAAACCATTGCTGAACGCTTAAAAGACGTACCGGATCAACCCGATCCTAACCAGACAGTAATCCATCCCTTTGACTCACCCCTCTATGCCGAGGGGCACTTAGCCATTCTCAAGGGCAATTTAGCTCCCGAAGGGGCCGTTGCCAAGATTTCCGGGATTAAAGCTAAAACCATGACCGGCCCGGCCCGGGTGTTTGACTCAGAGGAAGCCTGTTTAGCGGCGATTCTAGCCGGAAAAATTACGGCTGGGGATGTGGTCGTGGTGCGCTATGAGGGGCCTAAGGGCGGCCCAGGAATGCGAGAAATGTTGGCTCCCACCTCTGCGATTATTGGGGCAGGGTTGGGAGAAAGCGTGGGTCTAATTACCGATGGGCGTTTTTCTGGAGGAACCTATGGCTTAGTGGTGGGCCATGTGGCTCCCGAGGCGGCGGTCGGGGGGGCGATCGCCCTGATTCAGGAAGGAGACTCGATCACCATTGATGCGGTCACTAATCGCCTCCAGATTAATCTTGGCGATGGCGAACTGGAACAACGGCGTAGCACCTGGCAACCCCCTAGCCCTCGCTATACCCGTGGGGTCTTAGCAAAATATGCCAAACTGGTGTCCTCCAGTAGTTTAGGAGCCGTAACGGATTTGTTTTAAGCAGAACTAGGCATTTAGCCTAGGGGCCACACCGCAACCAGGATCAACCCCACCCCTAAAATCCCCAGAGTTCCCCAAATAAAGATACTAAAGCTAAAAGTACTCGCAGGGTTTTCTGGATTCTCAGGTGTCAAGGGCATTAGGTCGGTCTTGGATTGGGCCGATGGCTTCCGGGGGGCTGCCTGACTAGGGCGATCGCCAAGGAACACTCCCTTTGTGTCAGTGACGGTTTCTAAGTCTGGGATTTGACTCAACCATTCCGGCCGCCGTTGAAGCTGGGGGGCATTCAAAATTGCCAGTAGGCGGCGGTTTTGTTTGCGAATCTCTGAATCGGGATAGGTTTGCAGTTGCCGACACAGGGCGATCGCCGCGTCATGGTTGCCAGCGGCCTCATAGGCGGTGACTAACCAGGTTTTTATTTCCCCTGCCAGTTTGATATTCCCTTGGCTGAGGGCGGCGGCCTGATTTAGGCATTGAATGGCGGCGGCATAGTTTCCCCGCTCAAAGGCCTGCTGGCCCTGGTGAAACAGTTCCTCTGGGCTGGTCATGGTCGTGGATGGATCATGGTAGAGTGCCACTTTGCTCAAATCGTTCCCGGAAGTAGCGGCGGTAGAGATCACACCGCACCTGGGCTAAATTACCATTCAGAGTGACGAGACCTAAACTGTGCAATTTGAAACCTAGGGTCGCATCTAGACTGATACTCTCAGGGGTTTTGACAACTTCAGCAAAGGCGGGAACCAGTTCTTGGCGTTGATGCAGGTGCCACCATTGCCCCCGCAGGTGATCTCGAAATAAGCCGGTTTCCGTGGCTGCATCCCGGAACAGATCAGCCCAGGTCATATCTTGACGGGCGAGGTGATACAACGTCAGACGAACTAAGTAGGGATGGCCACCAATTAGGGCCTGGAGTTCCCTGAGTTGATCCTGGCTTAGATCTAGGCTATGGAGGCGACTGAGTTCGCAAATCTGTTCAGCATTAAATTCCGGTAAATCAATGGCCAGGCCAACATTAAAGGGGGATTGATTAATATCTAGGGGAATGTAAACCTCCGTCCCATGGACGACAATCAGCCGCAGGTTACGCCATAGATCACGATTTTTTGCCTCTTCGTGCCAAGCCCGCAGCAAACCAAAGAAATCACTGGCAATCTCTGGATATTCAAAGACCCGATCCACTTCATCCAAGCCAAGAACCAGGGGGCGATCGCCGCTGGCGGATTTACAGTTGGGCAATAGGTATTCTTCAAAATAGGCGGTGCAATTATACTTACTGCCAAAAATATCATCCCAATAATCCTTTAAGCGGTTTTCCAGGCCCAGGCGCCGTCCCACTCCAGCACAGAACCAACGCAGTAATTTTTCTAGATCCGTAAATACCTGGGCATCCGCCAACTGAAAACTTAAGGGTACCGTGGCATAGTCCTCCTGGTGGCCACGATAGAGGAGCCGAGCCATCAGGGATGTCTTACCCATTTGCCGGGGAGCCTTAATCCGAATTAGGGAACCCGGTTGCAGCAAGGTTTCCCGACAACGATTTTCAATGGGGGGCCGTTCAATATAAAAGGCCGATGCCACTTCCACCTGGCCTTCCGGCAATTCTGGCTCTGCCACCGGCACCGGAGGGGCATCCACACTCATCGTTCCCGACGCTTGCCCAGAGACTCCGCCAGTGGTGGGAAAATTGGGGTTATCTGTGGACGCCAGGGCCGGGCTGTGGGTGGCATTCACCATGTCAAGGACTTCGTTTACTAAAGCGGCGGTGTCGGCGGGCGATCGCCAGAAGCGTTGTTGTAATCGATGTAAATAGCCCCGCAGTTCATAGTTGAGGGGTAAGTCTAGGGGAAAATTCACCCGCACAGGCAAAATAAAGGGACGGTGATCCGGGCGTTGGGATTGGAGGGCGCGAACGGTGCGAACTTCCTCTAGAACCATTTCACTCTGGGCCGCATCCTGGGAGAGTAACAGTAGAAAAAAATCACATTGCTTGAGTTCCCGATCGATGCGTTGGGCCCAGCCTTCTCCCATGCGGATACTTTCACTGGCCATAAAGGGATGGTGGCCCGCTTCGGTCAAGGCATCAAAAAAGGCCTCAGCAATTTGGCGATCGCTCCCCTCACTGGAATGGCTAATAAATACATAGCGTCCTAGGGTAGATCCGCGGGATTGGGAGGTCGGCAGTTCTTCGGCGGTTTCTGGAATGTCGGCCATGGCCCGAATATCGGGAATCGTTTTCTCTGGCTCCGGGCTAACGGTAGCTGGGGATAGGGTAATGTCCGTATTGCCCCAGAGGTCTTGAACTGGGGTGCGTAAAAATTTGCCCAAGCGTTGCCACAGGGGTGGTGAGGTTTCCACTTGATCTAGGGCCCCAAGGGCTTCCTCTGCCGTGGCATAGCGTTCAAAGACCGACGGATGAACTAAGCGATTTAATATCTGCACCAGGCGATCGCTCACCTTTCCTTGGGTGCGCCAATTCCAGCATCCATAGGCATCCTGGGGTAATTGCAGCGGATTTTCACCACTGAGGGCCTGAATCCCAATCATCCCTAAGGCATAGAGATCACTACAGGGCCGGGGCCGACCTTGGGCCTGTTCTGGAGGCATATACCCCGGTGTACCAATGGCAATGGTATTCACCGCCGTATCGCCAGTGAGAGTACCACCCGCAATGGATACCCGCATCTGTTTGACCGCACCAAAATCAATTAGGACGAGCTTGTGATCATTCTGGCGACGAATCAAATTATCCGGCTTAATATCTCGGTGAATTACCCCACATTTATGGACAAATTGCAGAATCTTCAGACCATCCCGTAACAGGTCAATCACATCCGCCTCTGACCAACTACAGCCCGGCGGTAACTCGGTGCGGAGGACATGGCCTTCAATAAAGTCCTGGACTAAATAAAACTCAGCGTCTTCATCAAAATAGGCAAGGAGACGGGGAATTTGATCATGGCTGCCTAGGCGTTCCAGGGTTTGGGCTTCCCGTTGAAATAGCGATCGCGCTAGGGGTAAAAAACTGGCATCGGTGCGGGCGGGCCGTAGATATTTCACGACGCATTTCGCCCGTCCCGGACGATGAATATCTTCCGCTAAAAAGGTTTGCCCAAAATTACCGGCCCCTAGGACGCGGATGACTTGATAACGACTGCCAAGAACTTTTCCAATCATGCCTAAACTAACGCTTTGAACAAATGTTTAATGCTAAACCCTTGGGTGGGGGATAGATCCCGGAGATGAGCTACGGAATCTTGAGGGTTTTGGTTGGGCACAGGATTAACACTATTAATAGGATGACATTTATTCTAGGTTTGTCCCTCGTCGCCCCTCAGTCTAAACCAAACTGGGCGATCGCCCCAGACCTTCTTTTGAGAAAATTTAAAGCATCATCACCAAACTACGGTTATCTGGTAGGATAAGTAGAGTTTAGGAAATCTGCGGTATTGTTCCATGGGTATTTGTGTTGAAAACGTCTCGAAGCGGTTTGGTAGTTTTCAGGCGGTGAAGCAGGTGGATTTAGACATACCTAGTGGTTCCCTCGTGGCACTGTTAGGGCCGTCGGGTTCGGGCAAATCAACACTGCTGCGACTCATTGCCGGTTTGGAAAATCCCGATGTTGGTCGGATTTTGCTCACGGGGGAAGACGCAACCTACCAAACCGTCCAGGAACGGAATATTGGTTTTGTGTTTCAGCACTATGCCCTGTTTAAGCACATGAGTGTCCGTCAAAATATTGCCTTTGGCCTGGAACTACGGAAAACGCCCCGCCCAAAGGTTAAGGCACGGGTGGATGAGCTTTTAGACTTGGTGCAATTATCGGGTCTGGGCGATCGCTACCCCTCCCAACTGTCTGGTGGTCAACGCCAACGGGTTGCCTTAGCCCGCTCCCTCGCCGTGGAACCCAAGGTCTTACTGCTGGATGAACCCTTTGGAGCCCTAGATGCCAAAGTCCGCAAAGAACTACGGGCTTGGTTACGCCGCCTCCACGATGACGTTCATGTGACCACTGTTTTTGTCACCCACGACCAAGAAGAAGCCATGGAAGTTGCCGATGAAATCGTGGTGATGAATCAAGGGAGAGTGGAGCAAGTGGGAACCCCTGCCGAAATCTATGATCATCCCGCCAGCCCTTTTGTGATGAGTTTCATTGGCCCGGTGAATGTCCTCTCTGGTTCCTCTCGCATTTTTCACGGCCATAATAATAGTGATAGTGATCATGCCCCGCCTCAGTGCGATGTATTTTTGCGCCCCCATGATGTGGTGATTGAAACCACGGCCAATGGTAATACCGCCCCAGCACGGGTGAGTCGAATTATTCATCTTGGCTGGGAAATTCAGGCAGAGCTTACCCTTGATGATGGTCAGGTTTTGACGGCCCACCTATCTAGGGAACGATTTGATGAGCTAGGCCTTGAACCCCAGCAACATGTGTTTGTGAAGCCCAAAGAAGCAAAATCTTTTCCCCTATATTATTCGATTTAGTTTTTTGAGAATTAATGTTCCAATGAATTCAAGTGTGCGCTAGGGGTATCCTGTGCCGCAACTGTAAGGAGATGGAGCCATCAGAGAGTCAGCCATGAACACCCAACTAATTGATTCCATTATTCAGGTCATTCGTTCACTTTCCCCAGAAGAACAGGCCGTCTTGGAAGAAAAGCTCTTCTTTGAGTCTACTGATCCATCTACCCCAGACATTATGACCCTGGCACTGCAAGGCAGTAGTTTCGACTTTCTCAACAACGAACCCGACCTCTATAGCCTCGATGATGGAGAAGCCATTCCATGTCCTTAAGGAAAGGCGATGTTGTCCTAGTACCATTTCCCTTTACCGATCTTAGCCAGACTAAACTGAGGCCAGCAGTCGTTCTTTGTGTCGATTCTCAAAGGCAAGATATCACTCTTTGCTTTATCTCTTCACAAAATCTGAAAGAGGCGACTCTGGATGAAGTTATCCTGACCCCAGATGAATTGGAATTCAGCCAAACGGGTCTTAAAGTCGCCTCAAAGATTAGAGTCACTAGAATAGTTACCCTAGAGTACCACTTGTTGCAGCGACGGTTAGGTGGGTTAGGTCAGCAGCAACTTCAGCGACTAAATGAAGCATTGAGGTTTGCCTTTCAACTGAATTAATTTGCATTCATGAACTAGGGGAGAAATTGTTCAATCTGGAATAAGCGTAGATATTTCAACATTCTCCAATTATCTAAAACAAGGGATAACTGCTGGGAACCTCGAAAAATTGCTCGATCTGTTAAAAATAGAGGCTGAAACCATTGAAATCTCGTTTGCGATCGCTCCAAATTTTGAATTAATCGAGGTGCCCTGCTGACGGATTTGTATATTGGTAAATTTATTTTAAGAAATTTTTTTCCAGTAAACTCCAATTTGTGTTAGGGTTCTCCTTTAGGATTGGTTCTGGTGGGGAACAGCCATCAGACGATAGGGGGAAAGCGCAGTGAAAATCTGCCACTGTCCCGCAACTGTAAGGAGATGGAGTCATCTCTAAGTCAGGATGCCCGCCGATCGCCAACAATAAATCCACATCTGCGAGGTACGGATGGGCTATGCATAAAATTCCGGTGACGGTGATTACTGGCTTTCTTGGGGCCGGTAAAACAACCCTAGTGCGTCATTTATTACAGAATAATCAAGGCCGGCGCATTGCGGTCTTAGTGAATGAGTTTGGCGAAGTGGGGATTGATGGCGATCTGTTGCGATCGTGCCAGGTGTGTGACGAGGATGAATCTGCCGATAGGCTGAATACTAATAATTCTAATATTGTCGAGCTAACCAACGGCTGTTTATGTTGCACGGTTCAGGAAGAGTTTTTGCCAACGATGCAGGAGCTACTCAAACGCCGCGATCGCCTTGACTGTATCCTCATTGAAACCTCTGGTCTGGCCTTACCCAAACCCCTAATCCAAGCCTTTCGCTGGCCCGAAATTCGCACTGGGGCCACCGTAGATGGCGTTGTTACCGTTGTAGATGGTGAGGACTTGGCCCTGGGGCAGTTTGTTGGGGATTTGGCTGCCCTCGAAGATCAACGCCAGGAAGATGGGAGCCTAGACCACGAAACCCCCATTGAGGAACTCTTTGAGGATCAGTTAGCCTGTGCTGACATGGTACTTTTGACCAAAGTGGATCAGCTGGATGGGGTTAGCCAGAAACGCATTGAAACCTGGCTCAGGCAGGAAGTTTCCCCTGGAGTTAAAATTATTGCCTGCGATCGCGGTCAGGTGAGTCCAGACCTACTCCTGGGATTTAATGCCGCCGTTGAAGATCACCTAGATGCCCGGCCCAGTCACCACGACAGCGAAGAAGACCATGATCACGATGATGATATTCAGTCCATAGATCTGGTCTTGGATCAGGGATTTAACCCCAAGGAACTCGTGGGCCATCTCCAATCCCTGGTACAGGATCATGAAATTTACCGGATCAAGGGCTTTGTCAATGTGCCCGATAAACCGATGCGTTTAGTGGTGCAGGGGGTTGGCAATCGGTTTGAGACCTTTTATGATCGCCCCTGGCAACCCTCGGAATTACGACAAACCCGGCTGGTTTTCATTGGTCGCTTTCCAGAGGGGATTCCCCCCCTATTGGGCGATCGCCCCTTATTGGTTTAGGTGTAGCCCCTAAAGCAACCCTAGGCGAGTTTCTAAAATCTCACATTGCTGTTGCACCTCTGTTAGGGCCGCCTTTGCCCCGGCCACCACCTCCGGCTTAGCTTTTTCGATAAAGTTAGGGTTATTCAAGCGGCCCTGAAGGGATTTCATCTCACTTTTCACTTTCTCTAGGTCTTTTTCCAGCTTGGCCTTAAGGGCAGGAATATCCACAATCCCCGTCAGCGGAATTAACACCTCACTGGTTCCCACAACCCCGGTAAAAACTTGGTCTGTTTTGCCTGATTTTCCTGGCTCTCCTTGCTCTGGCTGCGATCGCACCGTGAGGATCTCTACCCGCCCCAAATGACAGATATAGGCTTGGCCGGCTTGAAAAATAACCTGCTCCCGATCGCCCCGGGTTTCGATGATCACATTGATCCTTTGGCCAGGCTTAATCCCTGCCTCTGTGCGTAAATTCCGAATAGTGCGAATACTCTCAATCACTAAGCTAAAGTTGGCCTCAAGGTCAGGATCAATCCATTGGGATTCTGCCTCTGGGTAGGCCTGTACCGCCAAATAATCTGTTAAATCTGCCTGGGTGAGGGTATGCCAAATTTCCTCGGTAATGTGGGGCATAAAGGGATGTAACAGCCCTAATGTTCCCTCTAAAACCATGGCAAGAACCCCTTGGACGGTGGTTTTTTCAGGGCTATCTTCGCCCTGGAGGCGCGGCTTCACCAGTTCAATATACCAATCACAGAAATCACCCCAAATAAATTCATACAATGCCTTGGCCGCTTCCCCTAGACCATAGGTGTCAATTTCCTGGCGACAGGTTTGAATGAGTTGGTGATAGCGAGATAGGATCCAGCGATCGCCCAATTCTAAGTTCATAGTGGCGGGAATGTCCCTGATTAAACCTAACTGGGCTGGAGTCTGTCCCCCCAGATTCATAATCACAAAACGGGATGCATTCCAGAGCTTATTGGCAAAATTTCGAGCCGCTTCCACGGTAATCGATTCATCGGTCTTGCGATTATATTCAATGCGAATATCCTGACCCGCCCCCACCACTTCCTTGACTAGGGCATAGCGGAGGGCATCGGTGCCATAGTGATTAATTAACAGCAGCGGATCAATACCATTGTTGGCGGATTTCGACATTTTTTTGTTATTTTCATCCCGTACCAATCCATGGATATACACATCCTGGAAGGGCATTTTTCCGGTAAAGTGCAGCCCCATCATCGTCATCCGCGCCACCCAGAAAAAGATAATGTCAAAGCCGGTGACTAGAACCGTGGTGGGATAGTAGGTGCGAATATCATCGGTCTGGTCTGGCCAACCCAGGGTGGAAAAGGGCCATAACCCCGAGGAAAACCAGGTATCCAATACATCTTGATCCTGCTCTAGCTGTACCCCCTCCCCATACTGGGCGATCGCCTGGCGTTGGGCTTCTGCCGCCGAGGGGGCAACAATAAAGGGAGTATCATCGGTCACTTCCCCCTGGGTTTCACTCACCACATACCAGGCGGGAATTTGATGGCCCCACCACAACTGCCGGGAAATACACCAGTCCTTAAGGTTCACTAACCAATCCCGATAGACCTTGGCCCAGCGATCGGGAATAAAGCGGGGGGATTGATCATTATCGAGGGCCGCCAAGGTGCGATCGGCGAGGGGACGAATTTTTACAAACCATTGGGTTGAGAGGAGCGGTTCCACCGGTACTTTGCCGCGATCGCTATAGGGAACCGTATGCTTATAATCCTCAACCCGGACTAAAAAACCCTCCTGATCGAGTCGCTCCACCACCCGTTTCCGAGCCACAAAGCGATCTAAGCCCGCAAAGTCTCCCCCATTTTCATTGAGGCTACCATCCTTATTGAGTAAGTTAATCATGGGTAAATTGTGGCGTTGGCCCATGGCAAAATCATTGGGGTCATGGCCCGGTGTCACCTTCACACAGCCCGTACCAAAACTGGGATCCACATAGGTATCCGCAATAATGGGAATCTCACGGTTCATGATCGGCAAACGCAGGGTTTTTCCCACCAGAGCTTGATAGCGATCGTCCTCGGGGTTTACCGCCACCGCCGTATCCCCTAGCATCGTTTCCGGTCGCGTCGTCGCCACTTCCAAGAAACCCGAACCATCAGTCAAGGGATAGCGAAAATGCCACAAATGTCCCTGAACCTCACGGTTTTCCACCTCCAGATCCGACACCGCCGATTGACTCGCCGGACACCAATTCACCATGTACTGACCGCGATAGATCAATCCTTCTTGGTATAGCTGATTAAAAGCCCTTAAAACCGCAGCGGAAAGACCCCCATCCATGGTGAAGCGTTCCCGCGTCCAGTCCACCGATAGGCCCAGTCGCCGCAGTTGGCCGACAATCGTGCCGCCGGAGGATTCCTTCCATGCCCACGCCCGCTCCAAGTAGGCCGATCGCCCTAACGCCTGGCGGGTCGTTCCCTCCTTGGCCAGATCCCGATCCAAGAGCGTACTCACCGCAATACTGGCGTGATCTGTCCCCGGCAACCACAGCACATTCCGGCCCCGCATCCGCTGATAGCGCACCAAGACATCAATTAGGGCGTGTTCAAAGGCATGGCCCATGTGCAAACTGCCGGTGACATTGGGAGGCGGAATCACAATACAGTAGGATTCTCCCCCATGATTCACTTGGGCCCGAAATACCTGATTT
Organism: Candidatus Synechococcus calcipolaris G9; assembly: GCF_029582805.1. NCBI lineage: Bacteria > Bacillati > Cyanobacteriota > Cyanophyceae > Synechococcales > Synechococcaceae > Synechococcus > Candidatus Synechococcus calcipolaris. Next base: position 1,828,702 of record NZ_JAKKUT010000002.1, on the reverse strand, counting down.
TCTTCCCACCGCCGTTGCCATTGGGCTTCACTTCCAGCGGGATCGTACTGACTTGGTAAATTGATCACTTCAGCAGCCATAGGAAAACCTGAGCAATTAGGGGCAATGTTAGGTTTTTAATCGTATCCCAAAGTGGCATAATCAAGGATGCAAACCCATGGGAATGATCGTAATCGGGCATGGCACCAGAGACAATCGAAACCGAACCACTAGATCGCTTTGAATGTCGCGCCTGCGGCTATATCTACGAACCCAGTAAGGGGGATAGTCGGGCCAAAATTGCCCCGGATACTGCCTTTGCGGATTTGCCAGCTAATTGGCGTTGTCCTGCCTGCGGCCAGCCTAAATCCCAATTTAGTAATATTGGCCCTCTGGGTTCTGCCTCAGGATTCAAGGAAAACTATAATTACGGGTTTGGTGTGAATACCCTAACCCCTGGTCAGAAAAATTTACTGATCTTTGGGGGGTTGGCCCTAGGTATTCTTTTTCTGCTGAGTTTCTATGGCATCCAATAGGTTCAATCCAATAGATTAAAAATAAATCAAAGTTTAGATCAAATCAACGTCAGAGCAAATTAGAGGAATTAAACAGTGATCGGGTTTCTAGGGCACGTTAAGTATGTTCTCACTCAACTAAAACAGTGGGGGCGATCGCTGGGGCTGGTGGTCGCCATGATGCTCCTCTGCACCAGTTGTGGTTTTTCCACCACCTTAGACTTCAATCCCTGGGAGGTGATGGAATTACCCAGTGACTCCATGGTCTTAGACATGAGTTTTATCTCGCCTAAGCATGGTTGGCTCGTGGGTTCCGATGCCACATTAATGGAAACCCTCGATGGAGGACGCTCTTGGCAACCCCGAACCCTCGCCCTAGATACGGGGGACTACCGTTTTAACTCCGTTAGCTTTAGTGGTCAGGAAGGTTGGATTGTCGGCGAACCAACGATTTTATTGCACACCACCGATGGCGGCCAATCCTGGTCAGAAATTCCCCTGAGTGCAAAATTGCCCGGCGACCCCAATACCATCTATGCCCTCGGCCCCAGTCGTGCCGAAATGACCACCAATATTGGTGCCATTTATCAAACCCAAGATGGGGGTAAAACCTGGAAGGCACTAGTTCAAGAAGCCGTGGGTGTCGTTCGCAATATTAGCCGATCGCCCCAGGGGGAATACGTAGCCGTCTCTTCCCGGGGCAGCTTTTATTCCACCTGGAAGCCAGGGCAAGCCGCCTGGGAACCCCATAATCGCAATAGTTCGCGCCGGGTTCAGAATATGGGTTTTGGCACAGACGGCCAGTTGTGGATGCTCGTCAATGGCGGCAAACTCAGCTTTAACGACATCACCGATCCGGAGACCTGGAGTGATCCCGTCAGTCCCCAAGGGCGAAACAGTGTGGGACTTTTAGACCTCGCCTTTCGCACCCCCCAGGAAGCCTGGTTGTCGGGGGGCAGTGGTAGCTTGCTCTGTAGTTTAGATGGGGGCAAGACCTGGAAAAAAGATCGGGATGTGACCAATGTCCCCTCAAACTTCTATAAAATTCTTTTCTTTAGTCCCAGTCAAGGATTTATCATTGGACAGCAGGGTATTTTGCTCCGTTATGTCGGGGATGTTCAATCTACGGCATTCACAACGAGTGATTTAATTGCTGCATTGCCATTGTGAGGGAATCCCCACTTGCGTATCATAGAAATTACTTGCTTTTTACAGTTTTTTGGAGGCATCTGACGTGGCTGGAACTACCGGAGAACGGCCGTTTACGGACATTATTACAAGTGTGCGCTATTGGGTCATCCATAGCATTACCATCCCAGCGTTGTTTATTGCGGGCTGGTTGTTTGTTAGCACTGGCCTCGCCTATGATGTGTTTGGTACTCCCCGCCCGGACACCTACTTTGCCCAAGACCAGCGGGCGATTCCCTTGGTGACCGATCGGTTTGAGAGCAAACAACAGGTTGAGACGTTTATCCAAGAGGCGAAGTAGGCCCCTATGACCAGTAATAGTCCAAATCAAGAACCCTTGACTTATCCCATTTTTACGGTACGTTGGATTGCGGTTCATACCCTCGGCGTACCCACCATTTTCTTCTTGGGGGCGATCGCCGCCATGCAATTCATTCAACGGTAGTCTGAGGTATTGACATGACGGAACCAAATCCTAATCGCCAGCCAGTAGAACTCAATCGCACCTCCCTTTACCTGGGGTTGTTGCTCATTTTTGTTTTGGCTCTTCTCTTCTCTAGCTATTTCTTTAACTAACTATCCAAATTGTTTTGACAGTAGGAGGATAAATATCATGTCTGAATCCGGTCGTATTCCCCTCTGGGTAGTTGGCACCGTTGCCGGGATGGGCGTTATTGTAATTGTGGGTCTATTCTTCTATGGTGCCTACGCTGGCTTAGGATCCTCCCTCTAGGGTTGATCTTGCCAGGTACGTAGCTGAAGCCACACTAGCCCCAGGGTAGCCAATAATAAAATCGTTGCGGCTGCCGCTGCATAACCAAAATCAAACATGCCAAAGGCCTGTTGGTAGATAAAATATACCAGCAGGTTTGTGGTATTTAAGGGCCCACCCCCCGTCACCACATAGACCTGCTCAAAACTCCGTAGCGTAAAAATGGTGGTGGTAATTGCCGCCAAAACTAAGGTTGGCCCCAACCCCGGTAGGGTAATATAGCGAAACTGCTGCCAGGCATTGGCTCCATCTAGGGTTGCTGCTTCATAACGGCTTTGGGGAATGGTTTGCAAACCCGCTAAAAATACAATCATATTAAAGCCCAGTTGCTTCCAAATACTAAGCAAAATCAAGACCGGCATCGCCCACACAGGACTTCCCAGCCAGGAAATTGGCTCGATCCCGACCCCCTGCAATAGAGCATTAACGGGCCCCTCCGGTTGAAATAGCCAGCGAAAGCCCAAACCGGCGGCGACAATGGATGCCACCGAAGGTAAAAAATAAATGGTTCGCAGGAATGTTCGCCCGACCATGGCTTGATTGAGGCCCACAGCTAACCCTAGGGGAATAACTAAACTGGGAATGACCGTTGCCACCGTAAAGTAGAGGGTATTTCCTAACACTTGCCAAAAGTCAGGGCTGGCCAAAAGTCGGGCATAATTTTGCCACCCCACCCAATACATACCCGTTGGCGTAAAACTACCCGCCGTAAAACTAAGAATAGCCACATAGATAATGGGGCCAAAGACGAAAATAGTCAGTAGCACTAGGGCAGGGAATAAAAATCCCCAGGCAGTCAGGCGATTTTGCATTGTTGCAACACTCTAGCGACGCATTTTCTGATAGGGGAACCGATACACCACCATCGTATCGACCACATCAAAGTCTGCCCCAAAGGCCTTGGCTTGGCCCTCTAAATATTTTTTAGCGGCTTCGGCAGAAATCTTGGCTTCTAGGGAAAAATTCATCACCGCAATTTCCCCTCGATTGCGCTCTAAAAGATTGTGGAACGTGTTGTGAAGATGATCGCGCTGAAGTCGCTGGATATTCCAGAGCAACCCTCCCCCTAGACTCAGGGGAGGAACGGCAAATACCAGAAACCCTAACATGGCACTGCGATCTTCGCGGGTCTTTTCGGGCTGAAAGAAAATAAATACAAAAAACATTAAGGGAATAATCCCAAAGGTAAGACACCCCGCCGCCGCCAACTTTTGAAAAGTATACATGGGACCAAAATAAAACGATGGTTAACCAAATGCTAGGTGATTCTAGGCCAAAAAGGTTTTAATTGCCTCAGCAATGTGGATAATAGTTGGCTCATTGAGTTCTGGCCAAATGGGTAAACTCAAGACCTCCGAGGCAAGGCGATCGCTTACGGGGTAGGCAGGATACTGCCCCTGGTAAATGGGTAAACGATCCTGGGGAATGGGATAGTAGACCATTGTACTAATGGCCTGGGTTCCTAGGGCATCCATCAAGCCCTGGCGTTTGCCATCTAAGACCCGAAGGGTGTACTGATGAAAGACATGGCCCGGTGTAATCTGTGGCGTGATCAGACCAGGAACGTGTCTCAGGTGCTCATTGTAGGTTTGGGCAACCCGTCGTCGCTGTTGATTCCATTGGTCAATGTGGGGGAGTTTCACCCGCAAAATGGCTGCCTGAAGACTATCTAGGCGAGAGTTATAACCCAGGAGTTCATTGTGATAGCGTTTTTTTGATCCATGCACCCGTAACATCCGCGCCAATTGGGCTAACTCTGGATCATCGGTGACAATGAGGCCACCATCGCCGTAGGCCCCCAGATTTTTTGTGGGAAAAAAGGAGAACGCGCCCATGGTGCCGAGGGTGCCGGTAAATTTATTCCTGAGACGATCTTGGGTGGCTTGAGAACAATGGCAATCTGGGCAGGTGGCGGTGTATATTGCCCCAAAGGACTGGGCACAGTCTTCTAAAATGACTAAATTATGGGCGGCGGCAATCTCAATGATTTCGCCCATGGCCGCAGGCTGGCCAAAAAGATGCACGGGCAAAATCGCTTTGGTTTGGGGCGTGATCGCAGCTTTGATGAGGGCTGGATTCAGATTAAACGTGTCTAGGTCTACATCCACAAAAACGGGTTTAGCACCGACATTGCTAATGGACTCCGCCGTGGCAAAAAAGGAAAAGGGGGTGGTAATCACCTCATCCCCCGGGCCAATCCCCAGCGATCGCAGGCTAATGACAAGGGCATCAGTTCCCGAATTCACCCCAATAGCGTGGGCCACCCCTAAATAGGCCGCCACTTCTTCCTCAAAGGCCTTGACCTCGGGCCCTAAAATAAACTGCCCTGACTCTAGGATGCGTTCAATGGCCTGGTGAATCTCTGGGGCCAAGGTTTGATACTGAGCCGTCAGATCAAGAATGGGAATCTTTCCAGTGGTCATAGCGTGCCTCGTCAAGCCAGCCTGATTTTACCAGGAAGGTTGTTGAGAAAACATTTACGAAAGCTTAAGCGGATACGAATGATATCCCCAATGCTAGGTATTATCTTGATGGTGCTGCCATTTATGAGTTATAGCCATGCCTGAGCTGACGGAAGCTTATACCTACACTCCCCCTGAAGGTTTATCCCAGGATGCCACCCCACCGGAGCGTTTTAGCGAATATCGATCGCTCCAGGCAATATCCGATATTTGGGCAGTTTTAGCGCGGCGTTATCCAGACATTATTGCCCTGAATGCCCCCTACGAAGAGCCAGAAACCCGGATTACCTACAGTGAACTGTATAAACAAATTCAACGGTTTGCCGCCGGACTTCAGGTGTTGGGGGTACAAAAGGGCGATCGGGTGGCCCTATTTGCGGACAATAGTCCCCGCTGGCTAATTGCGGATCAGGGCAGCCTCATGGCCGGGGCAATTAACGCGGTACGCAGTGGCCAGGCTGAAAGTCAAGAATTGCTCTACATCTTGCAAGACAGTGGGGCTAGTCTTTTACTCATTGAAAATCTAGCGGTACTCAAAAAAATTGCCTCCGGGTTGACAGACTTATCCCTACGCACGGTGGTACTCCTGAGTTCAGAAACCCCGAACCTGGATTTGCCCATTCCTATCTTGAGTTTTAATCAAGTCTTTCAAGAGGGGCAGTACGGTACGGTGCGGGCCACCGCCATAGAGTCCACGGATTTAGCCACGTTGATGTACACCTCTGGGACAACGGGACAGCCGAAGGGGGTGATGATTACCCATGGGGGGCTGATCAGTCAGATTTTTAGTCTATGGGCCGTGGTACAACCAGATGCCGGCGATCGCATTTTGAGTGTCTTACCCATTTGGCACGCCTACGAACGGGTGTGTGAATATTTTCTGTTTGCCTGTGGCTGTAGTCAGACCTATACCAATATTCGCCACTTCAAGAATGATCTAAAACAGCGCAAACCCCAGTACATGATTGCCGTTCCGCGCATTTGGGAAGGGTTTTATGAAGCGGTGCAAAAACAACTGCGGGATGCCCCCAGTAGTAAACGGCGATTAGCCACCTTCTTTTTGGGGGTAGGTCAACGCTATGTCCAGCAACGGCGGCTATTAAATGGCTTGAGTTTAGACCATCCCCAACCATCGGGCTGGCAAAAATTCCTGGCGCGAGTTCAAGTCATGCTCCTAGGGCCAATCTATGGACTAGGGGAGAAACAAGTTTACAGCAAAATTCGGGAAGCAACGGGGGGACAAATCAAGCAGGTCATTAGTGGCGGAGGTGCCCTTGCCCCCCACTTAGATACGTTCTACGAAGTGATTGGCGTAGAGGTTTTAGTGGGCTATGGTTTAACGGAAACGGCGGTGGTCTTAACCGGACGACGCTACTGGGCCAATTTACGGGGTTCGGCGGGGCGACCCATTCCCGATACGGCCATTAAAATTGTCCATCCAGAAACCAAAGAACCCTTAACCGTGGGGGAAAAGGGATTAGTCCTGGCTAAGGGGCCCCAAGTGATGCAGGGTTACTACAATAAGCGGGAGGCAACGGCCAAGGTTTTGGATGGGGACAGCTGGTTTGATACGGGGGATTTAGGCTTGCTCACCCCTATGGGGGATCTTGTCCTAACGGGGCGGCAAAAGGACACCATTGTTTTAAGTAATGGTGAAAATATTGAACCCCAGCCCATTGAAGATGCCTGTATCCGCAGTGCCTACATTGAGCAGATCATGTTGGTGGGCCAGGATAAAAAAGCACTTGGGGCCTTGATTGTCCCCAATATTGAGACCCTGAAAGAATGGGCTACCAGTAAGGGCTATCGCCTAGAGGTTCCCAAGCAGGATGCCCCAGCAGGGGTGGGTGAACTGGTCAAACTGGGCCCCAGCGTCGATAACAAAGACCTCAACGACTTGTTCCGCCAAGAACTCCTGCGGGAAGTGCAAAATCGGCCCGGCTATCGCCCCGATGACCGCATTTCCACCTTCCGTTTTATCTTAGAACCCTTTACTATGGAGAATGGCTTGCTGACCCAAACCCTCAAGATTCGTCGTCATGTGGTCAGCGATCGCTACCACGATATGATTAACGGGATGTTTGAGTAATTTTCATGGCAGATTCTACAGAAACCAAGCTGCTCCTCCGGCGGCAAATTACAGTCAAGGCCGTTGTAACCCCCCTATGGAAAGAAGACGCCCAGAGGCAACTCCAGGCCCAAATTGATCAAATTGATGGCCAACTTCAGCAAGTGGATCTCCAGGCCCAGCAAATTGTCGCTGAACTCAAAAAACAAGCGGCCGCCGATGCACCGGAACTGTTAAACACCCGCATCCAGGAAGTACAGGCCCAAGTGAATACTCGCCAAGGTGAGTTACTTCAGCAGAAAAACAATGTGCTGCAACAGCTTGATCAAGTGCAACGCCTGGAAATGGAAGAGGAAGTGAATCAGGGACAAATGGATAACTTCTTCTATGCGAAACAGGGGGATCATCTCATTCAGAAAATGCAGGTGGAAATCCTGCTCCGGGATGGGGTGATTGAACAAATTCGCGGTACATTATAGAGTTACCTATTATCTTTTGATTGTTGTTTTGGCTGAGGCCCCAGTCAGGCAGCGATCGCGGCATCATTAACTGGCCATCCTCAAAAGGACATATAAGATTTATGATTCGTGAACTGTTCATGCCCGCCCTAAGTTCGACGATGACGGAAGGAAAGATTGTTTCTTGGGTCAAGTCAACCGGTGACAAGGTGGAGAAAGGGGAAACCGTTGTCATTGTGGAATCGGATAAGGCGGATATGGATGTGGAGTCCTTTTATGAGGGCTATTTGGCAGCGATCGCCGTGGACGCAGGCGAAACGGCCAGCGTTGGGGCCACCATTGGCCTTGTGGCGGAGACGGAAGCAGAAATTCCCGAGGCCGTGGCCAAACTAAAAACCCTTGCCAATGGTGGCTCTACCAGTTCCCCGGAAACAAGCTCGGCGGCCGCCCCTGCTCCTTCCCGCAATGGTGGAACAGTTGAAACCCCAGTGGCGACTCCCGTGGCCAGTGGTCGCTTAGTGGCATCTCCCCGGGCCCGCAAATTAGCCAAGGAATTTAAGGTTGACCTAAAAACCTTGACAGGAACAGGCCCCAATGGCCGCATTACCGCCGCCGACGTGGAAGCCATTGTGGGTCAAGGGAGTGCCCCCGCAACCACAACCGTTCTATCCCCTTCCCCTAAGCCGGCAAAGGCCGCACCTACTCCCATAGCCGCTACGGCCAGTGTCAAATCCGAATTGGTTCCCCTGACCACGCTGCAAAATGCCGTTGTCCGCAATATGGTGGCCAGCTTAGAGATTCCCGATTTCCATGTAGCCTACACCATCACCACCGATGCCTTGGATCGCCTCTATAAGCAAATCAAACCCAAGGGTGTGACGATGACGGCCCTATTGGCCAAGGCGATCGCCCTGACATTAGAAAAACATCCGATCATCAACGCTTGCTATAGCGACCAGGGTATTCAATATCGCAGTCAAATTAATGTCGCCTGTGCGGTGGCCATGCCCGGTGGTGGTTTGATTACCCCCGTCCTCCAAAATGCCCATCAAAGTGATATTTATACCCTCTCCCGTACCTGGAAAGATTTGGTTGAGCGGGCCCGTAGTAAGCAACTCCAACCGCAAGAATACAATAGCGGTACCTTTAGCCTCTCCAATTTAGGAATGTATGGGGTAGATTGCTTTGATGCCATTCTCACCCCTGGCCAGGGAGCTATTTTAGCCGTGGGAGCCTCCAAACCCCAAGTGGTGGCCACCGATGACGGATTATTGGGGATCAAGCGACAGATGAATGTCACCATTACCTGTGATCATCGGGTTATTTATGGTACAGATGCCGCCTCGTTCCTCAAGGATTTGGCCCATTTGATTGAAACCAATCCCCAAGCCCTAACCCTGTAAGGGGTCTATGACCTTAGAGTAAGATTTCTTTGAAGTTGAATGAATTCATTACTAAAAATCTCAGCATTCAAAGATATTTCTGCCTTTGTATTGACCCAGCTTGCCCAGGAGTCAAACATTGCTCTAGAGGTTAAGCTCGACATTAAATATGTTAAAAATGCTGATGAAGCCCATCAGGATCTGATCCAAAGAAAATCAGATATTGTTTTGATGTCCTATGATGACACATTATCAATAGCACTCAAACATCATTTTTCTGAAATTCTTGCCCTCTTGCCTATTCATGGTGGAATTTTAGATTTGTGTGGACATATCAATATTGCGGGAAATCAAAAGAACATTGGTATTGATACGGATTCAGGTTACGCCAGGGCATTACGTTTTTACTTGAAAATTAAATATTCTCCCAAGGACTATGAACGGTTAACCTGGGTTAAAGCGGGTGCGACTAATTTGCGTTACGAGCAACTCAAGGCAGGCTCTATTGATGCAACATTATTAAATCCACCTTTTTCTTATTTATGCTCTGGCGATCGTGATCCTGGCTTTCAAGATTTTCTCGGAGATTATCAAGGTGTCGTTCTCAATATACATAAAACGATGCTGCAAGATGGCAAACGTAAGGGTTTGCTCAGTCAATTTATTGAAGATTATAAAAAAATCATTCAAAAAATGGAATCGGATTCCGAAGAAACAATTAAACTACTTGCACAATATTACGATATTGGCCCTGAAGATGCTGTCAAGATTTATACTCGCCTTTGGCAGCCCAATGGACTAAATACTACCTTTAGATTTCAGGATTCAGCCCTAACGGCAACAGAAAAGATTTTTTCCCAAGATACCCATATCTCAGTTCCTAGGGATCGGCACTGGATCTTAAATTATGGATAATGCTCTTAGCCCAGTAACCGAAATTTAGTGGCAATTCAGTGTTTCCCCTGGGCCAGCATTTACCCTGGGCTGAGATGAACTCATGACCAAATGTGGCTCATATCGATCGCAAAATCGGGCATTACCTCGTCACAATCGATGGCGATCGGTGACTCTAAAACCACCAGCTCACACCCAGGACGATAGACCTCAACCTGTTGGCTTTGAGGATTAATCAGCAACCCCAACCGTACCCCTAGCCGGCGGTATTCCTGCATCTTCTCCTGCAATGGCTGTAAGGGATCCGTTGCCGATCGCAGCTCAATCACAAAATCAGGTACCACTGGGATAAAGCCAACTAGATCAATTCCCGCCAATCGAGATTTTTCAATCCAAGAAACATCCGGTGATAATTTGCCGCCCCCAAACGCCGTAAAGTCATATCCCGTTGATGAATCAAATGCCTCGCCTAGATTCGTTTTTCGATTCCAGATTCCAACTTCAACGGCTAAATTTAAGTTTTTTCGACCGCTTTCGCCACCCGTTGGAGGCATAACAATCAACTCTCCATCCTTCGTTAATTCAAGCCGTAGTTCTGGGTTGTCAATGCAAAGTTGATCAAAATGCTCTGGTGTCACTCTCAAGACAGCATTTTGCACATTTAGGAGCAATGGAGACCGATCAACCGATGGCGTTGGAACCGTTACACTGGTCATAAGCCCCCCAAACAGCCATGAAATTTAATATCCATGAAATTTAAGATTATGTCATCATAATTTTATCACCCACCGATTGATAGCACCCTCAATCACGCCGCCGTCAGCCCAGTCCCATGAGCGAATATACTGAAGTCGAGCAACTGTTTTTGCAGCAGCAACCCACCTGCTACGAGTGGAGATAATCGCAATTACCTTTTGCCCATGTTTCACCCCCTAACCGTGCCCTATGACGTTTACCCCAATCCCCACCCTTGCCGATAGTCTCCGGGCTGATTTTCCAATTTTGAATCGAAAGGTTCACGATCGCCCCCTGGTGTATTTAGATAATGCGGCTACATCCCAAAAACCCCTAGCGGTGCTGAATACACTTCAGGACTATTACCAAGGCTACAATGCCAATGTTCACCGGGGGGTGCATACCCTTAGTGCCCAGGCCACAGATGCCTACGAAGGAGCGAGGGATAAGGTTGCCCAGTTTATTAATGCCCGTTCCCGCCAGGAAATTGTCTATACCCGTAATGCCAGTGAAGCCATTAATCTGGTGGCCTATAGTTGGGCGATGAATACCCTGCAACCGGGAGATGAAATTATTCTTTCGGTAATGGAACACCATAGTAATTTGATTCCCTGGCAGTTTGTTGCCCAAAAAACTGGAGCGGTTCTTAAATTTGTAGAGCTGAGCAAAACCCAGGAGTTTGACCTCTCCCATTATCAAACGCTTCTCTCGGAGAAGACAAAATTAGTGGCGATCGTCCATGTGTCTAATACCCTTGGTTGTATTAACCCGGTTACGGAGATCTGTCGCTTAGGCCACGACCAAGGGGCCAAGGTTTTGATTGATGCCTGTCAAAGTGTGCCCCACATGGCCGTGGATGTGCAGGCGATGGATTGTGATTGGCTGGTGGCCTCTGGTCATAAAATGTGTGGGCCGACGGGCATTGGTTTCCTGTATGGCAAGCTAGACCTGCTGCGATCGATGCCACCATTTTTAGGGGGCGGGGAAATGATTGCGGATGTGTTTCTCGATCATGCCACCTACGCCGATTTACCCCACAAATTTGAAGCGGGAACCCCCGCCATAGCTGAGGCGATCGCCCTGGGAGCCGCAGTTGATTATTTAACCCAGATTGGTATGGATTCCATTCATGGCTACGAAGCTGAGTTGACCCAATACCTATTTCAACGGCTTGGGGAACTTCCCGAACTGACTATCTACGGCCCAACCCCCAATGCCCAAGGAACGAATCGCGCCGCCCTTGCCAGCTTTACGGCTGGGGAGGTACATCCCCACGACCTATCCACGATCTTGGATCAGGCGGGGATCGCCATTCGGGCTGGCCACCACTGTACCCAACCCCTACATCGTCACCTGAATGCCCAATCCACGGCCCGGGCAAGCCTGTATTTCTACAATACCTTGGCTGAGATTGACCAGTTTATTGCTGCATTGCAGGAGGCGATCGCCTTTTTCGGAACTGTATTTGCCTAGGTGTTAATTAGATCGACAGCGGCCCATCACGGTTTGCTCGCGATCGCCATCATCGTAGGCGACAAAAATTTGCTCCCCACTCACCTGGGTAATGACTCCAGAGTAGTAGCGGCCTTGGTTCTTCCAATTACACTGCAACCGTGAACCCACGCTCCAGTTCACCCAGCGCACCTGAGAAGGCCCCACGGTGGCCACATCGCCATCGTCAAAATTGAGGCGGATTCGGTTGCCCTGGACACTTTGAATCCGGGCCGGATACCACAGGCCATCACTCCACTGCCCTAAGACTCGATCGCCCGGCTGTTGGGCCTCACTCAGACCAGAGAAGAAAAACCCTGCCAAAACCATGACACTGGAAACCATCACTGCTTGCGATAATCTCACCAACACACGACCCATAATTCCTTCTCCAGAGAAACGAGGGAGGTTGAACGCTTAAACAGTCACTTCATCAACAATGCTTAATGACTTGCCTGATGACTTATATGCATTAATGCAGCACATAGGCGGTGCTTAAGGCCCACCAAATTAACGTAGCGATCGCCCCAAGGACGAGAACGGCAGAAACAGCAATCATAACGGGGTTATCGGCACCCTCAAACTTCATGATGCCACGATTGAAATCGGTAGACATAAGACCTACTTACAACGTATTCAATAAATCCTTATCGATTCTAAGGCCAAGTTTTAGGAAATGGGGTGTTCTTGATTACCACTGTTACGTTTATTTACAAGGTCTTTACAAGGGTTTGCAGAGATGGCCCCTATCTCCCATCTGCCAGGACGGAGGGTTTGTTTCTATGGCGGCCTATCATTGAAACTTATTAATCATAAACAAAATACAAATAGTGTTTTATCAATTTTAGGCTTCCATTTTGTCCCAATCCTTCGCTAAACTATCCTCTATATCCACCATTTTTATCTATCTATCTCTATGATTCCATAGGTTTTTATCAATAAAACAAATGAAATTTAAGGTCAGTTCTCCGTGCTGACATTCACCCACGTTATTGGATACTGATTGTGCTGAAGGTACCCCACCCATGACCTCAATTTTGCCTCAAACCAGTTGGCTAATTCCCCTTTACCCACTGATAGGTGTGGTGTTAACCATTCCCTGGTCCCCCGCCCTCATTCGCAAAACCGGCCCTCGCCCAGCGGGCTATATCAATATTCTCACCACCTTCTTTGCCTTCATCCATGGTTTGCTGGCTTTAATGGCTCTCTTAGAAAATGATGCACCCCAATTTTTGGCTGTGCCCTGGCTTCAGTTGCGGGATTTGAGTTTGGCTATTCCCATTGAAGCTTCTACCATTACCCTGGGGGCCTGTGTTGTCATTACTGGGCTGAATTTACTAGCCCAGGTGTATGCCGTCGGTTACTTAGAAATGGATTGGGGGTGGGGCCGCTTCTTTGCCCTAATGGCATTTTTTGAGGCGGGGATGTGTGCCCTAGTCCTATGCAATTCCCTCTTTTTCTCCTATATGCTCCTAGAGATTTTGACCCTGGGAACCTACCTGCTCGTGGGTTTTTGGTACAACCAGCCCCTAGTGGTAACGGGGGCCCGGGATGCCTTCCTGACCAAGCGGGTGGGAGACTTAGTGTTATTAATGGGGGTGCTGGCGATTTATCCCCTGGCCCACACCTGGGATTTTCGTGAGTTAGGGATTTGGGCGCAAACGGCGACCCCGGATCCAACCGTGATCACATTAATTGGCATTGCTCTGATTGCTGGGCCAATGAGTAAATGTGCCCAGTTTCCCTTACACCTATGGCTGGATGAAGCCATGGAGGGGCCCCTGCCCAGTACGATTTTGCGAAATGCCGTCGTCGTCATCACGGGGGTGTGGGTGTTGGTGAAATTAGAACCCGTCCTAGCTCTCTCGTCAAGCGCCTCAACCTTTGCGATCGCCATCGGTATTCTAACGGCCCTTGGGGCAACCCTCATTTCTGCGGCCCAAATAGACGTGAAGCGGGTTCTCTCCTATATCAGCAGTACCTATATGGGATTGATGTTTGTGGCCGTGGGGGCCCATTTCCCCAATACAGCCTTAACCTTAGCCCTGACCTATGCCCTGGGGATGGCCACCCTCGTGATGGGGTGTGGGTCGATCATTTTTAATGCCATCAGTCAAGATCTCACCCAAATGGGAGGACTGTGGAGTCGTCGCCCGGTGACTGGACTGGCGGTGATTGGCGGTGCCTTTGGCCTGATTGCCCTGCCCCCCTTCGGCGGATTTTGGTCCATGCTCTCCTTAGCTTCACAACTTTGGCAAGATCACCATGGCCTACTGGTGGGTATCATTTTAATCGTCAACTGGGTCGCTGCCTTTAGCCTGGCGCGGCTATTTGGACTAATTTTTGCTGGGCAGAGTCAACAGATGACCGTTCGCTGTCCAGAACCCCTTTGGTTAATCGTTCTACCGATGACCCTCGGTCTGGGCTTGATCCTGCACCTACCGCTGATCATGGCTCAGTTGCATCTTCTACCCACCTGGGCGGCCCTCAGTAAAGACATGGCTTTGCTCCTAACGTGGTCCAGTATTTTGGGATTTGCCATCGGTATCCTGCTGTACGTCAACCGAATTTTTCAGCAACCTGCGAAACTTATCCATCAACCCATCCAAAACCTGCTGGCCTATGACTTTTATACCCCAAAGTTTTATCGCAACACGTTTGTGTTAGGGGTAGACTTGCTCTCTAGGCTGACCGATTGGCTCGATCGCTACGTGGTGGACGGGGTCGTCAACGGGGTTGGCTTGGCTTCCCTATTTGGCGGTGAAACCCTCAAGTACGGGAATACGGGGCGATCGCAGTTTTATATTCTCACGATTACGGCGGGGGTAGCTCTCATTGCTGTCCTTTTAAGCTGGCAGTATTTTACCCCCCTGCCTTGAGGCTCTCTCTCAGCCTTCTGTTGTTTGAGGGTTAACCCTGCTCCAATTTTCCTTTAATTACCCTTCTTTATTTATTTGTTCCATTGCCATTTTGCGTTAGGAGTATAAATCACCATGCTCAGCCCTCTCATCTGGCTGCCGATCCTTGGTGCTTTGATTATTGCAGTCATTCCCGGAAAACTGACGGCTCAGTGGGCCCGCAATGGGGCCCTCACCCTTTCTGGCATTACCCTACTCTGGACACTTTGGTTATTTAGCCAGTTTCAGCTAGATGGTAGTGGGGTTCAGTTCCGTGAGTTCTTGCCCTGGCTTCCGGCATTGGGCCTGAACTACGACCTGGGTGTGGATGGACTCTCCCTACTGATGATCGGCCTCAATAGCTTGATCACCTGGATTGCGATCTGGAGTAGTCGCCCGGATCTGGAGCGACCCCGGCTATTCTACGGTTTGATGCTCCTGGTGAGTGGCGGGTTGGCGGGAGCGTTCCTGGCTCAAAATTTACTATTCTTCTTTTTGCTTTATGAAATCGAATTGGTTCCCCTCTACCTGTTGATTGCCATTTGGGGGGGGGAAAAGAAAATGTACTCGGCAGTTAAGTTTTTGCTTTACACCGCCCTCTCTGGGACACTGATTCTGGCGGGCTTTTTAGGGACGGTTTGGCTCAGTGGTGCCGCCGATTTTACCTACGATACTGTGATGGGCCATGGATTGCCGCTGGTTTGGCAATACCTATTACTGGGCCTGTTACTGGTGGGGTTTGGGATTAAAATCCCCCTCGTGCCTCTACACACCTGGTTGCCAGATACCTACGTTGCCGCGTCTGCTCCCGTGGCCATGATGTTGGGGGGTGTGGTGGCAAAGCTGGGAACCTACGGTCTGTTTCGGTTTGGATTGGGCCTATTTCCCGATGCCTGGGCTAACTTGTCCCCTTACCTAGCCAGTTGGGCGACGATTAGTGTCCTCTATGGCGCAATTACGGCGATCGCTCAAAAAGATATTAAGCGAATGGTGGCCTACAGTTCCGTGGGGCACATGGGGTATGTATTGCTAGGGGGAGCGGCGGCCACAGATCTTGCCTTGACCGGGGCCCTGACCCAGATGGTCGCCCACGGCATTATTTTAGCGATTCTGTTTCATTTGGTCGGTGTAATTGAGGCCAAGGTAGGCACACGGGAACTGGATGTTCTCAATGGTTTAATGAATCCCATTCGCGGCTTACCCATGACCAGTGCCCTATTGGTATTGGGGGGAATGGCCAGTGCTGGGATTCCCGGTCTAATGGGGTTTGTGACGGAGTTTTTAGTCTTTCAGGGCAGCTATGCTATCTATCCGCTGCAAACCCTACTCTGTGTGGTGGGAACTGGTCTCACCGCTGTTTATTTTGTGATTTTGCTCAATCGCACCTGCTTTGGCAAGCTGGACAATGCGATCGCCTACTTTCCCAAAGTAGAAATTTGGGAAAAAATTCCGGCTTTTGTCTTGGCTGGACTCATTCTCTTTCTGGGGCTGCAACCTAACTGGTTAGTGAAATGGGCCGAACCCACCGCCACAGCAATGATCGCCACCCTACCGCCACCCTCTCCTAAATTTATCGCTAATGATGTAGCCTCTCCAGGAATTGTAACGGCCCAAGCCCTAGGGGTGATAGCCGACGAAATCAAGCCCCCCATCCATTTCCCAGTAAAAACAATCTCCTTGCAAAAATAAACGATCTTCAAAAATACCCTTCAAAAATATTCAAAAGTAAAGGAGTAGTGATGACCCCTACGATGTCTTCAATCCCGGAGTTGATTCCACCCTCTACCCATCCCCATGGGGAGGTGATTCATCGCCTAGAGGCCGGCGGCTCCATGCTACCGGATACCCCAGAAAACTTGATGCAGATCATTGGCATTTATAAAGCCTATGCCGTCCCCATGGACTTTTACTGGCGGGATTTGCTCTACATTGCCGAGCGGGTATTTTTGGATCCACTCCCCGTTTTCAAATATTTCTTACCTCAGGAGTATCTGGATCTCCCCAATCATTATGCTGGCGAAACGGCGGATTTGCGGATTTGGCGAGGGGCGGCAACGGCCCATCCCGAATTGCTGGCATTTATAGAGAAAGGGGAAGTCAAACAGTCCTGGCCCAAACTCTTCCATCACCTCTGGCACGATCGCATCAATATGGAATTTGCGGAAGCCTGTATGCGGGCCATGCTCTGGCACCAAGAAATGGGGGGGCGATTTAATGATTTTCTATACACCGATGAATATAAAACCAATTGCGATCGCGCCATCGCCGCTTACTTCAAGCACAACCCGGCAATGCTTGGATTACACAAGCTCTTTCCAGAAATGTTTTACGAAAAATGTCGCGAGCTATCCTATTACGCCAATTTAGGACTGTTTTGGGAAGTGATGGCTCCTGTCTTCTTCGAGATGTCAGATATTTACGATGAAGGCGGCTTTAAGGGCGTACCCGATGCCATGAATTTCTTGGTGAATGGTATTTTTGCCGTGGCCGGTCGCCCCATCTATCACCATGTCTACATTGGTGATGCGTGTTTTGAACTAATTCCTAAGGCTAAGGGGTTTACCTGGCTCTATGAGGCAGCCTTGCCCTATGTTGAGGCAGTCTTCTATCGCACCGCCCCCTTCCGTGGCACCAAGTCCTACAATGCCCAAGCGGGTCTTGTCCCCGAGGATCAAAAAGATTTTCACTACGGCATCTTGTATGCGGATGTCTTTCCCGTGGGTAGTGCCGGGATTCCGCCCACTCTACTCATGCAAGATATGCTGCACTTTTTACCCCCCTATCTCCGTACCTATTACCAAGAACACTGTCGAGGTGAGGATGATATGTTGATTCAACTGGGGATTAGTTTCCAGCGATCGATGTATAACGTCACCTCAGCGGTGATTCAAGCCCTACGAACCGCCTTACTCTACCCCTTAGATGATCCGAACCCGCGCCACCGCCTTGCCAACCGTCAGTTTTTTGAAACGCAAATGGATCGCTTTCTTCGCCCTGAAGCCCGACTAGGGGATATTCAGCGTCAGGATTATCGCTAAGCTCCGGTGGTGGAGTTCTTTTTGTCAAGCTGCCTATTGCTTATTTTGTTTAGTTTTCGCTTGAGAGTTTAGCCTTCCATGAGGAAATTATGATGCCTAATATTGTTGATATTGCTGCCAGTAACCCCGACTTTTCCACCCTCTTGACGGCCATTAAGGTAGCGGGTCTAGTTGAAGCCCTCCAGCAACCCGGCCCATTTACGGTTTTTGCCCCCAATGACGCGGCCTTTGCCAAACTACCCCCAGGAACGGTACAAACCCTCGTTCAAAATCCGCCCCAACTGGCCCGAATTCTGACATACCATGTAGCAGCAGGGCGTTACACCCAAAACGAGTTAATTCAAATGGGAACCATCCCCTCCCTAGAAGGCGCGCCGATTCCCATGAATGGCACCGATGGTTTTGAGGTCAAAAATGCGACGGTATTGGCGGCGGATATTCCAGCAGATAACGGTATTATTCATGTGCTGGATAATGTTATTTTGATGGGCTGATTCCCAACCCCAACTACATTAAAATTCAAAATTCCACATTCATTAAGCGGGCCCGGGGTGGCCGTTGCACATCCGCTTGGGTATTTTGGTTAATGCTGTTGGCAGCGGCTGATTCAACTTGAATCATCTGATACTGGTCATAGGACGGATTCTGGGGGCCTTCCAGGGCAGAGCGGAGATCAGGGCTGACATTAATCGTGCCGATCGCCGCCGAGTCGGCAAATCCATCCTGGGGTTGGGGAGAAACGGGCATGGTTTGGGCCCGCACTGCGATCGCCGGGGCAATCATCATCAATGTTGCCAATAGCAGGGACGAAAAAGAATTCATGATTTCCTACTCCTACCTTGATAGTTTTAATATTTTTCGGACTAAAAAATCGCAAGACAGATTTGTAAGATAAAGCCGACTGCCTCACCGCTGCTCTCATTCTAGAAAGCTCACCCGTAGTTCAGGGGGAATGTTGCAAAAGTTTGAACAACCCCATATCTAACTCATAGCCAAACATTTCCGCCATGGCTTTAATTTTGCCTGCTGCGGGAACGCCTTGCTCCGAGAGCCATTTCCACAGGATAAAGACCTTGGCCATCACAAACATATCCAAGGCTTGGGGATTATACTGAATGCCCTGACGGGGGTGAAATTCATGGGGCACTAACATTGCCGCATAGCGAACCAATTCCCCCGATCGCCAGTCCAGTAAAAAGGGCAACCAGGGATACACCGTATCTAGGCGAATAAACCAGAGACGCACCGGCGCAATCTGAGAAAGTTCTAAATCTGGTTGTTCCCTAGGGCGAGGATAATCGATCTCAAATTGGATCTGCTGTTCATAGTCCAGAATCTTCGCCGATGTCAACCAAGGATCGATCTGCACCAAGGCAGGGGTCAAATCCAGGGTATCGATCGCCTCTGGAGTCAAGGAGATCGTTACCGCCATAGATTGCGCCTCAGAATTGTACTAATGGGCTTAAAATACCTGCTCAACTTCGGCAATTTCAGGAATCGATTCTTTAAGTTTGCGCTCAATACCCATCCGCAACGTCATCGTTGAACTGGGGCAAGAGCCGCAGGCCCCCTGGAGGCGTAATTTGACCACGGGCCCTTCAATTTCCACAAGCTCCACATTCCCGCCATCAGCCATTAAATAAGGGCGCAATTCATCGAGAACGGTTTCAACGTTTTCAGAACAAAGCTCAAGGGTTGCTGCCATAGGGGTATCGTCCTCCTGTCAGGATGAAGTGGACTTTAATTTAGAATCTAGGTCTACAATTCTTATCTTATCATCCCCATCCATAGACGCTTTTGAGATAATCATTGATCTCCCTAAGGCAAATCATAACCAAAAAGATAGGCAGGAACCTGATCCAGGGGAATATCCGCCAGGCCATACTCTGACCAGCGGCGATCTACTAGGGCCGCAATATCTGGGTCCGACACCAGGGGTTCACCCCAATCATGGTTGGTTTCCGGGGGAATTTTGGTAGTGGCATCAATTCCCATGCGACCGCCCAGGCCAATTTTTTCACTGGCAAAGTCCAGGGTATCAAAGGGGGTTTCCGGCAAAATAAACACATCCCGTACTGGATCCACCTTGGAGCTAATGGCCCAGACCACTTGGCGTGGATCCCGAATATTGATCTCTTTATCGACAACAATCACGAATTTTGTGTAGGTAAATTGGGGCAGGGCACTCCAAAAGGCCAGGGCTGCCCGCCGTGCTTGGCCAGGATAAGCCTTATCAATGGAAATAATGGCCGCTTTGTAACTGAGGGCCTCCATAGGTAAAAAGAAATCTACAATTTCTGAAACCTGCTGTCGCAGAATTGGCGTATAAATTCGGTTTAGGGCTAGGGCCATCATGGCCTCTTCCTTGGGGGGACGGCCACTAAATGTCGTCAGGTAGGTGGGCTGCTTCCGATGGGTTAAACAATGGAAGCGAATTAGGGGCGAATCTTCAATGCCACCGTAGTAGCCCATGTGATCCCCACAGGGGCCGTCTGGCAAGACCTCCCCAGGGGTAATGGTTCCTTCTAAGACCATTTCCGAGAGGGCCGGAACTTCTAAATCAAGGGTTTTGCACTTTGCTAGGTGAATTCCACCACCTCCATAAAGACCCGCAAATAACCATTCCGATAAGTCCACCGGAATTGGGGTTGCTGCGGCCATAATTACCAAGGGATGAACCCCCAGGGAGATCGCAATCTCAAGTTTTTTACCCTGTGCCGCTGCTTTGCGTAAGTGGCGGGCCCCACCGCGCACCGAGAGCCAATGAACGGTCATGGTTTTAGCCGATTGCAATTGCAGCCGATACACCCCCACATTGGGAATACCCGTTTCACAATCTTTGGTAATGACCAGACCCAGAGTAATGATTTTGGCCGCATCCCCCGGATAGGGACGAATCAACGGCAATTGTTGTAGATCCAGGTCTGGCCCCTGCACCACTACCTGCTGACAGGGGGGAAACAAATCCCGGCTAGGTTTAGCCTTAACCACATCAAAGAGAACTTTACCAAAATCAATCGCCTGGGAAATTTTCTTCGGGGGCTTAGGTTGCTGGAGCATGCCTAGTTTTTGGCCCAGGGCTTCTAGTTCTTGGGGCTGCTCCATACCCATGGCCCAACAGACCCGTTCTAGGGTTCCCAAAAGATTAATGGCAACCGGAAAAGGGGATCCCTGCACATTTTCAAAGAGGAGGGCTGGCCCCCCTGCCTGGAGAAGTCGGTTGGCAATTTCCGCAATTTCCAGATCGGGATCAACCGCTGCCTTAATTCGCTGGAGTTGACCCCGTTGCTCTAGGATTTGCAGGAAATTTCGCAGATCTTGAGTCATCTTAGATTATTCAAACCAGTGACTCCCAAAATCGAACCGTACCATCTTCACTACTGCTCAACTTATTATAGAAAATACTTGGGCAGTCTATTTTTCTAAAGGACACAGAGAAATATGCTGATTAGCTGATGATCTCCTGCCTATCAATGTTCACGTCTAACTACATCTACTGTTTATGACCTAATTTTTGTCTGTAAATGATTAAAACAATCAATCTCCAATGTCACCTTCAAGGTCACACTTCTCCCCATCAATTTAATCAGGTTCAAGGGGTTGTCTTTGATAAAGATGGAACCCTCGCCCAGTCGGAAGGCTTTTTAGCCCATTTAGCCCGTCGTCGGGCACGCCGTGTGGATGCCATGGTTCCAGGAACCCAAGAGCCTCTCTTACTTGCCTTTGGGGTGGAGCGGGATCACCTGAACCCCAGTGGATTACAAGCGGTGGGAAGCCGTTATGAAAATATGATTGCGGCGGCGGCCTACATTGCGGAAACGGGTATCAGTTGGTTTGAGGCCCGTACCCTGGCCCAACAAGCCTTTGCAGAAGCTGATGCCCATGAATCTGCTAAAGCCAGTCAAACACCGCTCATTCCGGGTGTGATGGACTTAGTGCAACACCTTGCGGCTGCAGCTATTCCCCTGGCGGTGTTATCGGCGGATAGTACAGCTAATGTTCAAGAGTTCTTACAGACCTATGAATTAGATACATATTTTACCCAAGCAAGGGGGATAGAACCGCCTCTGGCAAAACCAGATCCGGCCCCCCTCCTCCACCTGTGCCAGGATTTAGGAATTGCACCGGCAGCTACCTTGGTCATTGGGGATGGAGATGGGGATATGGCCATGGCTCAACGGGCTGGAGCAATGGGATTGGCTGTGACCTGGGGATGGACGGTAACGCCCCAGTTTAGTCAAACGAATATCGTTGTTGATCGGCCTGATGCCCTTCAGGTTGTTGCCGGATAATTTGGGTCATTAAAAACCCCTAAATCTACCTCAGCTTAGAGGTGGACGAAGAAGGCGATCTCATTACCTACCGCATTGGGACACCGCAAACCGTCAGTTGTTTCGCTACTGCTTTTCTAGCTTCCCCGCACTGCCACCCGTGTGGATTGAACTGGCATGGTTTGCCCCTGGCTTCCCCGCCCAAAAAGATGAATGGTGAGGGAGCGCGAGTTTTCAAGGCAAACATAAAAACCATTGGCTCCTGCTTGTTCACCACTGGGGCAGGTAAAAGCCGTTGTTGGCGGCTGAACGGCATCCATGATTTCATTACCGACATTATTGGGAATGGCATGGGGGGGATCCGGTAAATCCAGCCCGCCCGTTGTCCGTTGTACGCGATAAATCATGTTGGGTTTGAGCCAGACAATATTATTACAGCCACTAATATCGCGGATGTAATACACTGTGTTGGTATTATCGGGATTCCGCAGGTGTAGCACTGGGGTATTGGTGGCACAGGCCGTAGGATTCACCGTATAGCCCGTGGGTAAATTGACACTGCGGGCCTGGCGGATATCGTTAGATAAATAGCTGAGGGTGCGATCAATCTCAACGCGGCGATCGCCATCGGATTGACTGGTTTGATCAATGCCCATCAAGGTGACGAGGGCAAACCCGAGCGAGGCAATCACCACCCCCGCGATCGCCACCCCCACCATTAATTCCGTGAGGGTAAACCCATTATTTTTACCCTGTTGCTCTAAGGAAAAATCTAAGGCAATATATCGCCCTAAGAAAAACCGTGGCATCATCATTGCACCTGTAGCGTCGTACAATTGGCTGCGGTAGCTCCCACCGTATCGCTATCTTGATAGGTTCCCTTCCGCATCATCCCCACCCCATTGGATAGGACAAAGCAACGCTGGGTTGCTTCACCCGTAGGTAAGGCCACAACCAGGGTTGCCGTCGAATTGGTAGTGCCATTCACAAAAAAACTATAGTCGTTGCGATTACTGCGAAGCTGAATCGGAGTGAGAAAGGGCAGGGCAGGATCGCCAAAAGTCCGTGGCCCCGTCACTAAACAACTTCCCGTAATTGATCCGTTACTACTGGTATTAATGATTAAGTCACACTGGCGGCCTTGACGGATTGCTTCCCGTTGGGCCTCCTTCATCGCCCCTTCCACTTTGACAAGGGCATCCCGTACCCGGCGATCGTTGAGCCAGGATAAAAAACTCGGCAAACTAATGGCCGCCAAAATACCAATAATCACCACAACGGCTAAAATTTCCGGCAGGGTCACGCCCCGATTCCACCTACGGACATTTAAGGGCAGCATCGGGAATCACCTCCGTATCTAACACAGCAACGGCAGTCGTTGATCCTTGGGGAACCACTTGATAATTAAATTGCAAAATATGGTACGGTGGCGTATTCGCAACCACTGGAATGGCACTTCCCCCCGGCCCGCCTCGAATCAAGGTATAGGTTTGACCACCAATGGTACGGGTAGATGCAACCAAGGACGGTAGTTCTGTGCGTAGGGCCTGGGCAAATCCAAAGGCTGGAGTGGTGGCATTGCACATATTAATGGCGATCACATTCCCGCCACTGGCCTGAACCGAGGCGATCGCTGGGTTAAAGGTTAATTGGGCTGGCGTTGTCGAAACCGCCGTCACAGAGTAAGGAGTCGGATCACTGCCAATCCGTAGGGTATCCCCACTGGCAAATCCATCCACCCATTCCACATTGATCGTCGTGGCTCCCAGGGTTGTCGGGGCGGTTAGCTGGGTTGACTTGTAGCCCGCAGCTAAACTACGGATTTGCTCGATGTCTTCCTGAATCCAGCTTTTGGTGGTACTCATTTCCCGTCCTTGGGTTTGCAGGAGCATGGCATAGACCATTAACTGCATGGAACTGGCCACAAACAACATGGCAATCAACATGCCCACAATGACTTCCACCAGGGAAAATCCTGCGGATGCCAAGGGAATCCTTCTCCCTAGGGGGCTGAGAAAAGAACGATTTAGTTTTAAGGGAGAGACAATCATGGAGTCACCGCCTTGCGTTCCCACTTACTAATGGAATCCATACCCAGGGGCAACACACTACCCGGCGGATTCAGGGGGGGCAGGGTGGGCTGTAGGGTCGTCCAGGCCACGGGCACGGGTTCAACGGTGGTTGTTCCCTGGGATAAATCTATTTCCCGAGCCCAAATCATCCCCTTAAACCGGGTCGTATAGTTCGCCTGACCAAGCCGCACTAAGGCATTGGGGGCAATAATCACCGCCTCTGTGGTGGTCGGTAAGCCGGCGGTATGACGACTGGCAAAGGAAATTTCATTGGTGGCAGATGTGCCAATAATCTTAAAGTTACTGGGGCTACAGCCTGTCACAACGGTGGCTCCATTGGACATACCATCCGGTGGATCACTGGTATCGGTACAGTCATGGCCAATTTTTACCCGCGTTGTTGAACTTCCCCCCGCTGATAGGGCCGTTCGTAGATCTCCAGACAGGTAAAGGGTGACGCGCTCTCCCGGTTTAACAATCACCCGCGAAGTGCCCGTGGTGGTTAGGGTGATGCGCCCCCGATAAATATATTCTCCGTTCAAACCATTGGGCGTATCTGCGGGCCGGGGCAAAATGGTGGTGACACCGGATGCGGTATTAATTAATCCCAGATCGTAGGGATCGCCAGCGGGAATCGGACTAGCCAAGGGAGAGGGCAAGGATAGGGCGGGGTTGGAGGTCACTTGCCCGTCAGCGATCGCCCCACCGACGAGCGTGCCTAAGTTACCACATTTGGCCTCGACAATTTGGGTGGATGCCGTAGACAGCACTTGAGTACCGGCGCCTGGGAAGGTGTAATCTTGGGCCCATAACTCTGGGGTGGCCATACTCGGCACAATACTGCGACTGACGGGAATCCCCAGTTCTAGGCGGGTACTGGAGCGTACCTGATTTCCCATTAATGTTTCCCCTTGTAGGGTTAGGGTTCCTGTACCGGGAATTGAACCGGGAGCTTGATAGCGAATAATGCGGAATTGTCCCCCTTGAGCAGGAACCGATTCATTAAAGGCCTCGGCCTCGACGTAGGTGGGATGGGAATTATTGCAACCCAAGTCATCTAAATAGGCTCCGCTTTCACCGGCCCAATAAACGGAGCCCTCTGGATGAATATCTTCCCGTAGGAAGGCACGATTCCGAGTGAAAAAATCCTGGATGCGGGTGAGACCCACCTCGGCGATCGCCACACTCTGCTCTGAGGCCCGTTGCGCCGAAGCCGTTGTTGTTTGGGTTTGGGATCTGAGCATCATGGTGACACCAATGAGCATCATCACCAGGCCCATACCCACCACCAAAGGCAAGGTAAAACCCTGATCAGGCTGAAGCCGTAGGCGAGAATGAATATTGCGTAGCCGCTGATACATAGAAATTCCCCGCAATGCAGCCTCGATCAAAAGGCCGAGCAACCCAACCTTAATGTTTCAAAAAGATAACGTCCTAAAGAAACACCCTAAACAAATGCCCTAAAATGATTCACAGCAAATGTTTTACCTGGGACTGGTTGACTGCGATCGTACGAATGGCTTGAACAGACAAACGAAAGGAGTAAGTCAACTTGGACTTAATAGGATTAAAATTAGCAAACTTCTCGAGCATTGCGTGTTAAGGGGGTTACATTGCCCTAAAAACTGGTATGGGACAGTGGGTACTTAAGTCCTTGTTCCATTGCAGATCGTAGGTTCTGGGCATAGGGTAAGCATTTGCGAATTCTGTTTTTAACCACCCCCAGCATTTCTCAATCCAGTTGACGTCGGGGAGTGTCAACGCAGCATTTCTAAAAGTTCTGTTTCATTGAGACAGGTGATGCCCAAGGTGGTGGCTTTTTTGAGTTTGCTGCCTGCTTTTTCACCCACCACAAGATAATTTGTCTTTTTACTAACGCTGTCGCTGACGTTGCCGCCATGGTTTTGGATCAAGTTTTTGGCTTCATCACGACTGAGGGTGGGCAGGGTTCCGGTGATCACAAAGGTTTTGCCCCTCAGGGTTGGGTCAATTTCAGGGGTTTGGGATAGGCCTGGGGAGGCGGTGGCGAGGGTTAGTCCGGCTTTTTCTAGGGATTGAATTAGGTGTTGATGGCGGGGAATCCGAAACCATTGGTAAACGGACTGGGCAATTTCTGGGCCAATACCATGGATCTGGGCGATCGCCCCCTGTTCCGCTTGGGCGAGACTAGGGGCACTGGGAAAGGTTTCACTGAGCAGTTGGGCATTGACGACTCCGACATGGCGAATGCCTAAGCCATACAACACCCGACTCCAGGGCCGTTCACGGGAGCGATCGATGGCGTTGAAAACATTGGCGGCGGACTTTTGCCCCATGCGCTCTAACCCGGCTAACTCCTCAAGGGTCAGACCATAGAGATCCGCTGGGGTATGGACTAGGCCCGTTACCACTAATTGGCGTACCAGTTTTTCCCCCATGCCATCAATATCTAGGGCATCCCGGCTTACCCAATGGACAATGGCCCCCCGGACAATGGCGGGACAATCGGTATTAATGCAACGACTAACGGCTTCATCCTTGGGCTGGACAACGGGTTCATG
Source organism: Candidatus Synechococcus calcipolaris G9 (assembly GCF_029582805.1). Classification (NCBI taxonomy): domain Bacteria; kingdom Bacillati; phylum Cyanobacteriota; class Cyanophyceae; order Synechococcales; family Synechococcaceae; genus Synechococcus; species Candidatus Synechococcus calcipolaris. Next base: position 1,801,940 of record NZ_JAKKUT010000002.1, on the reverse strand, counting down.
GCATTCCGGGCAGTGATCCGGTAGTTGAAAGGAGCAGGCATCCTGGGGTCGCAATTCGGGAAAGACGCGCAGGACTTCGGGGATAATTTCTCCGGCTTTATGAATAACCACGGTATCGCCAATGTGAAGGTCTAATTGGGCCAGGCGATCGCCATTGTGGAGGGTAGCTCGGGCCACGGTGGTTCCGGCTAATTGGACAGGCTTGAGTTCGGCCACGGGGGTGAGGGCACCGGTACGCCCTACATTGACACTGATATTGAGAACCTGGGTAATGGCTTGTTCCGGTTCATACTTCCAGGCGATCGCCCAGCGGGGAAATTTTTGGGTAAACCCCAGACCTTCTTGCAGGTGCATGGCATTGAGTTTGATCACCACCCCATCGGTTAAATAGGGCAGGGAAAGCCGATCGGTTTGCCAGCGATCGTAGTAGGCCTGGATTACTTCTAGGGTAGAACAGTGCTGCCAGTGGGGATTTACTCGAAAACCCATCTGTTTTAGGGCTTCTAGGCATTGGATTTGGGTTTCCAGGGACAGAAGAAAACCCTTGGGCCCATGGAGAGTATAGGCAAAAAAATCCAGTTGACGTTGGGAGACAATTTGGCTATCCAGTTGGCGTAGGGTACCGGCGGTGGCATTGCGGGGATTGGCAAAAAGGGGATCTCCCTGATCTTGGCGATCGCGGTTGATCTGATGAAACACATCAAGGGGTAAAAATGCCTCTCCTCGAATTTCCAGTAGGGGGGGCGGCTCCCTTAAATTGAGACGGAGGGGAATGGAGCGAATGGTACGCACATTGCTCGTAATATCTTCGCCAGTGATACCATCTCCCCGAGTTGCACCCCGCACTAAACAGCCATTTTCGTAGGTCAGGGCTAGGGCGGCTCCATCAATTTTGAGTTCACAGCCATAGCTCCTATCTTCCGGTAAGTCCCCCTGATTACTGCGCCAATACCGTTGCCAGCGATCGCGCCAGGCTACCATATCTGACCAGCTAAAGGCATTTTCAAGACTGTAGAGGGGAGTGCCGTGGGTCACGCTGACAAATTGACTCGCCGGCCTTTCACCAACCCGTTGGGTTGGGCTGTCGGGGGTAATCAGATCGGGATAGTCTGCCTCTAGGGTTGCCAACTCCCGATATAACTGGTCATAGACGGCATCCTCCATAATGGGCTGATCCAGCGCATAGTAGGCGTAGCTGGCCTCCTGGAGGAGTTGCCGTAGGTGATGGGCTTTTTCTTGCTCAGGGATTGCAGCCATAGGATAGAAGTAATTTTAAGTATGCAGTATCCTAACTTGGGTGACGACACCTAATATTTAGCTAGTGCGTAATTTGGTTAGTGCGTAGGTCTAGACTTGCAAAAGCCGACCGCCACATTCCTGGTACAGTGTATTGAATTCACCGGCCGTAATCGGGCGACTGGCATAATACCCTTGTATTATGTCGCAACCTACATTTCTAAGAAAATCGTATGCGCCTAAGGTCTCCACCCCTTCCGCAACAACCTTCATATCCAACTTGTGTGCCAAATTTATGGCTGCTTCCACAATATATTTTGCTCCAACATTGTTTGGTAAACCGCGAATAAAGGCTTGATCGATCTTGATGACGGAAATAGGCAACTTGGCTAGGTACTGTAGGGATGAATACCCCGTACCAAAATCATCTATTGATAAAACTATATTCGACTTAGATAGTGTAGTTAACTTTTCGAGACTGCTTTCAACATATTCCATGAACGAATTCTCGGTAATTTCCAGCTCCAGATTTTCTCCTTTTACACCGTGGCTATCTAGTAACTGGCGAACCGTTTTGTCGAAATCATGACTCATTAGATTACGTGTTGAGATGTTCACCGCTATTTGCATACCTTTCAGGCCATTTTGCTCCCACGTTGCGATTTGGCCTAGTGCCTGATCCATTGCAAAATAGGTGATTTGATCAATGAGTGTGCTTTCTTCGGCACGGGGTATGAATAGGTTTGGGGGTATCTTTCCACGAACAGGGTGATTCCAGCGCATCAGTGCCTCGGCACCATAAATATAGCCGGTTTGCGTGATTACCTTGGGTTGATAGTGCATGGTTAACTGCCCAGCTTGCAATCCATCCATCAGTTCGCCCAGTAACTCAATATTTTCTCGTATTCTCGCATCGTGTTCAGAGCAGACAACGATCTCACCTTGCTGTTTTTTTGCGGTTGCTTCTGATACGGCGTAGCGTACTTTTTCAATATATTTTCCAGGCTCATTGATGGCACTTTCTAGCACCACGCTTCCGAGGTAAATATCGCCATGAAGGTGCAGACTACCAAAGGCGAACGGCTTTTGAAGTGCTTTTTTCAGATTCTCCGTCTTCTGCCTCATATCGGTTTCGGTAGTTTCCAACAACACTACCCCAAGGCAATTGTGGCCTAGACGGTACACAGAAGGGTTGCTGGGCAATTCACTGCTGGCTAAACAGGCTAGATGGGAAAATACTTGATTAACAGCATTTGCCCCAAAATGCATTTCAATTTCGTCTGCGTTCGACAGTGCAATACCTAGTAAGAAATGTGAACAACGGTTTTTTTCGGATAGATCGGGTAAACTCTGAATAAAGTTCTCCATCGAAATTCTATTAGGTAGTCCAGTTGTTGAGTCATAATTGGCAAGCCATTTGATTTGTTTTACGTAGAAAAGCATCCGATCACTGGCAAAGCCTACGATCGAACCAACAAGTGCGAAAAAGCCCATCCGGTACAGCCAATTAATCGTCTGTTGCGTTTCACCCGTCATGGTGTCTATGGGCATGAATGGGCCTAAAACTATGCCCCCTAATATTGCAGATAGTAGCCCTCCTGCTATCCCAAAAACAATGGCAGAAAAGATAATTGGTAAGTACATCGAATGCGGAAATACATACTTGACTCCGCCTGTGGCGTAAACGAAAAAGTAAACCCCCGCAACCATCAAAAGAATCAGCAGAATGAAAGGATATTTTGTTTTTTTATGCCAATTCATTAGTTCAAATGGGTCTGTCATTTTCCCCTATTCCCCCTGATTGACTGACAAAATTGAAACAAAAACAGACGCTAGTTTAGTCTGGGAAGTGACTACAGCTATTAGACAAAGACCCATTCCTCCAAATTCCCGCCTTTATGATGGCCATCTCGAAAAATTCGCAAAGTCGCTCACACTATGAGATCATGCTGAGAAGATAGCATAATTACACATGATGGCAAGTAATCTATAAGACGATAAAGATTGCCAATATTATTGGGACGTAGATGAACGCCTTGAGAAGTTGGTAGCGCAACAGGGCATATTAAGCCGCTGGAATACCTGATGTGAGATGCTAAACGGTGAAAGCTCGACTATCGAATTGTCCTAAATACCGATGCCCTATACCTATCTATATCCGCGGCCGGCATTAACGGTGGATTGTGTCGTTTTTGGCCTAGATGACGAAGATATTAAGATCCTATTGATTCAGCGGGACCTACCCCCCTTTGGCGGCCAGTGGGCCCTACCAGGGGGATTTGTGCGCCTAGACGAAACCCTAGATGAAGCGGCGCAGAGGGAACTTCAGGAAGAAACGGGTATCGAAAACATTTTCCTAGAGCAGTTTTATGCCTTTGGCGATCGCGATCGAGACCCACGGGAGCGGGTGGTGACAGTTGCCTATTACGGATTAGTAAATCTGTGGGATCATCACATCCAGGCTGCCACCGATGCCAGAGATGCGGCTTGGTTTCCCTTTCGGCAAATTCCGAAGCTCCCCTTCGATCACGATAAAATTGTGACCATGGCCAGCGATCGCCTCCAGGGAAAAGTGCGGCGGGAACCCATTGGTTTTGAACTCTTACCCAAAAAGTTTACCCTTACCCAACTGCAAAAACTCTATGAGAAAATTCTGGGGCAGCCCTTAGACAAACGTAATTTTCGCAAAAAGATATTAAAGATGCATCTACTCATTGAACTGGATGAAATCCAAGATAATGTTCCCCATCGAGCAGCAAGGCTGTATCAGTTTGATCCACAAAAATACGAGGCCCTTAAACAACAAGGGTTTAACTTTGAAATTTAATCCCGATCCCCTGCCAGCATCGTTGGATTCCCTAGGCGTAATATATTCCACTTAAAAGTGGTATAGAAAAAAAGTGGTATAGAACGTAATGTAGCTGGCACTCTAGGAGTTGTATGACCTATTGCTTAGGAATTATTACCCGTACTGGCCTGGTGATGGCGGCGGATTCCCGCACAAATGCTGGGGTTGACTATATTTCTACCTATCAAAAGCTCTTTGACTTTTCCGTACCAGGAGAGCGAGCGATTATCCTTTCTTCTGCGGGTAATTTGGCAATGACCCAAGAGGTCTTAACCCTGATGCAGCGGGACTTAAAGGGCCAGGCAGAAATCAGTTTACACACCTTGCCCAATATGTATGAGATCGCCCGCTATATCGGCGGCAAAATGCGCCAAGTCACGGATTCCAATCGCCAGTGGCTCCAGCAGGATCAAATTGACTATCAATGTACCTTTCTCCTCGGTGGTCAAATTCGCGGTGAGGGGCACGTTCTCTATCTGATCTATAGTCAGGGGAACTTTCTCCATGCCACGCCGGAAACTCCCTTTTTGCAGATTGGTGAAACCAAGTATGGTAAACCCATTCTCGATCGCACCCTAAACTATGAAATCTCGGCTACGGCGGCGGCGAAGTGCGCGCTACTGTCCCTAGATTCGACAATGAAATCCAATATTTCGGTGGGGCCGCCCTTTAGTATGGTGATGTACGAAGCAGATAGCTTTTTAGTCAAACACCGGGCAGAGTTTGTGCTTGGGGATCCCTTCCTCGTCAAGGTGCGTAAATTTTGGGAAACCTCATTACGGCAAGCATTTGAGGCCATGCCTGACATTCAATGGCATGAAAAGCTAGAGCATCCAGCCCCCATGGATAGCCCCGCCTCGGAATCTGTTCGGGACGATCGCTAATCTACTAAGACGTTCCTGAGGTTTTTTTGATGTCTGATCCCGATACCATCCTTGAGGTGATAGGATTTCCCCAGCCGCCCCAAGCGGATCCCCCCTATTGGCTGATTTTGCTCCATGGTTGGGGGGCCAATGCCGCTGATTTACTGCCCCTGGTTCCCCTTCTTGCCCCGGACGGTCAAGGGTTTACCCCCAATGCTCCCTTTCCCCATCCCTTAGTGCCAGGGGGACGAATGTGGTACGAATTGAACCTCCAGGAGGATGGAACGGTGAGGGATCCCCATGGGGAACCCCCTCGAGAACCTGGGCCAGCGGCAGGGGATGAAGCCCCCATTGACTATAGTTGTCGTCTCCTAGAGCAATGGTTGACAACCCAGGATATTGATCTGAGCCGCACAATCTTAGGTGGCTTTTCCCAGGGGGGAGTCATGACCCTAGAGGTGGGCCTCAAGTATCCCTTTGCGGGCCTAGTCGTCTTTAGTGGCTATTGGTTGCGATCGCTCCCCAGGAGTGAACCCTCTCCCCCGATTTTGATGATCCATGGCAACCAGGATCCTGTGATTCCGGTTCAGGCGGCCCAAGATAGCCGCGATCGCCTCAACCAAGCTGGGTTTAAATGCACCTACCGGGAACTCACCATGGGCCATACCATCAATGACCAGGCGATCGCCCTCGCCTATCAGTTCATTAAAACCCATAAAAAAGTCCATAAATAAATTAAAGTTCATAAATAAATTAAGCATTCTATAGCATAAAGGGGGAATCTTGTACACTAGAACCATAAATAGCCGTGACGAGGATCTTCCCATGGGCCTAATGCGTATTCAAGACTTAATTGTACCGATCCTCCTGTTGAGTATTGTTTATATTGGCTTTGGCGATCGCATTTTGCCGGAACCCCTCGGTGGTCTGAGTACGGCCACCCGCGAGGGAATGAATGATGTTATTCGTGGCACATTTCCCGGGTTTTCCCCCTTGAATCCCCACGATCGCACTGAAGAAGCGATTGAAAAACTAGACAAGACCAAAACCAAATGATTTGCTGAGCAATAGCACTCTTTTATGAAAGGAATTGTCTTTTTGATGATCATGGCCCTATGGATGGGGGCGATCGCCATTGTCTCCGTCCAGAATGCCACCCCTGTCCGCATTCATTTTGGGTTTTGGCAATCCATTCACTTACCCTTTGGTGTTGTCCTCACCCTAGGAGTGATTTGTGGACTATTCCTTGCGATCCTGTTCGGCCACCGTCGGCTAGGCAGACATTTCTAGCATTCGCTGAATGGGTTTGAGGGCCGCTGCCCGAATCTCTGGGGCAATCTCAATGGCAGGTTGCTGGTTTTTCATGCAGAGATAGAGTTTCTCCAGGGTGTTGAGCCGCATGAAGGGGCATTCATTACAATTGCAGGCACGATTACTGGGAGGAGCCGGAACATAGACTTTGTGGGGATTTTGCCGCTGCATTTGATGGATAATCCCTGGCTCTGTTGCCACGATAAAAACCTGACGATCGCTGGTTTGGGTGTGGTGCAGTAGGGCGGTCGTTGAACCAATAAATTGGGCATGGCGGAGAACAGGCTCCTCACATTCTGGATGGGCAATCACGTCTGCCTCTGGGTAGGCCGCTTTCAGTTCAATGATTCTACGCTCTGAAAAGGTTTCATGGACAATACAACTCCCCTGCCATAGCACCATCTCCCGGCCAGTTTGGGCCATGACATAGCGACCAAGGTTGCGATCGGGGGCAAAAATAATTCCTTGTTCCGGCGGTAATTGCTCCACAATGGAAACGGCATTGGAACTGGTGCAAATAATATCACTGAGGGCCTTAATTTCAGCCGTGCAATTGATGTAGGAAATGACCAGATGCTCGGGATGGGCTGCCTTAAATTGGGCAAATTGATCCGCCGGACAGCTATCGGCAAGGGAGCAACCCGCCTCTAAATCCGGCAGTAACACCAACTTATCAGGATTCAGAATTTTCGCCGTCTCGGCCATGAAGTGAACCCCGGCAAAAACAATCACATCCGCTGGGGTCTGAGCAGCCTGACGGGATAGACCCAGGGAATCGCCAATGTAGTCCGCTACGTCCTGGATGTCCGCCTCTTGGTAATAGTGGGCCAAAATCACGGCATTTAGGTCTTTCTTTAATTGGGCGATCGCCCCCACAATATCCGTGGGAATAGGGGAAACCGATACAGGAAAAGCAGTAGCTAACACAATTGTTTATGAAAAAAAATAAAGGGTTTTTTTATTATAGTTGATTTCACCAAAATACCAGCGATCGCCAGATTAGGAGAGCAACCATTGGGATTGCATCCCTTGGGTGTAGACAGACCGACGGATCTGAGTGCGAAAATAAGAGAAATTGTTTTTCCAGGGGAGAGACGCGGTGCTATCCAAAGGATTTGAAGTCGAAATCTATACCGGAACCCCCCAGGGCGAGATTATTGGGCTATCCGATCGCATTGTCCGGGATCTATCCGGTTTTGTGCGCGAACCTGACAGTCGCAATGTGGAATATACCACTGCCCCCCTCTACCTCTACGATCAGGCCCTTTGTGATCTCCTCCGTCCTCGTTTTCAACTGCGGGCCTATCTGCACCAATTGGGGGACTATACCTTGGTACCGGGCAGTACCCTCAGCTTGGGCAATAGCCAACAATTTTATCGTTCCGATCCCCAAAATCCGTACCATAGCTACATTGAGCAAACCTACGGCACAAAGGTTGTCACCGCAAGTATTCATATTAATGTTGGCATAGGTGATCTAGAGCAGTTAATCCAGGCCTGTCGGCTGATTCGGGTTGAGGCTCCCCTCTTTTTAGCCCTGAGTGCCGCATCTCCCTTTCTAGATGGTCAGGTGACTGGGTATCATTCCACCCGCTGGGCCCTATTTCCCAAGACCCCTGTTGCCGTACCTCTGTTTACCAGTCATCGTCATTTTATTGATTGGACTCAGGAACAGTTAGATATTGGCACGATGCAGAATGTTCGACACCTGTGGAGTGCCGTCCGACCCAATGGCGATCGCCGTCCCTACGACTTAAATCGTCTGGAATTACGCATTTGTGATCTAGTCACCGATCCGATTGATCTGTTAGCCATTACGGCACTACTAGAAGCTCGTCTATTGCAATTAATGGATCAACCAGGACTTGACCCCCTGAAAACGAGTCAGCTTAACGCCACAGAACTGGCCCAATTAGCCGATACCAATGAAGCGGCAGCAGCCCGCCATAGCTTAGAAGCCAAACTTCACCACTGGCAGGATGGACGGGAAATTCTAGCGGCGGATTGGATTGCCCAGTTATACGACGAGGTTTGGGGAATTGCCAAGGGCCAAGGGTTTAGTTGCTTCCTCACCCCAATTAAGAAAATTCTCCGGGAAGGCAACCAAGCCCAACAGTGGCTAAAACAGTATGACCAAGGCATGTCTGTGGCAGAAATCATGGTCGGGGCGATCGCCCAGGTTGCTAATCAAGAATTAGATTTTCAAAATCAACTTTGTCAGCCAATGCCAACCGTATCTATTTCCTAAAACAGGAAAATGCGTGACAACCTCTGTAAATACCTAGCCGAAAAATATCCCACCGCTTTTACCCAGTGGCTCCTGAATGATTCCTCAGAAGATGTTTCAATCCTGAAAACAGAACTGAACTTGGAACCGATCCGCGCCGATTCCGTAACATTGGTGCAGACCCAGAACTGTATTCTCCATTTAGAATTTCAAGTCGAGCCAGAACCGACATTGCCTCTGCGGATGCTGGACTATTGGCTGAGACTCTATCGCAACTATCACTGCGAGATTGTCCAGGTCTTGATCTTGCTACGGCGAACAAAGGTTCATGTGCCTGATGCGTTTGAACTACCAACAACGACCCATCGCTATCGAGTGATTAAACTCTGGGAAGAAGACCCCAATCAATTTTTTAGGATTCCGCCCCTGCTTCCTTTTGCGGTCTTGGGTAAAACAAAAAATGAAGCAGCCCTATTGCAGTCCGTCGCGGATAAAATTGGTGAAATTGAATCAGTCCAAGCGCGGCAGGACTTGAGTACCGTCGTTCAACTATTGGCTGGGTTACAGTACAGGAAGGAGCTTATTCAAACCATTTTTCGGGAGGGAATGATGCGGGAATCAGTGATTTATCAAGAGATTCTTCAGGAAGGGGAACGCAAAGGACGGCAAGAGGGCGAACGCGCACTTATTCTGCGATTACTCACCCGCCGAGTCGGGCCCATCCCTGAATCTTTCGCAACCCAAATCAATCATCTATCCCTAGAGCAATTGGAATCCCTGGGGGATGCCCTGCTGGATTTCAGCGAACTCAATGACCTAGAGAAGTGGATTCAGAGACTCAATCAATAGATTGTCAAAGCAAATGAAAAGAAATGTAACAGAAGTCTTGTCGATCGCAAAATGAGTGGCTAAGATCGGGTCACTAATAAGGCTCACTCCAATGCTTCATAAGTTGACTCACCTGTGGCTTTCCCTTTTTGCTTTTTCGGGTGTATTTTTACCTCGTCCCAGTCTAGCCCAGATTACACCAGCGGTTGGAGGTACAGGTACAGTCGTCACGGTGAATGGCCAGCAGTTTGATATTGGTGGTGGTGCGGTTTCCAGGGATGGCAGAAATCTATTTCACCTATTCCAGCAATTTGGCTTAAATGAGGGTCAGATTGCTAATTTTTTATCCAATCCTGGGGTTCGCAATATCCTCGCTGGCGTGAATGGCGACGATGTCAGCTATATCAATGGCTTAATCCAGGTAATGGGAGGTAACAGCAACCTCTATTTACTCAATCCGGCGGGAATTGTTTTTGGCCCCAATGCCCAGTTAAACGTACCGGCAGCGTTCCATGCCTCAACGGCTCAGCGAGTGCATTTTGATGGCGGCATTTTTGACACTAATGGCTTTAACTACTACGCCAACCTTGTTGGGAATCCCACCGGGTTTGAGTTCCTGAGTACGGGAATTATCGTCAATGAAGGGAATTTAGCCGTTGGCCCAGGGCAGAATTTAACATTGATGGGTCATCAGGTGTTCAATACGGGAACCCTATCGGCACCGGGGGGAACGATCACGATTCAGGCAATCCCAGAGACGGGCATGGTACGGATTTCCCAGGAGGGAATGATCCTCAGTTTAGAGATTCCGGCGGATCGTATCCCGGAAGATGGGGTGATTGAAGCCGTTGATTTACCCCGATTGATTACGGGAGGAGAAGATCATCCACGGGTCAATAGTATAGTACACAATGCCGATGGCTCGATTAGTTTGGTGCATGACCCCAATAGGGTGAATGTGCCGGTGGAGGGGGCGACAGCGGTGGTCTCAGGGATAATAGATGTCTCGAATCCTGAGGGGATGGGCGGACAGATCAATGTCCTCGGTCAAAATGTGGCAATGCTTAATGCCCAGTTGAGAGCCGATGGAGAAACGGGTGGTGGCACGATCCTGGGAGGTGGGGATTATCTGGGAGGAACAGCAGGTACGGGTCGCCTAGATAGTAGTTTCAATGCCCAACACCTGTTTGTGGACAACAACACCGTGATGACAGCGGATGCGCTGACCCAAGGGGATGGCGGCACGGTGATTAATTGGGCGGATAATAGCACGGTCTTCAATGGCACGATTATGGCGCGGGGTGGCCAGTTGGGTGGGGATGGTGGTTTTGTTGAGACATCGGGGGCTGCAAGTCTCCATGTAGGGGATCATGGGCGAGTGGATACAACTGCTCCCCTAGGGACAACGGGCACTTGGTTATTAGACCCTTCTGATTTGACCATCAATGCTACATCCGATAACAATATTTCTGGCAGCCCAAATTTCAACACCACGAACAGCCCGGCTGTTTTAACTGCAACGACTCTCCAAAATGCCTTGTTAGCGAATAATGTTACGATCAGTACGGCGGGCGGCACAGGGGGCAATGGGGATATTACCCTAAACACCAATGTTACTTGGACGAGTGGCAATTCTTTAACCTTGACGATGCGGCGGTTTATTCGCGACTCTGGCTTGTTTAACCATGGCACAGGCAATGTGACGTTTAACCTGAATCAGGTGAATCCAGAAACCACTGATCCCGTGCCCACTAGCTCGATTCAAGCGGTTCATAATGCGTTACCGACTAATCCTACCGTCCATCCTGGAACTCGGACGATTAATTTAGGAGCCGGAACCTATCAGGGGGCAACCCTAACGCTTAACCGCAATGTGACAATTCAGGGGCAAGGGGCAGCAAGTACTATTCTTAGTGGTCAAAATACTCGTCGGGTGGTCAATATTACAGGGGGTACTACTACAGTTAATCTGCATGATTTAACCATTACGCGTGGCAATTCGGGTGATTTTACCGGCGGCGGGATTCTTAACAATGGTACGCTCACCGTGACCAACAGCACCATCAGTGGCAATACGGCTACTGCCGGCGGCGGGATTATTAACACTGGCATGCTCACCGTGACCAACACCACCATCAGTGGCAATACGGCTACTAATACTAATAGCGGCGGCGGGGGGATTGCTAATAATAATGGCACAGTCAATGTGACCAACAGCACCATCAGTGGCAATACGGCTAATGGCAGCGGCGGCGGGATTTTTAATAATAATGGCACAGTCAATGTGACCAACAGCCTTATTAGTGGTAACACTGCACCCACCGGCCCTGAAATTAATAACAATGGCACTCTAAACCTTACTGGCAATAACCTTGTTGGGCAAAACAACACTCTGGGCATTAGTGGCACGATCTCCAGTGGTATAGAGAATGTCAATTACTTTGCCCCTTCAGTTCCAACCAGTCAAATCATTGGCCCCCTCGCCAACAATGGCGGCCCCACCCAAACCCATCTCTTAGTCTTTGGCAGTCCGGCCATTAATGCGGGGGTAAATGCGTCTGTTCCCGGCACTGTCACTACCGATCAGCGGGGGGCAACCCGGATTGTTAACGGCATCGTTGACTTAGGAGCAGTGGAAGTGAACTATCAACTCCAAACCCTGCAAGGCAATAATCAGCAAGCCTTGGTGAATTCAACGGTTCCCACGGCTCTGCAAGTTCGGTTAGCTGAGAGTTTGTCTAGTTTCCCAGCATCAGGAGTCACTATTCAATTTAGCCAAACTAGTGGCCCTGCTTTAATTTTTACCCAAGGCAATACAGCTATCACCGATGCCAATGGCATTGCTACCTTGGCTGGTTTACTCACCAACGGCGAAGCAGGTCTGATTACCCTAGAGGCTTTTGTGAGTGGTCTGGCTCCTGCGGCATTTACGCTCACGAATCAAGCCTTACCCATTCCAGCAACCCCAATTCTTTCAATCAATCAGGCCTTACCGATTCTACCAAGCAATCCCAGTAATTCTATTGCTCCAGTGGCACCTGTTCCGATGAATTCCACCCCAGCAGGGCAACATTTCACCAGTGAAATTTCCACCATTCTTTTTGGCCAAGAACAGGAAGAACTTCCCCTAGAGAAAACCCTCTGTCAATTACTCGAAGAAAGAGATGAGACAGTCTTAGAGATCGATGGTGTGCCAGTCGAGTCTGCCTTAGCAGCCGAGTGCCGTTAACGTAAGGTTCAAGTTGGAGGGGTTAGAGATTCCATAGCCCACCACTGATTGATCCAGATTTATTGATCTGGCTCAGTGCCAATGCCCTGAATAGTCAACACCGAACAATGGGCATGGTGCAGGACATAATTACTCACACTACCTAAGAATAATTCACTCAGTCCCTTTAAGCCGCGACGGCCAATAACAATCAGATCACTGGGCCAATCCTTGGCTAAATTACAGATCGCTCGCCCTGGATCCCCTAAGGCTTGGGTAAATTCAGTGGCCACCCCCTGATCCATGGAGAGTTGGGTCAGGTTTCGCAGCATATCCAATCCCCTTTGCTCAAAACTTTCCCACTGTTCGGTATAGACTTTCATAACTTCCTCATGGAGGCCCATATAAACCCCAGTGGCAACGGGGGAGGTAAAAATCGGATCTGGGTAGGATTCATTCATAGGCGAGAGAACATGGATCAGCATTAAGGTTCCCTGATTAGCCTTGGCTAAGGATAAGGCTTCCTTGAAAACTTGTTCTCCCAGTTCAGTGCCATCAACGGCAGCTAAAATTCGTTGAAACATGATTTTATGATCCTCCTTGGCGATCGCTAACCTTGATAGTTTTATTATCCCCCGATACCGAGGACAACCACCTTAACTTTAGTCCTGACGTTATCGGACTTCACACAGACCCGCCCTTTCACGACCATTTGTTACACTCTTTGGGTAAATCTATATCCTTCTTTACGAGTTAAATCAGTTTTTTATCTACGTCCCTGGCCTATGGGTACCAAAACCAAGGACTCAATCGGAGTAAAGCCAACAAAGAACGGCTGGCAATAGGCTAAGATACATTTGGCATTTTTACCGTGGCTCTACCCTATGGATCTGACAACATTAGCGGCACAACTTAATGTGGGAGCAATTCTCCCGGAAAGCATCGTTATTGTGACACTTCTGCTGGTTTTGCTGGCGGATTTGATTCAAGGGCGATCCGCCGATCGCTGGACTCCTTACCTGGCGATCGCTGGCTTACTGGGTGCGGTGGCGGCCATGGTATTTCTCTGGAATCAACCCAATACGGTGTCATTCCTAGGCAGTTTCCAGGGGGATAACCTCAGTTTGATTTTCCGGGCGATCGTTGCCCTTTCAGCCCTTGTGACGATCCTCATGTCCATTCGTTATGTGGAGCAAACCGGCAGTTCCCTAGGGGAATACATGAGTATTTTGCTCACAGCAACAGTCGGGGGGATGTTCCTCTCCGGGGCTGAGGAGATGGTGATGATTTTTGTATCCCTGGAAACCCTCAGTATTGCCTCTTATCTGCTGACGGGTTACACCAAGCGGGATAGCCGATCCAACGAAGCCGCCTTGAAATACTTGCTCATCGGTGCCTCCAGTTCGGCTATTTTTCTTTATGGCTCCTCCCTCCTCTATGGTCTATCCGGCGGCTCTACCCAGTTATCCGATATTGCCGCAGCCCTATCCTCTGGCCAGTCCTTGGGCTTACTCATGGCCTTGGTGTTCGTGATTGCTGGGATCAGTTTCAAAATCTCCGCCGTCCCCTTTCACCAATGGACTCCCGATGTCTATGAAGGTGCGCCAACCCCCGTCGTTGCCTTCCTGTCCGTGGGGTCTAAAGCCGCTGGTTTTGCCCTAGCCGTTCGGTTTTTGACGATCGCCTTCCCTGTGGTTGCCGGTGAGTGGCAATTAATTTTTACGGTATTGGCCATTCTCAGTATGGTTCTGGGAAATATCGTTGCCCTAGCCCAAACCAGTATGAAGCGGATGTTGGCCTACTCCTCCATTGGTCAAGCGGGCTTTGTCATGATTGGGTTTATCGTCGGTACGGAGGCTGGTTATGCCAGTATGCTCTTTTACTTGCTCATTTACCTCTTTATGAACCTGGGGGCCTTTACCTGCGTTATTCTCTTTTCCCTACGCACAGGCTCCGATCAAATTAGTGACTATGCCGGCCTCTACCAAAAGGATCCCCTCCTCACCTTGGGATTGAGCCTCTGTCTGTTGTCCTTGGGGGGAATTCCTCCCTTGGCGGGCTTCTTTGGCAAGATTTATCTGTTTTGGGCGGGTTGGCAGGCAGGGGCCTATGGTCTGGTGATTTTGGGCCTGCTCACCAGTGTGGTATCCATCTACTACTACATCCGGGTGGTGAAAATGATGGTGGTCAAAGAGTCCCAGGAGATGTCTGATATTGTCAAAAACTATCCGGTGATCAACTGGACGGCCTTTGGGATGCGGCCGCTGCAAGTGGGCTTGATTCTCACGGTTTTAGCCACATCCTTGGCGGGAATTTTAGCCAACCCCCTGTTTAATGTGGTGAACACGGCCGTAACCACTGTGCAAACCTTTGAAGCCCAGGTTCCGGCCCATAGCGTTAAGACTGCCCTTCACGACGGGCATGGAGTTTTAGCAGAATCTCACCATGTACCGCTTGAGTAATGGGGTAGAAATAGGCCAAAACAATGCCGACAATCAGGAAGACCGTGGGAATGGGGCCAATGGCCAAGCGAATAGCAAGGAGAGCCGAGTCCGGCTGTACGGGAGCAGGTTCTCCAGAAACGGTGGAAATAAATCCAGCAAAGTTCAAGGCCTGCCCCACCAGAAAAAGACCCAGGGCTAGACCCACCTTTTGCAGCAACACCATAAAAGCATAGAACACCCCTTCCCGCCGTTGTCCGGTATTGAGTTCATCAAGATCAATCACATCGGGAATCATCGACCAGGGAACCAGGTAGGCGGTGGATACGCCAAAACCGGCCATAATCGCACAGGCATAGAGGAGGATGCCCTGTCCTGGTTGCAGAAAAAATAAACCCGCTTGGGCGATCATCCACAGGGTCATACCAATGACATAGACTGCTTTTTTGCCAATGCGCCGACTCACCGCACTCCAAACAAAAAGCATGATCATGGCTGTGGCCTGTACCGCTAGGGCAACCATGGTGTAGTCCGTGGAGGGTAAGCCCAACCAGGAACCGACAAAAAAGGGAATCATGGAAGCCGTGATCTGAACCGCTAACCAGGAACACAGATAGATGCCCATGACATAGACAAAGGGGCGATTGCTAAAGACGAGGCGAATTTGCTGGAGGTAAGGTAGGGTGGTGCCGCTTGGCATGGGGTTGGCGGCCTCATTGGCCTTGAGTCGGGCCCGGGTTCCCCAAATACACCAGTAAATGGGAAAGATGGAAATAACCGCCGAGATGGCACCAATCACTAGGTACTGCTGCTGTTGTCCAGGAATGGCTTGAAAGACGACTAATGCTAAGAGTAGGGAACCAATGCTGCCACCAATGGAGAAGGCAAAGCGGAAACTATTCAGACTGGTGCGTTCGTTATAGTCCTTGGTGAGTTCAGGGGTCAGGGCCGAGTAGGGCAAATTGACCGCGGTATAAAACGTATTAAATAAAATGGCAATCAATGAATAGTAGGCAAAGGCTAACCATTGATTGGTGGTGGGCATGAGCCACAGCAGAAAAAAGAAAAAACCAAAGGGAATGGCTCCATAAAACATCCAGGAGTGGCGACGACCCCAGTAGGGGGATTTGGTGCGATCGCTGAGCATACCAATGACGGGATCATTAATAGCATCCCAAATTTTGCCAATCATCAGGACACTGCCGGCTAAGCCTGCATTCAAACCAGCCACATTCGTGAGAAAAACCAACAGGAAAAAGACCTGTAGGTTGGCGGTGATTGCCGTGCCTAGATCTCCTGCCCCAAAGGCTAGTTTGGTGGATAGGGTCAAGGGTTGATGGGTTGCCAGGGGTTTAGCCGATTCCATTGGGTCTCCTAAAATGTCTTGAACTCATTACTTAAACTGATTCATTTAGAATTTTGATTGAGATGCTGGGGTTGAGATGTCAGAAGGTGGGTGTGATGTCTGATTATCACCGATGATGTTCCTCTGGGAATGATTGAGGGCTATGCAGATTTATTTAGCACCCTTACAGGAGGGAGATATAGGTGCGGCGATCGCCCTGGATCAGCGGTGTCTAGGGGGATTTTGGGGTGAGGCCAGTTATCGCCAAGAACTGAGCCAGCCCCATCACACCCTTTTGGGAATCCATGGTCAGGGGATGGATCACCTGCCACAGGAACGGGAACTTTTGGCGTTAGGGGCCAGTTGGGGCATTTTAGAGGAAACCCACATTACCCTGTTGATGGTACATCCTGACTATCGGCGGCGGGGTCTGGGGCAATGTCTCCTGTGGGGCCTCCTCAAGGATGCTCAACAACGGGGCGATCGCCAGTGGGCAACCCTGGAAGTGCGGGCCAGTAATCAGGGGGCATTACATTTATACCAAGGCTTTGGCTTTACATCCGTAGGGACACGACCCCGCTACTACGATCATCCCGTGGAAGATGCGGTAATTTTATGGTGCAAGGGTTTGGGCACAGCGTCCTTTCGACAAGGTTTAGCGACAAAAAAGAAGGCAATTATTGCCCGGTTTCATCGGTGGGGATGGCAATTTCATTCTTAGCTAAATCCCTGGCTAATAGATGCTCCACGCAGCCATAGATTGCCTCTGGGGATTGTTGCTCGATGAGTCGTTCTTTGATGTCCATCAGGCCCAGGGCTAAGGGGACCGCCTGATCACGGTAGCGGGCATAGCCTGCCAGAAAATCCGTAAAAACGGTTCGTTCAATGTCTTGACAACGGGGAGGTAAACCATCTTCGCCGGTGGCGGTGGTTTCAAACAGGGTAGAGTTCACGTCGTATCGGAGTAAAAAGATAAAGGCTTCACTCACCTGTTCTAAGCATTCCCGCAGTTGGCGAACGGCTAATTCGTGGCGATCGAAACCCACCTGTCCCTCAATTTGTAGTTCCACGATCGCTGCTTTCGTTTGCTCTTTTTCTTGCTCCATCAGGGCGATCGCCCCCGATTCAATCTCATTGACAGTTTGGTGGGGATGTACCTCTAAGCGAAAACGGCGAATGGGACGTTGGTAATAGTCCTGTTTCAGTTCGGTGGCGATCGCGCCTTGGTCTAAATTGACCAGCAGGACTCCTCGGGGTGTTTGTGCCTGATTTTCAGCAATGGAGTTAGCTTCGATAGACCCAGGATTGAAAATCCAACCCTCTACACCGTAGTAGCGATGAATATGCCCTAGGGCTAAATAGTTGACCCCAGCGGCTTGGAGCGGCAGCAATTCTTGATAGCGCAGGGCGCCTCGATAGCGGGCGATTTGTCCCTCTAGTCCATGGTGGAATAGCATCACCGTGTATTCAGGGCCGGCAGGTAGGTCTTCTATTTTTTCGGCAAGACTCTGGACAGCTTTGGCGGCATTGGCTCCATACCAGCGAGAACCAATCACCCGGACACCGCAATCAAGATCTTTATAGCCACCACAATTGGCTTCTGGATTCCAGGGGAGAAGGTCTTCGTTTTCGTCCGGTTCCAACAGATAGAGTAATTCGGCACTATTCAGGTAGCGTAACCAACTAGAGCCACTGCCGTAGGGCTGATAGTCGTGATTGCCCTCAATCGCCAAGACAGGGATACCCGCATCGTGGAGCATTCCCAAACAGAGTTCCGCATGACTGAGGGTGGCAGGGCCAATGGTGCGTTCCTCAAATAGATCCCCAGCGATGACGACAAAATCAACCTTGGGTGCAAGGGCATAGCGGCGCAAAGCATCCTCAAAGGCGTAGAAAAAATCCAGGGTACGCTTCGGATTGGCGTATTTGTTAAAGCCAAGATGAATATCAGCAACATGGAGAAAACGGGGCATCGGGGTTCACGCTATGGTGGGCTGGACTGCGGCCAGAACAATGCGGGCACAGGCCTCGGCATCGGATAGGGCATGGTGGTGGTTTAGGGCAATGCCAAGATAATTGCACACGTTGGGAAGTTTGGTGGGGCGGATATTCCAGGTGGATCGAGCCAGTTGAACGGTACAGATAAAGGGTTGGCAGGGGCGGGGAATTCCATGGCGATCGCAACAGGCATACAGCACCCTTTGATCAAAGGAGGCGTAATGAGCCGCCAGAAACTCTGCCCCCTCTAGCACATCGTTGATTGAACTCCACAACTCGCCAAAGGTGGGATGATCCATTACATCCTGCCAGCAAATGCCATGAATATGGGTATATCGAAAAATTGGCCGAGGGGGTCGAATCAGGTAATGAACCCGTTGCACAATCTGAGAATTGACCACCCGCACCAACCCAATGGAACAGGCACTATCCCGCCCGTTGTCCGCCGTTTCAAAATCTAGTGCCACAAACGTTGTCATAGATTGTCCATTGCTTAGGATTGTTCAGTTTGGTTTAACAAATAAGCATAACCAATATACAAAATACAAAGATTTGTGAAGGTTTTCCTAAGGTGGCAATGATTTTGCCGAGTCACCTCAGTAGGATTGGGCTAGTGATGGAAGGCAAGGATGACCCGACGTTTGGAACGCCTCGTAAAAATAGATTATCTGCTGCGAACCCTGCCTCGCACTACAACGGTGGAGTTAAAGAAAGAGTTGGAGGTCAGTAACCGAACAGTTCGGTATGATATTGAGTTCCTGCGCGATCGCTTTGATGCCCCTATTGACTGGAACCGCAAACAAGGATTTCATTACACCGATCCAAGCTGGCGTTTACCCTCTATTCCATTGACCCAGGGAGAATTTTTCGCGCTCACCTTAGGAGCCAAAATTTTATCGTCCTACAGTGGTTCAGTATACCAAGAGCAACTTGAGTCAGCTATTCGTCAACTGGCAAAACGGTTGCCCGAACCACTATGGGTGGATTTGCAGCAAATTGCTGATGATTCGGTGATGTTTCGGGTAGGAGCAGAAATCAACTTAAGCCCAGCGATTTGGCAGGTTTTAGAAGAAGCCTGTCAAAAAAAGCAGCGGGTTTGGATCCGCTATGCCACACCGGGCAAGCCTGTGTCAGAACGAGAGGTTGATCCCTACGTCCTCCATTTCTCCCGCAGTAATCCCTACCTGACGGGCTGGTGCCACCAACGCCAGGAGCCGCGCTGGTTTCGCGTTGACCGAATTCAGGCGATCAAGCTGCTGGATCAGCATTTTGAGATTGACCCCACCTTTGACCGCGAAGCCCATTTTGCCTCGGCGTTTCAGCACGAGGTGGGGGGTGTCCCTCAGGAGATGGTGATTTGGTTTGATCCGTCCACTGCGCCCTATATCCGGGAACGCCGCTGGCATCCGACGCAGCAGATTGAGGAACACGCGGATGGATCGTTGACGCTGCGGTTTGTGGTACGGGGGCTGAATGAGGTGAAACGGTGGGTGTTGTTTTATGGCAGGGGGGCGCGGGTGCTGGGGCCGCCAGCATTGGTGGCGATGGTGCGGGATGAAATTGGGGGAATACAAGCTCAATATCAGCAGGAGGAGAGGGAATGAATCAGCCAAGATTTTGGGCAAAGACAGGTCAGGGCGAAAAACGGGAGGATGGGCAACCCAAGTACCATCCGGTGATTTGTCACCTGGCGGATACGGCGGCGGTGGCGATGGAGATTGTGCGATCGCACCTCAGCCCGATCGCCCGTCAGCATCTTGCCAAAGGATTGGGGTTACCCAATGGTGAATCCCTGATTCGCTTCTGCGGCTTCATGGCCGGGAGCCACGACCTGGGTAAGGTGAGTGCAGCCTTTCAATTTCAGGTGAGTGCTGTGGGACAAGCATTAGTTGGACAGTCTCTCTATGACCTATGGCACGGCTATCCCACAACAGGACAGAAAACACCCCACGGTACAGTCACCGCCGCAACTCTGCCGGAATTTTTGACGGAGCTAGGGATTCAAAAGTGTTTAGCCAAAAAGTTAGCGGTCGTTGTGGGTGGACACCATGGTTTCTTTCCTGGCTCAGCGGATATCCAAGCTCTGTTTAGCGATGATGTAGGACGAGGAACATGGTTGCAATTTCGCCGTGATATCTATGAACAACTGAGGGATTTTGTGGGCATCACTGCCAAAGATCTGCCCAGCCAGTGCGATAACGCCGCCGCCATGATGTTGGCAGGCTTAACCACCGTATCTGACTGGATTGCCTCAAATCCAGACGAGAAAGCAGGCTTTCCCTATGCCAATGACGAACCCTTTAAAAGCTATCAGGCAGGGCTAGCCGAGAAGGCGAAGCAAGCCCTCAAAGCCCAGGGATGGTGTCACCTCGAAACAGGAGAACCCCTCTCCTTTGCCGAGCTTTTTCCTGAAATTAAGGTACCAAGAGAACTCCAGAAACACGCCGAAGCTCAGGCTAAGACGTTGAATGCTCCCTGTCTAGTAATGGTAGAAGCTTCGATGGGGGAGGGCAAAACAGAAGCGGCCCTGTATCTAGCGGATCATCTGCAACATCAGTCAGCCGCAGGGGGATTCTACATTGGCTTGCCCACCCAGGCCACCAGTAATGCCATGTTTCAGCGGGTACAGGCATTTTTGCAAAAGCGTTACCCCAACAACGTGGTGAATCTCACCCTCAGCCATGGGGCGGCGGCACTGAAGGGGGAATATCAAGAAACCGTCTGTCGATTGGAACAGGTCTATGACCAGGAAGGTCGGGGGGTATTTGCCAGCGAGTGGCACACGGCGCGGAAGCGTACCTTACTCAGTCCTTTTGGAGTTGGAACCCTAGACCAAGCCTTGATGGGGGTAGTGCGATCGCGCCATCAATTTGTTCGCCTCTTTGGGTTGGCGGGGCGCACCATCATTCTGGATGAGATTCACGCCTACGACCTCTACACCAGCACATTGTTAGAGCGATTTCTGGAATGGGCGGCGGTACTGGGTTCCCCAGTGATTGCCCTGTCGGCAACGCTGCCCACCACCACCCGGCAACAGTTGTTGACCGCCTACGCGACAGGGTGTAACCAACCTGTTCCACCGTTACCAGAGGCTCCTTACCCGAGAATGACAGCCTTTGCCAATGGGCAGGCGATCGCCCAATTCTTTGCCGCCTCTGACCATGTGTGCCGCGCCCTGGAAATTGCTTGGGTCAAGGATGAGGATTGGATGGCGGATTTACAGCAGGTATTGGCAGATGCCGGGGGTTGTGTTGCTGTCATTTGCTCCACGGTGAATCGAGCGCAAACAATTTTCCAAGGACTACAGGATTACTTTGACAACGAGGAACTGGGACTTTTTCACGGACGGTTTCTTTTCAAAGACCGGGAACGCATTGAGCAAGATTGCTTACGGAAATTTGGCAAAGGCGAGACTCATCGCCCCCGTCGTTTTGTTCTGGTGGCTACCCAGGTGATTGAGCAAAGCCTGGATGTGGACTTTGACCTGATGATTAGCGATATTGCCCCCATTGACTTGTTGTTGCAGAGATCGGGGCGGCTCCATCGCCATTCGCGGGACGGGCGACCAGCAGGCTTAAGCACCCCAAAATTGTGGATCGTGGCACCGAGTATTACCGCCAACGGCAAGGCAGAATTTGGTGTCAGTAAGTACATCTATGAACGCCACATTCTCCTCCGCAGTTGGCTAGCTTTGAGGCATCGGCAGAGTATTCAACTTCCAGAGGAAACTGATGAGCTGATAGGGGCAGTTTACAACCCAGATCTGCCAATTCCAAAGGAATTAGAACCCATTTATGCCCAAGATTGGCAAACTTCACGCGATGAAGAGTTAACTCCTGAAGAACAGGAAAAGATAGCAAAAGCCAATGCCATTAAGCTGCCTCCGCCTCAAGGGGAAGTGAAGCCCTATGACTTCACTCGCAAAGGTGAAGAGGACGACGAAAGTGCGATCGCCGCTGCTACCCGTCTCGGTGAGCCTTCGGTTGCCACTATCTTCCTACAACGAACAGACACAGGGTTGGTTTTCCCCAGTGACCAAGAGCCAATCCATCTCACAACTCGTCCTGACCTAACCTTGATCAAAAAGCTGTTAGCTCACAGCACCCGCCTCTCCAAAAAGGGGCTAGTCCCGGCATTACTGGCTCAGGAAAACCCAAAAACCTGGACATCAGCCTTGCTAAGAAACTGTCGCTGTGTAGAGGTCAACGCTCAGGGGGTAGCGACGGTGGGAGATTGGCGGCTGACCCTGGATCCCCTGCGGGGGGTGCTGATTGAGAAAGATTCAGAAAACCAAAGGAGGCTCACCACATGACTTTCAGACATTCAACTCAGACAATTTACGATTTCATCAAGACGGCGTTGGCGGGATGCAGAAAACCGTGCTACATTATCTATATCCCCATTGCCTGTGGGGGTGAACCAACGGCATTGGCCGGAAAGACGCTGCTACAAGCGTTTCTCCCCACAAATGTGGTGGGGGTGACATCTCCAAAAACATTCCGGCCAATACGCTGTTCTTTTCCCAAAACTTTAGGTTTTTCTTCCTTCCAGCCAAATAAAACGGATATCAACTCATCTTGAGTCCTTCCTGATTGTATTTAAGAAGACGGCCTTGGCTGGTGCAGTAACGAGGATTAAGGAATCTGAGTGTTTGCTCCAAAGACCCACCCAATCAGCTTGAGCGTTAGTCAAGGTATCCCGCATGTCTTATCAATTGAACCTTTTGTCCGGTCAGCTAGAACCTCTAGCCTCTACCAAGAGGCGTCAGGCCTTCCCAAAAAATGTGATCAAGGATTGTACAACCCAGAAGGCGGCCATCTTATTGGACGTTTCTGTATCAACGCTCTATCGCGCCCGTCAGTCTGGGCAGTCCTACAAGAACGCAAAAAGCGGCTGGATAGCCAAACCTATTGGCCCAAATCGCTGGCACGTTGTTATTCCGCCTACCCACCAACCGTATTAAATACAAGGTTCCAGTATGTCTTTCAACCTCGTTAATCAACCCTGGATTCCGGTGATGACCCCGGATTTCCATGTTAAAGAGATTTCCCTGGTAGAACTCTTTCAAACCTGGGAAAGCCTGCGGGAAATCCAGGCCGATAACCCACCCACCACTCTGGCGATCTATCGTCTGCTATTGGCGATCCTCCATCGGGCCTACCATGGGCCGAGCAATGAAGACCATTGGGAGGAGATTTTTAAGGATAACGGGCAGGGGGCGATCGCCGACCTCAACAAATGGCGCGATCGCTTTGATCTGCTCCACACCGACCACCCCTTCATGCAAGATCCCGTATTGCCCTTGGAGAAAGCAGTACCCATCTACGCTCTCCACACCATGAGCACCTGCCAGGTGTTTTCCCATGAGCATGAATGGAGCGGCTATAGCATCTCCCTCCCCCAAGCTGCTCGGTTGCTGGTGCGACTTCAGGGAGTGGATATTACCAGCCTGCGCGCCTTCTATGTGGGGCAATCCAGCGGCAACCGCTCGGCAGTGAATACTCCCACCATTAACGCTGCCAATGTGCTGGTGCGGGGCAGCACCCTAAAGCAAACGCTAATGCTCAATCTGATGCGCTATGACCCCGCAGCAGATATGCCCAGCGCCGTGACAGGAGAGGATCTGCCTGCTTGGGAAACCGGGTATGGCGGCAAACCCAAGAAAGCAAGACCCCAAGGCTATATCAGCTACCTCACCTTTCCTTGGCGACGGTTGCGGCTGTTTCCCGAAAATGGTGAGGTCAGTCAGTTGGCGATCACGATGGGCAATTCCTTACCAGATCAGGTGTCACCCCAAAAGTGGGAATGTGGAGTCGCCTACCGTGAAAATAAGCCTGTGCGGTTGTCTCTCAGTAAGCAAATATGGCGCAATGCTGATGCCTTTTTACTCACAGCGGAAAAACAACATCGTCCCCGCATTGTTGACTGGCTCGCTGATCTGAAATTAGAAGACTTAGTTGATTATGTCGTGACCTTCCAAATCTCTGGCCTAAGTGCGGATAAGGCCAAACCCTTGGGCTGGAGTTGGGAGCAATTCTCTGCGCCGATTCGGTATGTGACGGATGCGGACTTGTCGCAAACCTTGAAGATTGCGATCGCGATGGCGGAAGAGCATAAACGGATATTTGGTTCTTTTCAAGGAAGTCCCTATTACGCCTTGGCAAAGGAACTCAATCCACCCAACGCATCTAACAAAGCTATTAGTCAACAAGCTGATCGACTCGCTGCCAATCTCAATGGTGCAATTCAATACTGGGCCACCCTCGATCGCGCCTTTCCAAAACTGCTTCATGCCCTACCCCAAGACAGTCACACCGGAGCCGATGGCATCACCCGCTATGGCTTCAAAGAATTACCCGCCTGGACTCAAACCGTCCAAACCGCTGCCCGCAATGCCTTTACCGAGTCCATTGCGTCCATTCGCAACTACCAGGCCAGGGCCGCTGCCCTGCGTACCTTGGAGTTGAAACTAGCCGATCTGCGGGCCAGTCCAGAGGAGAAGGAAGCCAAAAAAGCTAAAGCTGCTGCCAAGAGGAAAGCCAAGCTCCAAGCCAGTGCCAATTAAGTCCTTCATTCCATAGGTTGAGAGATGACTAAACCATCGCACAAAACAATTGACCAAGCATCTCGCTTTCTGAGAGCTATCCAGAAAGAACTCAAAATTGAGTTTGATGAAAATCAACAGATCATCAACGATATCAAACAAAATAAAGGCGCGCGAGCAGCACTAAAGAATGTGTTGAAGGGAGATACAAAGCATTTAATAGATACTTATTCTACCGTGTTGAAGCCCTTACAAGATGTAGGCATTGACTATCAGCCAGAACAGCCATCGGACAAAGGGCGGTTGTGGATTTTTGTGGCAGGTCTGTTTGCTCATTACCCTCAACCAATCGAACAAAAATATCGTGGCAATTTTGGCAATAGTTGTTGGTTGCTACAACAGGAAATTCGCCGTAAGAATCCTGATGCAAAAGGGATTGAACGGCGATTCCATAGTCTGTTAGATACAGACCTTGGATATTTACAGTCTCCCTTGTCTGCGCTGTTACGCCAGATGAAGGCCAAAGATGTTGTCGTTAATTATCCCAAACTCATTGCCGATCTACATTGGTGGGATAGAGCTGATAAACGTGTCCAAGACCAATGGGCTAGAGCCTTTTGGATGACCTCTAGTTCAGATTCATCACTAGAAACAGATAACCCATGAAGTCCGTAACTTTTTCAGCCCATGCCCTAGAGGAAATGCAACGCCGAGGAATCACCCAAGATCAAGTTCAAGCAGTGCTATTAAAGCCAGAGCAGGTTTTATCAGGACGAAATCGGCGCACGATTTATCAATCAAGAGCGAGTTTTGGCAGTGAAAAACAATACCTCCTGCGAGTCTTTGTAGACGAAACTGTCAAGCCATTAGTTGTTATCACAGTCTATCGCACAAGCAAAATTCAAAAGTACTGGAGAATGCCATGAAAATCATCTATGACCCAGAAGTGGACGTGCTGAGAATTTTATTCCAAGACACCCCTATTAGCGAAAGTGATGAAGATGAGTCAGGCATTATTTTTGACTTTGATAATCAGGGCAATGTCGTTGGGCTAGAGGTGTTAGATGCTTCTCAGCGAATTGATGATCCCCAAGCCGTTAGCTACATGATTGCAAAACCTACACCTCATTAATTGGAAAAATTAGGAGAAAAAACATGCATCAACTCTCTGTCGTCATCGAAAAAGACGAATTTGGCTACTATGCCTACTGCCCTGCCTTGGAAGGATGCCAGACCCAGGGTGATTCTCAACCAGAGGTAGAAGCCAACATTAAAGAAGCCATTAACCTCTATCTATCAACTTTGTCAGAAGAGGAAAAGCAGGCAATCTTTAGCCGAGAACTAACTGCAACCGTGATGGAGGTGCAGGTTGCCTAAACAGCCCAGACTTACTGCTTCTGAGGCCGAAAGTTTAGTCCTCAAAGCTGGGTTTGAACTGCTTCGCAGCGAGGGTAGCCATCGCAATCTATGGCAAAGACGGTACTCGGCTCGTGATTCCATTTCATAGCGGTAAAATCTTGCATCCCAAAATCGTCAAACAGATTTTGAAGGCGATTCAAGCCGATGAATCTTAATTTTCGTTTGGCCTTGTCTTAGTTAAATCTCTCATTTCAATAAGGAAATTCCCATGCAACTTGAACTTCATTTGATCCAAAGCTTTCCCCCCGCTAACCTGAACCGGGATGAAAATGGGATGCCCAAATCCACGGTCTTTGGTGGTCGTCCCCGTGCCCGCATCTCTAGCCAGTGCCAAAAGCGGGCGGTGCGAAAGTTCTATCAAGACTATGCTGACCTCGGCCCAGCCCAATTTGCCGATCGCTCCCGCAACTGGCTCCCTAAGCTTCAGGAATTGCTGACTGAGCAAGGTATTGAGGCGGGACAGGCCGCGATCGCCGCTCGTCTTGCTCTCGAAGAGGGGCTAAAGCTCAAGTTTAACGACGAAGGGAAAGCCACCACCATCGTCTTTTTAGGACAGACAGAACTGGCGGCGATCGCCAACATTCTCGTTAGCAACTGGGCCGCAATTGAACCAAGCCTGGCAGGGGATAAACCGGAACTCCCCAAGAAAGACCCCAATATTGCCAAGGTAATTGAAAAAGCCCTAGTAGAAACGGGCAAACCCGGCGATGTCGCCCTCTTTGGTCGCATGATGGCTTCTTTGCCAACTGTCAATGTGGATGCAGCGGTGCAAATGGCCCACGCCATCAGTGTCAACACCCTGCAACAGGAATTTGACTTCTTCACCGCCGTAGACGATCTGGGTGGTCGGGAGGAAACCGGAGCCGACCACATGGGCGAAACAGGCTACAACAGCTCCACCTACTATCGCTTTGCTGCCCTCGATACGGAGCAACTAGCCAAAAATCTGGGTGGTGCTGAGCATCTTGACGCAGTGATTAAAGCCTTTGCCGATGCCTTTGTGCAAGCAATTCCCAGTGGACACCAAAATGGCTTTGCTGCCCACACCCGCCCCGCTGCCGTTATGGCCGTGGTGCGTCAAGGGCAACCTATTTCCCTGGCTGATGCCTTTGAAGACCCGATCGCTCCCAAAGGGGGGTTAAGCCTCCTCGAAAATTCAGTCAAAGCCTTGGCTAAGCACTGGGCTGACCTCACCCAAATGTATGGCGAAGTCGGTCTGCAATACAAGGGTATTGTCACCCGTACAACTCTGGCAGAGCGCCTCAAAAAACTCACGGATAAGGAGGAGAAGGAAGTCGTTGATCTATTGCTGAAAGAGTCCAAACAGTCGGTGGACACACTGCTGAAAGAAGCTCTGGAAGCCGCTCTCAGCAATGGGGGTGAGTAAGATGCCGACCCTTTTAATGCGGCTGCGATCGCCGATGATGAGTTGGGGCGACCATAGCCAATTTGGTCATCGCGATAGCCGCCGTGAACCCACCAAATCTGCTGTGATTGGCCTGATCTGTGCCGCCCTGGGTCGTCCCCGCTGGGAACCCGTGGGTGACCTCGCCGCCCTCAAAATGGGGATACGGGTCAACAAAGAAGGGGTTTTGCAAAGGGACTACCACACAGTGCAAGACAATATGCGGGATGACGGCAGCAAGGTGAATACAACCCTTAGCGATCGCTACTATGTGGCAGATGCTGATTATTTGGTGGGGTTAGAGGGAGATGTGGAATTACTCAACTCCCTTGATGCTGCCCTTCAGACTCCCCACTGGCAACTGTATTTTGGCCGCAAAAGCTTTATTCCGAGCCATCCCGTGAGGATGGGCATTGTAGAACAACCCCTTTTACTGGCATTGCAAACAGCAATCTATGAGCATCGCGGGCGCAAGGATCCCCCCTTCCCGTTGCGCTTTGTCCTAGAGGCTGATGGGGGGACTGATACCCGTCAGGATGTGCCCCTAGATTGGCAACGCCGCCGCTTTGGTCACCGCACCGTGACCACGACCTATCACTCACCGGAGGCCGTATGTACCTTTCCCAGCTAATCCTGAATGAACGGCAATCCCTGGTACATCGAGAACTAGGCAATGCCCACAAATTTCACCAGCGCATTATGCAAGCCTTTCCAGATGAAGATAGCCGAGACAACCCCCGCGAGGATTGGCACATCCTCTTTCGCCATGAACCCGATAGTGATGTGGTATTGGTGCAGTCTGAGATTGAACCAGACTGGTCAAAACTACCCGATCGCTACTTGCAGGACTATACCGTCAAAGCGGTAAATTTCACGGCTGATCAGTTCTCAACCCAGCGTGTCTTCCAGTTTCGCCTGCGGGCTAACCCCAGTAAGCGTGACCCTAAAACCAAGAAAACTATTGGGTTCTACCATCGCCCCGACCAACTGGCATGGCTAGAACGCCAGGGCGATCGCTGTGGATTTCGGCTCCACAGTGCCGATGTCATTCCCTCACCCAATGTGTTTGGATTTAAGAAGAAGGGAGTACCCCCGATCCGCATTACCACCGTCCTCTTTCAAGGTGTTTTAGAAGTGATCGCCCCCGAACCGTTTTTAACCGTTGTACAGCAGGGGCTGGGTCGAGGCAAATCCTACGGATGTGGATTGCTGTCCCTGGCACGCCCGCAGTAATGCCACGATGAAGACAGCAGTTGAAAACCTACCTTACCTGAAAACAACCCCAACAACCCATCCCTATTTCATTGACCCAAAGGAGGCGTACTTTGCAAATTAAAGACTTAAGTATCGATGAGTTCAAAGCACTTATTCGCGAAACCGTAGAAGAAACTCTGCAAGATTGGATCGTAGATCCCGATGCAGGGAAACCGATTAAAGCGGTATTGCAACAACAACTACTATCTCTAAAAGCACGAAGAGCAACTGACCCGCAAACGCTTTCTGCCGAGCAGGTTATGGAAGAGTTGGGCTTGATCTAGCCGTGAGCTACCGCGTTGAATATGAGCCAGAAGCCGTTGCTGACCTTAAGCAGCTTCCAGTCAACATCCGCAAACGGATTGTCAATAAAATTAACTGGCTGGTTCAAAATTTTGAGCAAATTCAGCCAATTCCCTTAACAGAAAACCTGAGTGGTTTCTTCAAGCTGAGGGTGGGTGACTACCGAGTCATTTACGACGTTGATCGATCGTTTCGCGTCATCACAGTGGATCGGGTCGGGCATCGTCGCGACATTTATGGTTGAGTCGGCTGTTGCCCATTGCTTCCCCAGCATTTAAGCGTTCTTCCCGAATCATCTCAAACACTTTCACCAGCTCCTGTTGGGCAGCTTCTGGGGTTTCTCCCCAAGCATGGCAGCCATCGATCGCAGGCACATAGGCCACAAACGTCCCATTATTTTCTGGCTGTAGCACGATGGTGTAGTCCCGGAGTGTCTTCATCTACTTGCTTTTCTAGGATCTCTTCCATCCTAGCTTCCCCATTCTTTAACCTCTATAGGCTTTACCTATGAAAAATCTACGCACCTTACCCAAAAACCGCGATCGCATCAGCTTTATTTACTTTGAGCATTGCCGCATTGAACAAGACCAGCAAGCCATTGTCATTTTCAAGGAAGACAGTAAATACTTAATTCCCTGTGCAGCCATTGCCACCCTATTACTGGGCCCTGGAACCTCCATCACCCATGCCGCGATTAAAGCCCTTGCCGATAATACCTGTAATATTCAGTGGGTGGGTGAAAATCTTTCTCGCTTTTATGCCCATGGGCGATCGGGCGCAAACAATACCAATCGCTTACTTCACCAAGTTTCCCTTTGGGCTGACTCCATTCAACGATTGGCGGTCGTGCGGCGAATGTATATGTTTCGGTTTCAGGAACCCCTGAGTGAAGACCTATCCCTTCAGCAGATTAGAGGACATGAAGGAGTGCGGGTCAGGACTCTCTATCAACGCTGGAGTAAGGAAACAGGCATTGAATGGACGGGTCGAGATTATAAGCAAAGCGATTGGAATGCCGCAGACCCCATCAACAAAGCCCTCTCTATTGCCAATGCCTACCTCTATGCAGTTTGCCAAGCTGCCATTCAATCCGTCGGGTATTCCCCAGCCCTAGGCTTTATCCATACTGGCAAGCCCCTATCGTTTGTTTATGATGTTGCCGATTTATACAAAGGCGAAACTACGATTCCTGCTGCCTTTGAAGCCACTGCTGAGGCACGCCCTTCAGAGTTCGATAGCATCATCCGCCGCAAATGCCGAGATCGCTTCACCAGCTATCGGCTCATGCCTCGTCTCGTCCATGACATTGACTCAGTTCTTGGATTTGGCAGCAGTGATGATTCAGAACCCCTTTGTCTTCTTTGGGATGATGTTCTCGACTCCGTAGAAGGCGGCAAAAACTGGTCAATTCCGGAGGGATAACCAAAATGGTGATTATTATTCTAGAAAATGTTAAGCCTTCTCTCAAGGGAGAACTTAGCCGATGGCTTTTTGAGATAAAGAGTGGTGTTTTTGCCGGTCGAGTTTCTGCCTTGGTTCGAGAGGAATTATGGAACCTCATTGAGCGCAAAATCGGCAAAGGCTCCGCAGTCATGATTTACGCCCAAAATACTGAACAAGGATTTGGAGCAAAGACCTTTGGTGTCCCTTCCAGAACCCTAGAAGACATAGACGGGGTTCTCCTTGTCAAAATCCAGCAATAGCGGGAATAATGGAAGTATTGTCCCCACACCCGTGGGGGTGAACCGCAATGGTAGTGAGGATGCAACAACCCAGTTTCAGCATTGTCCCCACACCCGTGGGGGTGAACCGCCTGCGTAGCCCTACTGATCCCTGGTTAGTCCACATTGTCCCCACACCCGTGGGGGTGAACCGCTCTACACCAAGTCCCGCCGGATTGGGATTAGCATTGTCCCCACACCCGTGGGGGTGAACCGGATTGACATCAAATCCTTATGGAAGTCATATATTGTCCCCACACCCGTGGGGGTGAACCGCTGATTCGACAAGCGTCAAGCCACGGCCGCCACACTATTGTCCCCACACCCGTGGGGGTGAACCGGCGATGTGAGGGCATGATAATTCTCCTCTACTGCCATTGTCCCCACACCCGTGGGGGTGAACCGAGGATGGTTACACCCAGCCGATTGTTGGCTACCCATTGTCCCCACACCCGTGGGGGTGAACCGGATGGGAGTGGGTTTTGACTATTGGCAAAATGGATTGTCCCCACACCCGTGGGGGTGAACCGCAGTTGTATGAACGGTTGCAGCAGGGTGAAGAAATTGTCCCCACACCCGTGGGGGTGAACCGCGTCAGCCGCACCGACGCCGAGGCCGCCCTCAGCATTGTCCCCACACCCGTGGGGGTGAACCGCAAATAGAACGAGACTTTAAGGAGTTTGGAAAAATTGTCCCCACACCCGTGGGGGTGAACCGGAACGCTTGATGACATTATCGCTGTAACTAGGGAATTGTCCCCACACCCGTGGGGGTGAACCGTTTTTCACCAGAATGGATCAAACCCAGGAGCTTGCATTGTCCCCACACCCGTGGGGGTGAACCGATAAAGTCTACTGGGAAGGTGTTAGTTGTGATGATTGTCCCCACACCCGTGGGGGTGAACCGGTGAATAGTTAGTGGTTCCACCGTTCATTACAGCCATTGTCCCCACACCCGTGGGGGTGAACCGGATCAGGCACGCGTGTGCTCGCGCAGCGTCTGCATTGTCCCCACACCCGTGGGGGTGAACCGCCCTGGAGGTGACAAAGGGCGTTAATGGCTCTTGCCATTGTCCCCACACCCGTGGGGGTGAACCGGGGATTTTCAAACTGAGATTTCAGAGGAAGCCATTGTCCCCACACCCGTGGGGGTGAACCGTAGACGCTAGTATCGCCTCTGGAATAGTGCTTCATTGTCCCCACACCCGTGGGGGTGAACCGAACGACGGGCAACCAACCAAGCAGCCAAGGCTGATTGTCCCCACACCCGTGGGGGTGAACCGTGAATGTACGTGTTCCCAGAGCGATCGTGCCATTCATTGTCCCCACACCCGTGGGGGTGAACCGTGAATGTACGTGTTCCCAGAGCGATCGTGCCATTCATTGTCCCCACACCCGTGGGGGTGAACCGGGTTAGCGATGGTCAACCCATCCCAACCCCCCCATTGTCCCCACACCCGTGGGGGTGAACCGGAATCCGCTCATCGGCTGTTTTTTGATTCTCGATTGTCCCCACACCCGTGGGGGTGAACCGTTGATAATGTCGGAACAGAAAACATTATGCTCTCATTGTCCCCACACCCGTGGGGGTGAACCGGGCAAGGTCGTTGACGTTGAACACACAACTAAAGATTGTCCCCACACCCGTGGGGGTGAACCGCACATCTCGATGCTTTATCTAGACACGCTCGCATTGTCCCCACACCCGTGGGGGTGAACCGGGCCGTCGCGTGCAACTCGATCACGTCCCGGGGATTGTCCCCACACCCGTGGGGGTGAACCGGGTTAGCGATGGTCAACCCATCCCAACCCCCCCATTGTCCCCACACCCGTGGGGGTGAACCGTTGATAATGTCGGAACAGAAAACATTATGCTCTCATTGTCCCCACACCCGTGGGGGTGAACCGAGTTGGAGGAGCATTATTGGCAGGGGCGCGAGAATTGTCCCCACACCCGTGGGGGTGAACCGTAACCATGGCAGTTAAGCCACAATTCACACGGATTGTCCCCACACCCGTGGGGGTGAACCTAGCTGGGAGCAAATATCAAGGACGGCGGTACTTCATTGTCCCCACACCCGTGGGGGTGAACCGCAGAGCAAACACCCCAGGCTGTCGCTGGCCCCACATTGTCCCCACACCCGTGGGGGTGAACCGCAGAGCAAACACCCCAGGCTGTCGCTGGCCCCACATTGTCCCCACACCCGTGGGGGTGAACCGAGCTACCCGGCTCGACCCTCTGCTGCGGAAGGACGCATTGTCCCCACACCCGTGGGGGTGAACCGGCATTCCTAGCCCAAAGTAGCTTGGTAGCTCCATTGTCCCCACACCCGTGGGGGTGAACCGAACGTTTCTAAGCTATATAAACTCGAACCCGTAATTGTCCCCACACCCGTGGGGGTGAACCGCAGAACGTGAAGCGGTGCGTGTGTTGCAGCTAAAACATTGTCCCCACACCCGTGGGGGTGAACCGTACCGCAACGGCGCGGATGCAGTTCAACTGCCATTGTCCCCACACCCGTGGGGGTGAACCGCAGGTACAAGATCAAAACGTGCTTCAATTTTTGATTGTCCCCACACCCGTGGGGGTGAACCGTCGGTGGAGATGATACAAGCGAAGACGATGAAGAATTGTCCCCACACCCGTGGGGGTGAACCGTCCTCGTGATGCCATTCTACCTCCAAAACCTTGATTGTCCCCACACCCGTGGGGGTGAACCAGGCATCGAACTCGCTTGATTGACCGGCAGACTTATTGTCCCCACACCCGTGGGGGTGGACCGCCAAAGAGCTAGGCGTTAAATCCTTCGATCGTGTATTGTCCCCACACCCGTGGGGGTGAACCGTATTTCCTGAACTTGAAAGTGCCGTCTGGACGTATTGTCCCCACACCCGTGGGGGTGAACCGTGGTGGGCGATCGCGCCCTTGAGCATTTCCATTATTGTCCCCACACCCGTGGGGGTAAACCGACTTCAACAAAAGGGCCACGTCCTAGTTAAAAAACAAGTGTTACCCTGTAGGATAATCAGCGTAATACAATTAATCACTGCTTCTGGATGCAATGGTACCGCCAGTAGATGAATTTCTTAGATGAATTCCTTTGGGCTATTTTAGGACTGCTCCTGACCATTGCAGGGACATTTATGGAAGCAGCGATCGCCATTCCCACATTTATGACCGGGGAAAGTGGCATGGAGTTACCCACCTCCTTGTCCGCGATACCTGTCTATTCCTTACCTGTTTCCTATCAAGTAGCAGCAGTCTTACTGGTGGGTTGCATGGGTGGACGACAGGCAGCAGCCCTGTCCCAAATTGCCTATCTGGTATTGGGTTTGAGTGGATTTCAGGTCTTTTCCCAGGGGGGCGGACTGGGCTATTGGCAGGAACCCACCTTTGGTTATTTGATTGGTTTCATTCCGGGGGCATGGATCTGCGGTTGGTTAGCCGTTCCCAAACCTCCCGAAGACAAAAACGCCCCTAGACCCTCTCCCCGTTTAGAATGGCTGGTTCTTAGTTGCCTGGCGGGTTTATTAGCCATTCACCTGTGCGGCCTGCTGTACTTAGCGGGTCTAGGCATCGCCGGTAAGCTGCCCCTACCTTTCGTTGAACTAGCCCAACAGTATTCCCTATTTCCCTTGCCAGGGCAATTGGTGATTGTTTGTATTATTGCTTTTTTCTCTAGAGTCCTGCGATTTGTCTTGATCTACTAGGGAAACTAAAGATACCTATAAATAGTGCGCCACTCTTGGGGGGTAATGGGTTCTTCCTCTAGGGCGATCGCCCATGTATCGGCGGCAGCTTCCTTAAGAATCGTGATCAATGACCCAATTGCCGGTAGTACCAGCCTAGATTCAGGTAAGCAATCCCCAAAGACCTGCTGCCACAGGTCAGGATCGGGGCAGAGGCGCATGGAGCCATGGTGCAGCACTCGCTGGCTTCGCCAGACTTGGGCACTCCCAATCAGCTTATAGCCATTTTGGGTGACTAGATCCGCCGCCGTAGCCGTGGCAAAACAATTGGCTTTGAGCGATCGCGGGGCCGATGGAGTCGATGGAACGGACTGGCCCCTTGGTTCGCTGCTGGCAGATTGGCCTAGGGATAGGGAAATACCCAGTTGGCTCCACCCCTGAATTAAAAATTGACACAGGGACTCATAAGCCAAACGGCGCGATCGCCAGTGGCCCCTTGTCACCAAGCTATAGGTTAGATCCCCCTGGTGCAGGACAGCCCGACCGCCGGTGGCTCGATGGACAATATCTAGGGGATAGCCCTGCCAAACTAGGGTGTTCCAGTGATCCGGGTAGTGGCGTTGATGATAGCCCAGGGAAATGGCGGCAGGTTCCCAGGTATAAAACCGCAGACAGGGGCGGGTGTCTAGATAATGATCAAAGAGCCAGCGATCGATGGCCATCTGAAGGCTGCCCGGTAACGCCAACGGCGGAATATATCGCCAAACAGACACGATGCCCCTAACGACTGAAACTCTAAGAACTGGGATTTTCGAGACAGGCTAATTTCCAGAAAATTCTGCCTTGAGTGTGTCATCGTAATCATCGGCCAGGGTAGCAACAATGGTAATACTACGGGCAATTTCACCAGCGGTAATCCCCGCCAGGGTACGGGTTGCCACGACATTGACGTGATCTTCGGCAATGGCAAAATGGGCTTCCAGGGTCGTGAGCCAGTTTAATTCCAAGAGCTTTCTAAAAAGTTCCGCCCCATTAGCCACCGGCAAGGGTAGGACGGGAGACCAAATCGTCAGAAAATCATCATCGGTTTTGCCACTCAATTGCACAAAGACTTCCACACTGCCATAACAAAATTTCCAAATTTCTCCTGCCTCACCATGACTGACTAAGGGATTACCCGACTGATCGAGTCCAGAAATCACGGTTTCGATAATGTCTATATAATTGAGGCGTTCACTGGTCTGGGAATTGAAATCTGAGTAAGACTCTAGGGCAGACATAAGCATCCCGGGACATCCTTGTATGAATGCGGCATCTCTACTTTGCCATTCTCCGGTGGCTGATCACAAGTTAGGGAATTGTTACAATAATGTTAAGTTTTTAGCCTTTCATCGCAGCGGGTAAATTGCAGCTATGGCATTCTTTGATTTTATGAAGAAATTAAGTCTCCCGGAACCTCAGCAGGCCTTACCTGGGCGATCGCAGCCGATTGTCAAACCCGCTGATCACATTGTCAATGGCCATCCCCTTGCCCCACCCTACCCCACGGGGATGGAATTGGCCCTCTTTGGTATGGGATGTTTTTGGGGAGCAGAACGAAAATTCTGGCAACTGCCTGGGGTCTATGTCACAGCGGTGGGCTATGCCGCAGGCTATACACCTAATCCCACCTACAAGGAAGTCTGTAGTGGCATGACCGGCCACAATGAAGTGGTGCGGGTGGTGTTTGATCCGACGGTGATCAGCTACGAGATCCTCCTTCAGGTGTTCTGGGAAAGTCATAATCCCACCCAGGGAATGCGCCAAGGCAATGATACCGGGACTCAGTATCGCTCCGGGATTTATGTCTATGGCCCAGAGCAGGAACAACAGGCTAACGCCAGCCGAGATCGCTACCAAGCCGCCCTAAAAAAGGCGGGGAAAGGAGAGATCACCACTGAAATTTTGCCGGCCCCTGAGTTTTATTTTGCCGAAGATTACCACCAGCAGTACCTTGCTCAAAATCCCAATGGCTATTGTGGTTTGGGCGGAACAGGGGTGTGCTATGACCCCCAGGCAGAATTGATCCACTGAGCCTAGGATGGGGCTAGGGTATCCCATAAATGCTAAATCAATGCTTTGGGGATTTAGGGTAATTTAGGTACAGGATAGGGGGGTGGAGCTAATGGCGATAGGTAAAATCTGGTGGGGCTTGGTTCCCCTGGGGCTAGGATTATTATCCAGTTCACCGGCGATCGCCACGGAGTTGGCCAGTCGTGGAAAGGAATCCCTAGAGCAACGGCAGAAAAACGAGCCGTTCATCCAAGCTGAGGAAAAATCCCATGCCTCCCCTTGGTTAGCCCAGGCCCAGCCGGAATTTACCCCCAGTGGTGGCTCGGCAGCGGATCTATTCCTGGAGTCCCTCCCACCCACCCCGGAAACTTCCCCAGAGAATCAACCCCCTGGGGTGGAACAACCAAGCCTAGCGTCTGAAGATTTCGGGGATCCCATCAGTGAAACCTCCCCAGAGATGGAATCAGCCACTTCGGAACCCCCACCCAAAACCGAGGATGAACAGGTCAAGGACTATCCCAGTGGTGCCCTAGTGGCCGTCGCCGTGGACGGAGCGCGCTACCAACTTCTATTAGCCGGCGATCGCCTCTATCAGAGTGGTGATCTGGCCGCTGCTACAGATTTTTATCGCCAGGCCAAGGGCCAACTCCCCACAGAAACATCTCCTTCCCGGCCAGAGGCCGTATTAGATGTGGCCACCCTGCCCCCAGCGGCCCAGGTGTATTGGCGAGAGTTTCAAGGTGGTAGCGATCGCCAACTCTATAGCGGTCAAATGGTTCCCTTACAGTTACTCGTTGATCAATTTCCTGAATTTATTCCCGGCCATCTCCAGTTAGCCAATCTTCTCCAACAACAAGGCCAGGAAAAGCAAGCCCAAGCCCTTCTAGAGCGAGTTGCCGGCCTTTACCCCGACCAACCCGAACTGCAACGGGCGATCATTGCCGCCCATGATCAGAAACAAGAATGGATAGAGGCATCCCTAGCGGCCCAGCAGTTTGCCCTATTGAATCCAGATCACCCTGAGGCAGGGGCCTTTGAGCAGATCGCCCAGGAACGGATGCAGCGGTTTCGTCGCCACATGCAGGGCGAAATCCGTAAAGGTATGCTGGCCAGTGCCCTCACCGGACTCATTGGCGTAGCCGTCACTGGCAATCCCTTTATGTCCCTAGATTCGGTGCAAACCATGGCCCTGGTGCTTCAGGGCGAATCGGCCATCGGCCAGTCCGCGGCCCGGCAGATTAGTCGGCGGTTCAATATGATTGAGGATCCGGAAGTCCTTGCCTACGTAGATGAAATTGGCCAGAAGTTGGCAGCGATCGCCGGCCGCCGTGAATTTGACTACGAGTTTTTTGTGATCAAAGACTCTACCCTCAATGCCTTTGCTCTCCCCGGTGGCAAAATATTTATCAATGCCGGGGCGATCGCCAAAAGCAATTCCGAAGCAGAACTAGCCGGTCTCTTAGCCCACGAAATAGCCCACGCCGTCCTATCCCACGGATTTCAACTCGTCACCCAAGGGACAACCACCGCTAACCTAACCCGTTTATTTCCAGGGGGAGGCTACCTAACCGGCCTACTGGTTTCCAGCTATAGCCGTGATATGGAGCGTCAGGCGGATATTCTTGGAACTCAAATGCTCGCTCGGGCTGGTTATGCCGCCGATGGACTCTTGAACCTAATGCATACCCTTGAAAAAGAATATCGAGGTCAAGTGCGCGTCCTACCCTGGTTTTCAACCCACCCCCCCACCCCAGAGCGGATTCGTTATATCAATGGTCTAATTCGAGATCAAAACTATCATCGTTTTAGCTTTGAAGGGGTAGAACGCCACCGCACCATGCAAGCCCTAGTAGAAGAACTCCTAGAAGAAGAAAAAAATCCCCGCCAACGTAAACCCGCGAAACCGGAAACTGCAACCCGAGAACCTCAAGAAGAGTCTGAAGATCAGGGCAATCGTCCAATCAGTTCCCCAGAAGAAATTTCACCCGATGAGACAGAAGAACAACCGCCAGAAAATATCTCAGGGGCTACGATTCCAGCCACCGTTCCCTAGGGGTAAAACCAAGGGTTCACGGCTAAAAATGAGTCGAATTCATGGTTAAATCTTAAATGATTAACTTAATATTAAAAATCGCCAGCCATCTTTAGGCTATCTGTCAGGGTAGAGTGAGTATTTCTATGCTATTAAATCGCAAGATTTTCCTATCAGTTACAACCGCAACATGGGCGATCGCCCTAGGAATTCACTCTGCGATCGCGACCGTTGCCCAAGCCCAAATGGCCCCAGCCGTGAATGGTACAAACACCTCCGTCACCGTGAATGGTCAGCAATTTGATATTGGCGGCGGTGCCTTTTCTGGCGATGGTCAAAATCTTTTTCATCTTTTGCGAGAGTTTAACTTAAATGAGGGGCAGATAGCTAATTTTTTGTCTAACCCCCAGGTTCGCAATATTTTAACGGGGGTCAATGGTGGCAACCCCAGCTATATTAATGGTTTACTCCAAGTCACTGGCGGCAATAGCAACCTCTTTCTCCTCAATCCTGCCGGTATTGTCTTTGGGCCGAATGCCAGTTTGAATGTGCCCGCAGCCTTCCATGCCTCCACTGCCCAACGGGTGCATTTTGATGGTGGTGTGTTTGATCTTAATGGCGTGAACGACTACGCCAACCTACTGGGAAATCCCACGGGCTTTGAATTTCTCAATACTGGCATCATCATCAATGAGGGCAATTTAGCCGTAGGTGCAGGGCAAAACCTGAGTTTGATGGGACATCAGGTGATTAATACCGGAACCCTTTCAGCACCAGGGGGTACGATTACGGTTCAAGCTGTACCCGAAACCGGCATGGTACGCATCTCCCAGGAAGGAATGCTCCTAAGTTTAGAAATTCCAGCGGAGCGTATCCCCGCCGATGGAATTATTCAAGCGGTGGATTTACCGCGACTGATTACCGGAGGAGGCGATCGCCCACGGGTCAATAGTGTGGTTCACAATGACGATGGCACGATTAGTTTGATCCATGACCCCACCAAGGTTCCCATGAATCGGAATACGGCGGTGGTGGGCGGAACTCTAGATGTCTCTAATGGCACTGGACTAGGGGGGCAAATCAATGTCCTTGGTGAAAATATTGCCCTGATCAACGCCCAATTCGATGCCTCCGGTATCTTCGGTGGCGGCACGATGCTCATTGGTGGGGATTATCTAGGGGGCAGTACAGGA
The DNA here is from genome assembly GCF_029582805.1 of Candidatus Synechococcus calcipolaris G9. Taxonomy (NCBI): domain Bacteria; kingdom Bacillati; phylum Cyanobacteriota; class Cyanophyceae; order Synechococcales; family Synechococcaceae; genus Synechococcus; species Candidatus Synechococcus calcipolaris. The sequence goes on along the minus strand of NZ_JAKKUT010000002.1, from coordinate 1,762,023 downwards.
ACGAATCGTTTAGATAGTAGTTTCAATGCCCAAAACCTCTTTATTAATCCAGGTAGCAGTCTCAATGCCGATGCCCTCAACCTAGGGGATGGCGGTACGGTCATTGCCTGGGCTGATAACGCAACCCAATTCCATGGCTTTATTTCAGCGCGGGGTGGCCCCAGTGGTGGTGAGGGTGGCTTTGTCGAAACCTCTGGGAAACAGTTTTTAGCCACTACTGGCCGAGTTGATGCCAGTGCTCCCCTAGGCAATGCAGGGCTGTGGCTCCTTGATCCCTTTACTGTAACTATTGATGCTAGTCCAACCACCGATGGTTCTTTCAGTGGTGGAAATCCAGATATTTTCACACCGACCGCTAACGCAACTGTTGATAAAGGTGAGATTGAAACTGCCTTAAATACTGGCACGAGTGTCACCATTATAGGTAGCACAATTTATGTTAATTCAAGTATTCAAAAAGGGTCAGGAACACCCTTTGCAACCTTAAAATTAGCGGCAGAATTTGACATTCAGATCAATGCCTTCATCGAACTCCTGAACGGCAGCTTTATTGCAACCACCGATCCCGCTTTTAGTGGCAATGTTGATATAAGCACCCCAATCAGAGCAAACTCGATAGATATTTCCGCCACTAATACTATTTATCTTGGTGGAACCCTGGAAAGCTTAGGAGGTAATATTAATTTAACCTCCGACTATATGTACATGAGTAGCTCTAGTATCTTAAATTTGCAAGGAGGAAATACTAACTTAACCGCTACGGATATCGATATTGCCTCTGATACAACAATTCGTAATGACTTTGGGAATGTTACTTTAACTGCAGATTCATTTTTTCTTAGTCTTTCCTCGCAAATCATTGGCAATCAAACCTTAACAATTCAGCCCCTTACCCCCAGTGAAAATATTACCATTACCGATTTTGGCCCGAGTAGTCTGCAAATTACGGTAGATGAACTGGATAGAATCACAGGTTTTAATCAGTTAATTATTGGTCGAGCCGATGGAACTGGAGTCATCAATGTTGAGAATGTTGTATTTAATACCAACGTTGAATTGCGAACCCCTGGGGCAGGTAGTGGTGGCATTAATTTTCTCACCCCCATCAGCTTTGGCGGCCAAAATCTCACCCTTAATTCCGGGGGGACAGTCACTCAAAATGGAGCCATTACAGCGGGCGGTTTAGCTCTATTAGGGTCTGGAACGTTTAATTTAACCGATCCAGGAAACATCTTTAGCACCTTAGCCGCTAATAGCACAGGCCCAATTAATTTAACCACCAGTACAGGTCTAAATATTGGCACCGTTGGCACTCTTTCTGAGGTAAATACCAGTTTTCTTAATCTGGTGACAGGGGGCAGTATCAGTCAAACGGCCCCCATTCAAACCGGCTCCCTAGGGCTAACGGTGACAGGGGATGTAAATCTCATGAACCCCAGTAACCAAATTGGCACGGTAGCAGCACAAACGAGTGGTAATTTTAGCCTATTGAATAGCGGTCAGATTATTGTTGATTCCGTGAACCCCACAGGCATTAATAGCGGCGGAAATGTGTTTTTGCAAACCTTGAACGGCAATATTATCCTTAATCAACCCATTGCTGCGGCCGCTGGAGGCGATTCTATTGTCTTGGTTGCGGGAGCCAACTTTATTAATAATGCCGGATCGTCTGCCCTAAGTGCCCCCAATGGACGATGGCTCGTGTACTCCACAGATCCCGTCAATAACATTCTGGGTGGATTACTCGGTTCTGAACAGTTTAGTACGATCTTTCCTAGCACAGCTAACTTTAGCGGTAGTGGTTTTCTCTACCGGGTCGCTGCACCTGTACCCATAACATCAATGGAACCACCGCCCACAACAACTGAAACATCCATCACATCGCCGCCCCCACCTCCGATTCAGGAAGATATACCTTCAACGAATCCTCCTCTTTTTGGTGATGAAATCAATCGAATTTTATTTGGACAGGAAGAGGACAATCTCGAAGAAATTGATGAAACGATAACTGAAATTGAACAGGAGCAAGTCACGGGTAGTACAACCTTCTTTCCTGGGGTTGAATTTGCCCGAGAGCAGATTGCCAATGCCCTGGATCAAGGGGATTTTAATACTGCCGTTGAATGGCTAGAACGACTCTATACCCATGAGTTCAGTGAGTATTTCCAGGAGATCTTTACCACCCCTGGCAGCAATACCCTAGTTAACCTGAGCATTAATAATGTTCAATCCCTGCTGTTGGACATGGGGCAGCAAACGGGACAAACCCCGGCATTACTCTATACCTTTATCCGACCGGGGCAATTAGATATTTTAGTGATTACACCTGCTGGAGAACCCATCTATATTCCGGTACGGGAGGCGAATCAAGAAGCTCTCCAGGCGGTAATGAATGCCTTTAACCGCGAAGTGAAGGATCCCTCAAAGACCAATACCAATAGTTATCTACCCGCAGCCCAGCAACTCTATCAATGGATCATTGAACCCCTCAATGCCGAACTTCAGGCACGGGGCATTGATACCCTATTGCTCTCCATGGATGAGGGATTTCGGACTCTACCGATGGCAGCCTTGCACAGTGGCGGTTTTGATCTCGTTTCTAGTACGGTGTCCGATACGCCCATGATTGTGGCCACGGGCAATGGTCAATTCTTAATCGAGAACTATAATCTAGGGCTGATTCCCAGTATTAATTTAATTGATACCCAGTTTCAGCCAATTCAAACATCCCGTATTTTAGCGATGGGTGCGTCAGAGTTTACAACCCAAAGTCCTCTGCCCGCGGTTCCCGTTGAGCTTGAGGTGATTAGTCAGCAGTTGGGAGGTGGCTCAGACTTTTTGAATCAAGCCTTTACGGTTTCCAATTTGGAAAGTCAGCGGCGGCGCGGCAGTTACAATGTGGTTCATTTGGCGACCCATGGGGAGTTTAATGCCGGCAGTCCCAGTAATTCCTACATCCAGTTTTGGAATAGCCAATTGAGTTTAAGTGAGTTGCGAGATATTCGCCTAAATCGTCCCCCGACGGAGTTATTAACCCTCAGTGCCTGTCGGACGGCGGTGGGTAGCCGCGAAGCGGAGTTGGGCTTTGCCGGGTTGGCTCTACAAGCGGGGGTGAAAAGTGCGGCGGCAAGTCTCTGGTATGTGAGTGATGAGGGGACGTTGGCGCTGATGACGGAGTTTTATAATCAGTTGGAAACTGCCCCCATTAAGGCAGAAGCAATGCGTCAAGCCCAGTTGGCAATGGTACGGGGGGAAGTGACCATCGAGGGCGATCGCCTGCGGGGGAGTGGCGTGCGCGGCGGAGAAGGAATTGTCCTACCCCAAGAATTAATGATTGAGGGTTCCCGGAATTTATCTCACCCCTATTTCTGGTCGGCCTTTACGTTGATCGGTAGCCCCTGGTAGACAATAACGGAAAAAGCCCTGCCTAAGCGAGGGAATTCCGACGCAATTGGGTCACTTGATCCGCCAAATTCAAAATTGACCCAGGCATATCCGGCCCCGTTAAAATAATATCCAGCGATCGCGGTCGTTGCTCTAGTAACCCTACAACCTCCTCTTCAGGGATCAGACCCAACTGAATTGCCAAACTCAACTCATCTAAGACAAAAAAGCGATAATGTTCCTGCTTAATAACATCACAGGTATACTGCCAAAGCTCTTGGGTCGCTTGACGTTCCTCAGGGGTAATATCATCGGCAGCATCTAAACAACGGCTCAGATTACACCGCAACCAATCCAGGTTTTGCCCAAGACGGACGGGTTGATCGGGCCCCATATTAATGCCACCCTTGAGAAATTGCACCACTAGCACAGGCGTTCCCTGGCCGGCAAGGGTGAGGGCTTGGGCCATGACACCGGTAAAAAAACTGCGGTGTACGGAGGTAAACACCTGAACTAATCCTTCCACTGCATAGGGAAAGCTGGTGGGTGTGGGTTGACTCAGAGGTAATTGGGATACCATAGGGTTTTATATTCTTCCCCAGACGTAAATGGCGGGCAAGTACAAATCTAGTGTGTAAGTCCTGCTTTTGTCCTTAGTCAACACTAGATATACATTGCCGTCAAGGGGGTCTAAATCCGTTATCCTAGAAATAGTTGCTGTCCATTGCTGAGGAATGCCCGTGATGCCCACCACTGAGGCCCTTGATGCTCAAACCCTTTTTCGCTCTGCCTATGAGAACCGCTACACCTGGGATGCTGACTTTCCTGGATTTCGGGCAGATGTCACCCTCATAGATGGTGAAAAAACCTACCAAGGTCAAGCTCAAGTGGATGCGGACTACACCGTCGAAGTTTCTGGCATTGATGATGCCGATGTGCAAGAGTCACTCTATAACCAATTGCGGGATGTGGTTGTTCACCGCAAGCGGAATAGCTTTGAGGCAGCCCACGGCAAGAATAGTTTTAGTTTGGGGGATAGGGATAGTAGTCAGGCAGTGGAAATCCGGGTTCAGGGGGATGCCATGGGTTCCAACTACAAGGTACGGGATAACCAAATTGTCTTCGTCAGTCGCGTCATGGGTCGGATTGCCTTTGCCATTACTCACCGTCAAGCCTTAGATACGGGGTCGGGTTATATTTCCACCAACTATGTCGCTGTTTTCCGCAATCCTGAGACCCAAGAGATTGTCCGCCAAATGGATTTTGAAGATACCTATATCCCCGTGGGCGATTACTACCTAATGAGTCGGCAAGTGGTTCGCAGCAATGAACAGGGCAAGGTCAGCACTAGTGATATCCGCTATGACAATCTCCAACTCCTCGAATCCTAGGCATCGAATCCTAGGCATCAAATCCTAGGCATCAAATCCTAGGCATCAAATCCTAGGTGAATTCTAGGGACGAGGAGACTGGAAGATGTAACGAAATTATTACAAAAACGTTACAGAAATGTTACAAAATGAGAAGAGAGCGAATCAACGTCTTTTTTCTCAGGGAGTTATGCACAAATCAGTGATTGTGATTGGGGCTGGGATTGGCGGCCTCACCACAGCAGCGTTACTTACCAAAGAGGGCTATGGGGTCAAGGTCTTTGAGCAGGCCGCCGTAACTGGGGGCTGTGCCTCTACCTTTCGCCGGCGGGGATTTACCTTTGATGTGGGGGCAACCCAAGTCGCAGGTCTCGAACCGGGGGGCATCCATGCTGAAATTTTTGCCGCTTTGGGAGTGGATTGTCCAGCGGCGATCCCCTGTGATCCGGCCTGTGCGGTCTATTTGGCGGGAGAATCCCAACCCATTTCCCTATGGCGCGATCGCCAGCGGTGGCAGCAGGAACGTCATACTCAATTTCCTGGCAGTGAAGCCTTTTGGCAGTGTTTAGATCAATTATTTGCAATTAGTTGGCGGTTTCAGGGCCGTAACCCTATTTTACCGCCGCGAAATTTATACGACTTGGGCCAATGTGTCGCGGCACTCCGGCCCGATACCCTGTTGACCGTGCCCTATGGCTTAATGACCGTCACAGATCTTCTTCGATTTTATGATCTCCAGGGCGATCGCCGACTACGGCAATTTTTGGATCTTCAGCTGAAGCTTTATTCCCAGGTGGATGCCTCCGAAACCGCCCTTCTGTACGGGGCCACGGCCCTGGGTTTGTGCCAAGACCCCCATGGACTCTACCATTTACAGGGGAGTATGCAAGTGCTCAGCGATCGCCTCGAGCAGGCCCTAAACCATCAGGGGGGTGAGATATTTTTGCGGCATTCCGTGGAACAGATTCAGGTGCAGGGCGATTTGGTGACGGGGGTTAGAGTCAAGGACTTAAAATCCGGACTTAGGTTCGTCGAAACCGCCGACCATGTGGTGGCTAACGTCACGATTCAAGATTTAGTTAAATTACTGGGCGATCGCGCCCCCAACACCTATCAACAACGATTGAAAAATTTACCCCCTGCCTCCGGGGCCTTTGTGATTTATCTGGGGGTTAAGGATGAAGCCATTCCACCAGACTGTCCCCCTCACCTACAGTTTTTATATAATCCCCAAGGGGCGATCGCCGAAGTGAATTCCCTCTTTGTCTCCGTGAGCCAGCCGGAGGATGGCCGTGCGCCCCCTGGATATCGCACCCTGATTGCCTCTAGCTTTACGGAACCAAATCATTGGTGGCAAAACCAGCTTGATTATTCCCAAGAAAAGGAATTATATACCCAACGGGCGATCGCCCAGCTTGGCAAATTTTTTGATCTTCGCCCCGACCATATCATCCATTGCGAAGCGGCAACTCCCCGCACCTTTGCCCGCTTTACCGCCCGTGATCGCGGCATTGTTGGCGGCATTGGTCAACGCCTGCAAACCTTTGGCCCCTTTGGTATTGCCAGCCGAACCCCCCTAAAACACCTTTGGCTGGTGGGAGATTCCGTTCACCCCGGAGAAGGTACCGCCGGTGCTAGCTATAGTGCCCGTACCGTTGTCCAGCAAATTCAGAGAAATTCCCGTAAATATTGATTCACCAGGTGAGGCTGTTCCTGCTGAATATAGTGGCCACAATGGGGAATATAGTGAATGTTAATATCCTGAACGTAGTCTTCCGTGCCATAGGTAAGTTCCTTCCCCAGGGTTTTATCCTGTTCTGACCAGAGCATCAGGGTTGGCACCTTCAGGAGCGGCCAATCCCGAACCAAGAGGGTTTGGAACAAATTACGGTAGTAATTGACCATGGCATGGAGGGCCCCCCGACTGGCGGCGGCATTTTGGTAGGCATCGAGGTCCGCAGCGGTGAAGGCCCCTTGATTGACGGCCCCTTCTCGAAAAAGCTGGGCGATCGCCCCGTAATCATTCCACTCTAGGAGGGCTTCGGGCAACCAGGGCAGTTGAAATCCCAAAATATACCAACTTCGCAAAAGCTGGACTGGACTGAACAACCCCTCGCGGAATTTTGCTGGATGGGGGCAGTTGAGAATAGCCAACTTAGCGATCATCTCTGGGTGGGCATCGGCCATGGCCCAGGCCACCAGACCGCCCCAATCATGGCCAACCAAGTAGCAGCGATCGTAGCCCAAGCCTTGGATGACACCCTCAATGTCGAGAATTAATTCGTCTAGGCTGTAGCTCGCCGGATCCGGGAGTTTATCACTTTGGTTATAGCCCCGCAGATCCAAAGCAACAACTTTATGATCCTTAGCAAATTCAGGAATTTGATGCCGCCACGAATACCAAAATTCTGGAAACCCATGGAGAAAAAGAATTAATCGCCCTTCCCCTTGGGTAACATAGTGCAATTTAACACCATTACTCACCATGAATTTATGGGTCCAGGGGCCATCCAGCACAGACATGGGCAACGTCCAATCCATCTGGCTCCATGGTAATCAAATTGATCCGATTGATCTGAGGCAGGACATCAAACCATTAATGACTAGATTAATGACTAGGAGGAGAGTCGATCACTTGGGCATTTACTTCGATCGCCGTGACATCGATGGTGCCAGGGGGAGTGAGGCGCACAAACTGGCGATCTCGCACGGTCAAGACTTCACCACAGGAGGGACAGCGCACCGAACTAGCTTGTAAACTGGCAAATTCAAAGTCGCAGACGGGGCAGGTTCCCTGAACAACGTTCCAGCGTAGCCAAAGACGCATCCCCCAGAACAACAGTAGGGGCGAAATCAACAGCAGCAGCAGGAGAATCGCGGCGGATTTAACCAACCACCCCAAGCCCACGGCTCCCAGTAGCCAGGTGATGGCAATCAGAGTGATCCAAAACCGGACAGATGGGTTGAGGGCTGGAACCTTAAAATTCACGGCAGGATCTCCTTTGTCGTGGTGGCTACTTTAATTATCCTAAAAACATCATAAAAAAATAGAGTGGCTCGGTGGAATGGTCAGCAGGTGGGGATAGCCGTCCGCCCACTTCTGTTGTTAAGCTAGGATCATTGCCTTTCATAATGGCCTTCCGAGGCCTATAGTTAATAAATGTTAATCTGTTATATGCTGTCGGGTCTTGAGAACTGAAACCTATGAGTGAAGAAGTCACTGCTACCCACCCCAATCTCGAAACGCAAGATAATGATCAGGATAAAGATTTGGCTGTAGAACAAAGCCACGGCGATGGGCAACCTCAAGATTCTGCTCAACCTATTGAAAATAGCGATCTCCCTGAGGATCAGTTCCCCGAAGAGCCACCTGAGGTATCAAATGTAGCGAATGCAGAAACAGATAGTTCGCCAGAGGCGGATCCTGGCCTCCAGGAACATCTTACGGTACTAGAGCGGGAACAGGAAAACCTGAAACAGCAAGTAGAAGAACGAACGGGCCAATATGTTCGCCTTGCCGCTGATTTTGAAAATTATCGCAAACGCACCCAACGGGAAAAAGACGATCTGGAGTTGCAAATTAAATGCGCCACCATTTCCGAACTCCTGCCGGTGGTGGATAGCTTTGAACTAGCCCGTACCCATATTCAGACCCAAACCGAGGCGGAAGAAAAAATTCATCGCAGTTATCAAGGGGTCTATAAGCAACTTGTGGACTGTCTGAAGCGAGTGGGTGTTTCGCCCATGCGTCCCGAAGGCAAGCCCTTTGACCCCAATCTCCACGAAGCGGTTCTACGGCAACCAACGGCGGATCAACCCGAAGGAACCGTCCTGGAAGAATTAAAACGGGGCTATCTTTTGGGGGAACGGGTACTACGTCACGCCATGGTCAAAGTTGCTGCCCCGCCCGAAGATGATGAAGCCGATGCCACCCCTACCCCAAGCCATGACAGTAGTGAGGTCTAATTAATTAGATCTTTGCAAGGTGTCACGTCTGACCCCTTTTTTTGCTAATAAGGGTGCTAGGATAACAGCAATATTGCGGCATTCTTTTGTTAGGGTGAGATATCCTCTAAAATTAGTGCGTAGGATTCCCATCTCTGGTTGGGCTGCTGGCTTTGATGATCACACCTAATTAGATAGAGATTATGGGTTTAGATAGAGACTATGGGTAAAGTTATTGGCATTGATCTCGGAACAACCAACAGTTGCGTCGCTGTCTTGGAAGGGGGGAACGCGGTTGTAATCCCCAGTGCAGAGGGCGGCCGCACTACTCCTAGCATTGTTGCCTTTGGTAAGTCCGGTGAGCGTCTCGTTGGCCAACTGGCGAAGCGGCAAGCCGTCACCAATGCCGAAAATACCGTCTTTAGTATTAAGCGGTTCATTGGTCGTCGCTGGGAAGAAACCTCCGAGGAACGGTCAAGGGTCTCCTATAACTGTGCCCAAGGGCGAGATGGCACTGTAGATGTTCAGGTTCGCGATCGCACCTATACGACCCAAGAAATTTCTGCCATGGTTTTGCAAAAACTCAAGCAGGATGCAGAGGCCTATCTAGGGGAAGGGGTCAATCAGGCTGTGATCACCGTCCCCGCCTATTTTAGTGATGCCCAGCGGCAAGCCACCAAAGATGCCGGGGCGATCGCCGGACTTGAAGTCATGCGGATCATTAACGAACCCACGGCCGCATCCCTAGCCTACGGCATTGATAAACAGGATCAAGACCAAGTTATTCTCGTGTTTGACCTAGGGGGCGGCACCTTTGATGTGTCAATTCTCCAACTTGGGGATGGGGTCTTTGAGGTTCGCTCCACCGCCGGCAACAATCATCTGGGCGGAGATAATTTTGATGAGTGCATCCTCGATTGGTTACTTGGCACCTTCCAGGAACAGGAAGGGATTGACCTATCTAAGGATAAAATGGCCCTCCAGCGATTGCGGGAAGCCTCCGAAAAAGCCAAGGTTGAGCTTTCCGGAACCTTAAGCACCTCCATTAACTTACCCTTCATCACCGCCGATGAAACGGGCCCCAAGCACCTAGAAATTGATCTCACTCGGAATAAATTTGAAGAATTGGTGAGTCACCTCGTCCAAGCCACCATTGATCCGATGAACCAGGCTCTCGCTGACTGCGGCCTATCCGTCGAGGAAATTGATCGGGTTTTACTAGTGGGGGGATCCACCCGCATTCCCGCCATTCAGGAGGCCGTCAAATCCTTCTGTAGCAAGCCCCCCGATCGCTCCATTAACCCCGATGAAGCCGTGGCCTTAGGAGCCGCCATCCAGGGCGGTATTCTCGGCAAAGAAACCACGGTGAAGGATCTGCTTCTGTTGGATGTCACACCCCTATCCTTAGGTATTGAAACCCTCGGGGGGGTTTTCTCCAAGATCATCGATCGCAATACCACCTTGCCCACTAGCAAAACCCAAAGCTTTTCCACCGCCTCCGATGGTCAAACCGTTGTCGAAGTTTCCGTCTATCAGGGGGAGCGGCCCCTAGCCCAAGACAATAAGGAACTGGCCCGCTTTGAACTCACGGGCATTCCCCCCGCCGCCCGCGGTGTCCCCCAAATCGATGTCACCTTTGATATTGATGCCAATGGTATCTTGAATGTATCGGCGGTAGATCGGGGCACGGGACGACAACAAAGTATCCAAATTACCAATCGAGGTAGCCTCAGTAGCCTAGAAATTGAGCGAATGCGTCAAGAGGCTCAAATCTATGCCCAGGATGATCAAATCAAGCGGGAGGTGGCCGAGCTACGGAATCAAGCCGATAGCCTCCTTTACAGTTACGAATCAAATCTGAAGCAAAACATTCCATCCTTGCCGGCTGCCCTGCGGGATAAAATTGAGCGCATCGTGGCAGAAATGCAGTATGCCATGACCGATGAGACGATTACTCCCGATGGTATGCGTCAGAAAATGGATGCTCTGCAACAGGCTCTAATCAGTGTGGGAACGGCGGTGTATCAACAAACCGCTGGGGGTTCCATTGGCGGAACCAATGTGGGGGTGGGAACCATGGGGCCCAGTAGCCAGGCGACCCAAATTTTAGACAACGATGCCACGGTGATCAGCGATAATGATGGTACTGTCGTTACAGATTATGAAGCCGTTGATTAACTTGGGTAAATTTGTCTATGGCCCGTGATTACTATGAAGTCCTTGGCGTTTCTCGCTCCGCCGATGGGGAAGAACTCAAACGGGCGTATCGCCGTTTAGCACGGAAATATCACCCCGACGTGAATAAAGAAGCCGGGGCAGAGGAAACGTTCAAAGAAATTAATCGCGCCTACGAGGTGCTCTCCGATAGTCAAGCTCGGGCCCAATACGATCGCTTTGGCGAGGCGGGAGTCAGTGGAGCCGCAGGGGCGGGTGGTTTTGCCACGGACTTTGGAGATATGGGGGGCTTTGCCGATATTTTTGAAACCTTTTTTGGTGGCTTTGGCGGTGGCATGGGAACCCAAACAACCCGTCGTCGCCCTGGGCCAACCCGTGGGGATGATCTCCGCTATGATCTGCGCCTAGAATTTCGAGAAGCGATTTTTGGTGGTGAAAAAGAAATTAAGCTCACCCACCTAGAGACCTGCCAAACCTGTAAGGGAACGGGGGCTAAGCCAGGCACTAAACCCGTCACCTGTAGTACCTGTAACGGCGTGGGGCAGGTGCGGCGATCCACCCGGACTCCCTTTGGTAGCTTTACCCAATTGTCGAGTTGTCCCACCTGTGGCGGTAGCGGCATGATCATTGAAGATCGCTGTGAATCCTGTGGCGGTCAAGGACAATCCCAGATCAATAAAAAGCTGAAAATTACGATTCCAGCGGGGGTGGATACGGGAACGCGGCTGCGAGTTTCCAGTGAAGGGGATGCGGGTCAGCGGGGGGGCCCCTCTGGCGATTTGTATGTTTATCTTTTTGTTGAGGAGGATGCTGAATTTAAGCGGGATGGCAATAATATCCTCTCCACCCTAAAGATTAGCTATCTCCAAGCCATTTTAGGCTGCCGTCTCATGGTGAGTACGGTGGACGGCGAAGAAGAACTAACCATTCCCCCAGGAACCCAACCGGGTACGGTTCTAACCCTTGAAAGTCATGGTGTACCTCGGGTCGGCAATCCAGTGGCGCGGGGGGATCATCTGATTACGGTCAATGTTGATATTCCCACCAAAGTCAGTAACGAAGAACGGGAACTCCTAGAAAAACTAGCCAAGATTCGCGGCGATCGCCTGGGTAAGGGGGGGCTGGAAAACTTTTTAGGGGGCTTGTTTGGCGGATGACCCCCATGGCTGAGCCAGAACCAGAAACCCTGGATTTGCGGGGAACCCCTTGTCCCCTAAATTTTGTGCGGACTAAGTTACGTCTGGAGCAACTGCCCCCAGCCCAGCCCCTAGAGGTATGGCTTGATCCTGGTGAACCCATTGAACAGGTTCCCGATAGTTTACGCATGGCAGGTTATCGCGTGTTGTCCGTTGAATCCCAGGGGAGTTTTTATGCCCTGCACGTTGAACGTTGCGCCCCTATTCTATGAGATTGAGATCAACGTGATGGCGGCCACAGAATCCGGTTTAGCCTGCCCAACCTGGCTGGGAACGGTTTTAGCCGTCCAGGCAAATTTTTATCGCGTGCGTTTAGCGTCTGCCATGGCTCCTCGACCCGAGTTACTGTGTGTACGGCGATCGCGGCTGAAAAAAATGGGTCAACAGGTGATGGTAGGCGATCAGGTGCAAGTGGATGGCCCTGATTGGCAAGGCGGACGGGGGGCGATCGCCCAGGTATTGCCCCGCCAGAGTGAACTCCTGCGACCGGCAGTGGCGAATGCGGATCAAATCCTTCTGGTTTTTGCCCTTGCGGATCCCGAACCGGATACCCACCAAATAAATCGCTTTTTAATTACAGCCGAGGAAACTGGATTTCGTCTCATTATTGCCTTGAGTAAAGCAGACTTAGTTACTCCAGAACAACGAAACAGATGGCAAAGCCGATTAGAAGACTGGGGGTATCGTGCCCTCATTTTAAGTGTGCCTCAGTCCTTAGGGTGGCAAGATCTACGAACACTCCTAGCGGATCATTTAACGGTTATTTGCGGCCCCTCTGGTGTCGGCAAAAGTAGCTTGATTCAGTATTTAATGCCGGATGAATCCCTACGGATTGGTACCGTTTCCGAGCGTTGGGGTCGGGGCAAACACACCACCCGCCATGTGGAACTATTTGCATTGACAGAAGGAGGACTGTTGGCGGATACCCCTGGATTTAACCAGCCCAACCTACCCAAGTCGCCCCAGACCCTAGCAACCTGCTTCCCCGAAATTCGCCAGCGGCTTACCCTAGGGACGTGCCATTTTCAAGATTGCTACCACCATCATGAACCCGGTTGTATTGTCCGTGGAGATTGGCCCCGCTATCCCTTTTATTTAGACTGTCTAGAGACCATCCAAGGACAACCCCTTGCCTCAGACCCGTCCCTGCAATCGGCGGAACCTAACGTCAAGCTCAAATCAGGTTCTGGGGGAAAACTGACTTCTGAGCCCCTCCTCGATACGAAAAAGTATCGTCGGCGATCGCGGCGAGAGCAGCACCAACGGCTGATGGATTGGCAGGAGCGAGAAGAAGAAATCTATGACTAGCACCACCATTCTCTTGGTATTGGCCATCACCTCTGGTCTCATTTGGTTCGGTTTAATCACGCTGCGGGGACAGTTTTGGCGCAGTGACCAAGAATTACCTACCCTAGAAATCAACCTAGAAACTTGGCCCAGCATGGCGATCGTTATTCCAGCCCGCAATGAAGCCACCGTCATTTCCGAATCCCTAGGCTCCTTACTTCAGCAAAATTATCCCGGTTCCCTCTCGATTATCTTAGTCGATGATCAAAGTGATGACGGCACAGCGACCAAGGCCAAAGAGACAGCTATTGAGTTAGAACGCTCAGATCAATTGCAGATTCTAGCAGGCTCTCCCTTACCCCCAGGATGGTCCGGAAAACTGTGGGCCCTGTCCCAGGGGATTGATGCAGCCCAAACCCATAACCCCGACTATATTCTTCTCACCGATGCGGATATTGCCCATAGCCCTAATAATTTACGCCAGTTAGTCTGCCACGCAGAAACCAACCAATTGGCAATGGTCTCCTTAATGGTGAAACTACGGTGTAAAAGCTTCTGGGAAAAGCTGTTAATTCCCGCCTTTATCTTTTTCTTTGAGAAGCTCTATCCCTTTCGTTGGGTCAATAATCCTAAACGGAAAACCGCAGCGGCAGCAGGAGGGTGTATTCTGATACGCCAAGATGCCCTAGAAGCCATTGGCGGCATTAGCTGTATTCGGGAGGCCCTAATTGATGATTGTGCCTTGGCAACAGCGATCAAGAGCCAGGGCTATCCCATTTGGTTGGGGTTAAGTTCTACCACCTACAGTCTGCGGGCCTATGACACCCTTGAGACCATTTGGACAATGGTGGCCCGCACCGCCTATACTCAATTACATTATTCCCCGTGGTTACTGATGGGTACGGTTTTGGCTATGACGTTGGTGTATTTGGTTCCACCAGTTGCTTTGGTGATCGGCTTCTTGATCCATTCGCAACAGTTAATGATCATTGCTGGGGTAACGTGGATGTTAATGGCGATCGCCTATATTCCCACCCTACGCCGGTATGGACTGCCTCCTGCAATGGCCGGAGTTTTACCTGCGGTGGCATTGATGTATACAGCCATGACAATTGACTCAGCCCGGCGACATTGGCAAGGGCAAGGGGGTGCTTGGAAAGGGCGAGTTTATTTATGAAAATAGTTCTTACGGGAATATTAGGGGGACGGGGAGGGATTCAAAAGCATCTCTATTGGTTAACTCAGGTGTTAGCTGAAGCTAATCATCAGGTTTTGGTGCTTTCCAATAATGATATTTCCAGGGATAATTTGAATTTCAAGACCCACTTTCACGATCAGATTCAAATTCATTGTTTTGAAACCCAGAATTCACTAGATATGCCTGTCCCTCAACGATGGTGGATCAAGGGAAAACAATTTCAAAAGTTAATCCAGATCGTAGACAAATTTGCCCCTGATATTTATTACAGTATAGGCACAAGCTGGAAATTTAATTTAATTCCACTGTTTTTGAGGCACAGAATACCCCGCATCTACCATGAAGTTCTCTCAGGGGATCCAAGTGGTAGGTATGATTCTCGCTGGCTAGTACAGTGGTTCTATGACGAACTCATTGGTCAAACACCAACAACAACTAAAAGTTTTATTAGCTCATTTAACTGGCAGAAAAAAAGTCGATCCATGGCGATCTTTCCTGAACCGTTAGAGTTAACTGCCACTATTCCTGATGCCCAACCTAAAAAGATTCCCATGGGAACAGCAAGGGCAGCCTACTTTAGCCGTCTTAATCCTGAAAAACGTGCCTTTTCCCTCGTTAAGCATTGGCATCTCCTAGAGGATGTATTGGCAGAACTCCATATTTATGGTGATGGCCCCGATGAACAACCCATACGTGATTTTATTGACGAACAAGGTATTGGCGATCGGGTGAAATGCTTTGGGGCCTATTCCGGTGGACAATCCTATGCGGATCGCCTACTGAGTTATGACTTAACTGTACTTCCTACGGTGGGTTCAGAAGGTGCCCCCATTGTCTTGCTCGAATCCATGGCCTGTGGTGTTCCCTTTGTTGCCTATGGTGCAGGTGGGATTCCCCACTATGGTGAAAATAATCCTAATGTGATTGTTGTTCCCCTAGAACGGGATACTGCAAAGGCTCATCAAGCCTATCTAAACGCCCTAAACTCACCTCATTTCAAGGATAAATTGGAAGATATAGGATTACTTGCCAACAGAGTTGAGCAAACATCCACCGAGGAACTATTACCCTTTATTGTTAGTGTTCGAGAAATGGTGCATAGACTAGCTACTCATCAAATCAATTGTCGAGAACTGCAAAAGTATTATCACGACCATTACTCCTATGAATCATTGAAAAAGCAATGGCTAGATTTTTTTGACGAATATCAAACTGAACATCAAGTTTAAGATAACAACCCTATGAAAATACTCTATGTTGCTCCTCAAAATCCAGCGGATATCAATGTTTTCTCAGGTATATCGTTTTATATTTATAAATCTTTTATTGAGTTAGGTCACCAGGTTATTTGCTGCGACATACCGGATTTTTTTGCCTCCAAATACGGTGGATTAAAGCATCGATTTTATTCTAGAGTGCATAACAAGCAGTATTTTACAGATGCCGATCCAGTTGTGAACACAGTCTGGAAGTACTCCTTAAATCAAAAGCTCAAATCTCTGAACGTAGATTATGACTTAGTATTTTCCTGGCATCCCTGGGCAGGTCTACTGGTGAAAACAAATAAGCCCTACGTATTTTGGTATGATTCTACATTTGAGTTGAGTCTCGGTCATTACTATACAAAATTTTGTGATTATAGTGTAGAGCAGTCATTAGCACTGGATAGAAAAGCATTAGAACGATGTTCCTTTGCCATTTATAGCTCGGAATGGGCTGCTACGTCAGCGATGAAAACCTTAGGTGCTCAGTCCTATAAGGTATTTAGTATTCCCTTTGGTGCAAACTTAGATCATATTCCTACTCCCACAGAAGTGGAACAAGCCATTCATCGGCGCATTCAAAGGCAGCAACACAAAGAAATCAAGTTACTCTTTATTGGCCGTGATTGGCAACGCAAGGATGGCCAAACCGCCTTAGATGTCCTATCTCTATTAAATACTCAGGGATATAAACCCCATTTGACCATTGTGGGGTGTGAACCGAGGATTTCTGATTCCATGCAAGACATGGTTACGATTTATCCTTTTTTAGATAAGAATCATCCTGCGGATAGGACTCGCATATCAAATCTTTATCTGGATAGTGATTTTTTCATCATGACCTCCTTTGCCGAATCCTATGGCATTGTTTACTGTGAAGCATTAGCCCATGGCTGTCCATGCCTAGCAACAAACATTGGCGGAATTGGCACAATTGTGTCTAATGAAAAGACAGGGTATTTATTTGAAAGACGGGATGATCTACCTCACCAAATCATGCAAAGAATAACTCAATGCTGCCAGTCTCCTGAAAATTACCAAAAATTAGCGCAGTCCTGTTATCAAGCCTATTGGGATTCGTTTAATTGGTCTACGGCTGCCCAGAAACTCAATCCCCTCTTAGAAAAGGCGATCGCTGATTTTAAGGCCAGGTAAACCTACCAGGGACTACTAATCATGGTGAAGGCCGCCCAGTAGCGGGGATGACTAAAATCAATGTCCCCCATGCGAGTGAGGGTATTGGGCAATGCAACTTGGGTCTGGGAAAGTTCTAGCTGACGATTTTCCACCTTCACGGTTTGATTGAGTAAATTGAGTTGGGCTTGGCGAAGGGCCTCTCCCTTGGTTGCTTCCTGGGGCAGTTGGCCATAAAATTCACTCATCAAGGCTAGAGTCCCTAGGTCATCCACATACCAAAGACTGGCTAGGACAGATTTTACCCCCGATTGTAGGGCCAGACCCGCAAACCCTAACTCCGCATCCCGATCGCCCACGGCGGTGCGGCAAGCACTCAAGACGAGTAGTTCTAGCATCGGTAAACGCCACTCCACCTGATCCACCTGATCCAGGCCAAGGCGATCATCCCATAGCTGAATGTAGGAATTACTGGGTTTGCCGGGCAAGAACTCAGCATGGGTTGCTAGGTGAACAATATCTGGCCGTTGTCGCCGCAAATTACGCTCTAAATTACGCATCGTAAAGGAGCGATTTAACAACCCTTGGGTGCGTACCCGCTGATTTCCGGTTTGCACCTGTTGCAAAATCGTATTAATTTCCACCGGAACCGCTGGTAAGGGACTCTGATTGGGAAATTCTGAAGCTCCCATGGCTAAGATGCGCGGACGGCGTACATTCCCTGGCTCCATACTGATCAGGTTAAAGGCAGGAATGCGGCTGAGGGTGTATTTCTCAATTAAAAATTGCTCCCCATCGTGGAGGGCAGCAAAGGGCATGGTACGTACCCCCGCCCCCAGACAAAAGAGAATGGTTTCAATGCCTTGGGGTTTGAGAAAGTCTTCTTCGTAGGGGCCAATAATCCACTCATAGAGTTGTTGGGCAGCGACTAGGCTGGGTTGCTGAGTTAAAGGGCTGGAGATGTCCCGTTGAAAGGTTTCTGCTACCGGGAAAAGAACATCCTTGGGCACATCCTCTAAATCCCGGACAATGGGGGGCTGGTTGGGGGTAATTAAGACGAGGTGGAGGTCAGCTTCCCGTGGAATCACCCACATCACGGCGGTTTTACTGCCAGTGGCTTCACTAATTTTGGCAAGGGTGACGGCCATGTCCTCCGGTGCTTGGGTCACCTCCGCCAAGTCTCGGCCAAAATAATCATCAAACTCTTTTTTGAGGCGGCCCTCCATATTCAAAACCGCCTGGCTTAATTGGGGCGATACCTCCGGCCGACTCGCAGCCACAATGTCTACTTCAGGATTAGATGGCGACTCAAGAACCACATTGGGTTTAGCAAAGCTCCCAGAGGTTGTAACAGCAATATAGCTTAGGGTTCCTAGGGCAAGGCTAAAGAACTTAAAGGATTTTTTCATGGTTGAGGCCTATGATCGCGTAGCTTACATCATAATCCAGCGATCGCCGACACAGGGTTTACTTAGCATATTTGTAATATTTTAACCATATAAGTTAAGGTTTCATGACTTTTGTAGATTCTTGACCAGAGAGGGTATTCCCCCCATTTTTGGGAATATTTCCCCAAGCTTTCCCCAGAGATTCAGGAGTTTTCCACAAGTTTCCCAAAAGTTTTCCACAGGGGGCAACGGTAGAATCGATGGTTGCTGTCTTTTTGGGGATTACCGAGGATCTGCCTTATTTTTACTGAGTCAAGGAACGATGACCCGCTGAAACCCGCATTCTTGCGTTAGTGGCGATCGCAAAATGTTATCCAGTTCACATTGACAGTCCCAACGACAGATCACAAAATGTAATTCCACTAGGTTTTTCTGAACTCACCTTAGAGCCTGCTGCAAAAGCACAAATGGGGACTTCGGGCACTTTTGCCTGGGGTTATCCCGAAGTTTGTCATGGAGTTTTCCACAGGTTTCCACAGGGTGAGTTTTTGGGTTAGGGCCTATTGGTGCACTACAGATGGGGTAAAGATTGTTATGAATGCTCAGGCAACGATTAGTATTCTGGCGGAAATTCCGGAAGACCTACACGAAACCCTTAAGTTTTACTTGGAGAGCCATCCCGACTGGGATCAGGATCGGGTGTTTGTGGCGGCATTGTCGCTCTTTTTGCTGCAAAATGGAGATTGCGATCGCCGCACGGCTCGGGTATATCTGGATACCTTGTTTAAGCGGTTTTAGGTTTAACTCATTTTGGATGGGGAATTAGGGAGTGGTAGGGTCAGCAACGGTTGATTGCCTAGTCATTGGGGCTGGCATTAGTGGTTTGACGGTGGCCTGGCGGCTTCATCAACTGGCGCCCGATCGCTCTGTCCAGGTGATTGAAGCGGGAGATCGGGTGGGTGGAAACATTACGACCCAAAGGGAAGACGGTTTTCTTTGGGAGGAGGGGCCCACCAGTTTTGCCCCAACCCCGGCCCTCTTGGAATTGATTGCGGAATTAAATCTGAATGATCAGATTCTGCGGGGCGATCGCCAATTACCTCGCTATATCTACTGGCAGCAGAAACTCCATGCCTTAGAACCCACCCGACCCCTATCCCTCATTACCTCTGGTTTGCTCTCCCCCTGGGGGAAACTACGGGCGGGCCTTGGGTCCGTGGGATTTGTACCGCCCCGCCTGGGTTCTGGGGATGAATCGGTGACGGATTTTTTCCAACGTCACCTCGGACAGGAAGTGTTGGAGCGACTGGTGGCCCCCTTTGTGTCGGGGGTCTATGCCGGTGATCCAGCCCAGTTAAGTGCGGCCGCAGCCTTTCGGCGCATTGTCCAACTAGAGAAATTGGGGGGGGGGGTTGGTGCCTGGGGCCCTACGCCTACGGCAAACTCGCAAATCTCAGCCCTCGGCCGTACCCAACCCAAAACTGACCCTTGCAAAAATGCGACCCGGTGAACTGGGGTCCTTTCAAGGAGGATTGGAAACCTTACCCACGGCGATCGCCACCCGTCTAGGGGATCACATTCATTTAGGGGCACAGGCTACATCCATTACTCCCCTGGGGGATGGCGGCTTTCACATTACCGTGGAACGGGCCGAGGGGCATCAAGACATCCATGCCCATCAGCTGGTTTTGGCGATTCCTGCCTACGTTGCCGCAACCCTACTACGGCCCCATGCCACCTTAGCCAGTGATGCCCTAGAAACCATTCCCTATCCTGGGGTTGCCTGCGTTGTTCTCGCCTATCCTGATGGAGCCGTTCCGCCTCAACGGCCAGGATTTGGCCATTTAATTCCCCGTAATCAGGGGATTCGTACCCTAGGAACCATTTGGTCATCCTGTTTATTTTCGGGCCGGACTCCCCCAGGTTGGCAGATGTTTACTAGCTTTATTGGTGGGGCAACGGATCCCCAATTGACCACTCTCTCCTCTGAGGCGATCGCTGCCATTGTGAAACAGGATCTGCACCGTGTACTTGGTCTATCTCCCAACCAGGGACGACTCCTATCGGTTAAACGTTGGCAACGGGCCATTCCCCAGTACACCCTGGGCTATGGTCAACAATTAGAATCCATTCAGACCCATCTGAAACAGCTTCCGGGATTATTCCTATGCAGTAACTATATTGGTGGCGTGGCCCTGGGCGATCGGGTTCAACAGGGCAATGAGATCGCAGCCAACATTAACCAAACGTGGAATTCGTTGCCGCCCGAGAACGTCTAAATGTATATGAACTCCTAGGATTGATCGCCATGCTGTTGTCTGACTATATGAATGCCGCCATGGCCCGAGCAGTTTACGAACACGATCATCAGGATGGTTTAATTCATGGTTGCATTCCCGGCTTTGATGGGGTAGTTGCGGAGGGAAATACCATTCTGGATTGTCGCCACCATTTAACCGAGTTACTGGAAGATTGGATTTATTTTCATCTTTCCCGAGGAGTTCCGGTTCCAATTGTGGATGGGATTGAACTGCCGCTGCGAGATGTTTTCTGACCCAACAAAAAAATTATCCGTCTAGGAATAGGGATAATTCACTACAATGGATCCAATAGGCTCAAACGTTACACGGAGCTTTGGTGATGAACGTAATGAAACGGTACTATTGGGCGATCGCTCTAATGCTCTTCATTGGTGTAGGTATGAGTAGCCAAACCATACCGGTTCAGGCCCAAGCTGGGGGTGCCCTATTAAACCCGGCCCAACAGCAGCAATTAAACCTATCCCAACAACAACGCCAATCTCTCCTTAGGTTGACCTTAAAAACCAACGATCGCATTATGGCAATTTTAGAGCCAAGCCAACGCCGGGCCTTTAGAACCGCCATTCGCCAAGGTAAAACCACGGAAGAAGCGATGAAGGGAATGAACTTGCGGCCAGCCCAAAAAGTGGAACTGGCCAAGGTGATGCAACTCACTCAGCAAGAAATGCTGCAAATTTTCACCCCTGAACAGGTGCAAATTCTGAAACAGCAACGCTCTCAGTGATCTGATCTAAGAGATTCTGAGGGATGCTCTTTCTGATTAATGGGGGGAGTCCATATTCCCGCAACTGACCATGTACAGCGCGAAAGTATAACTCCCCGGAGCTTCCCTCAAAAGGTAAGGTCTAGAGGGGATGAAAGAGTAAATCAGGGAAGAAGCGATTAAATTCAATCAATAGCCCTGCCGTGAACCCTAGCCAGAGGGCGGTAATCACTGGAGCAGTAGAGAGATAGGTCAAAAGATATTTTGTTTGCATTGGAGTAAGCTCCTCAAAGGTAATCGTTTAACGGGGGGAAACCGTGATGTCGCCATCTTTGGCTATTAACTCGCCGGTCGCTAATTCCTTCAGGGCAGTTAGGGGCCAGGCGAATCCGGTCAACATACATTGAAGGGCCAAGGGCACATCAATAATAATTTCTTTTTCTGTGGCATCACCACTCTTGCGGGCGGCAATCAGGTAGGCGCGACCCACCCAGCCAATCCAACCGGTAATGTACAGGAATAATACACTCGGAATTAAAAAGTCACCGGCACGGCTCAAACGACCATCCACGATTAAGTGAGGCAGTCCATTTTCGCCGCAAAGAGCTTGGCTATAACGAGCGAACCGTTTTTCGCCCGATGCCGGATCCGCAGTGGTATTCACCGCAGCCGCAGCACGACTTTGAAAAGCAGGGGAATCCTTGCAGGGGACTAATCCGGCAACATCGGCAGATGCCAGAGGGGTAAAGCCAACCCAGAGGCAAAGAATGAGAATCAGTGCAAACAATCGACGCATGGAAGTGTTGTCCTCATTTAAGACGGATCAAAGTGATTTCAGGAGAGGTATCGGCTGTATGGAGAAACCAGTCTTGCATCCAGATGAAAACAGGGAAATCGGACTGGCACAGCTTATCTGAATCCCCAGAAGATGACATTATTTTACCGGATCACACTCTTGTATCGGTCTGAGTAACGTTAGTTAACAATTGTTCACCTCTTCTACCTCCCTTAACTTTTGGCCTCCCTTGTTTGGTTGAGCAAGACCCAGGGGAATTCTAAGCTAACAAGAGATAGATTATTTGCATCTGCTATCTCACTCCCACAGGCACCCTGGCGATCTACCGACCCAAGCTCAGCGACTCGGCGCACGGGACGCAACGATTGCAACTGTGACGCCCCTGCCAGTTTCGCCGCAGCGCATGGTTAGCCATGAGAATCCTCCTCTTGGTTAACCAACTTGAACTTCCGATTCAAGTCCACTGTCTTGAACGAGAAGTAA
Source organism: Candidatus Synechococcus calcipolaris G9 (assembly GCF_029582805.1). Classification (NCBI taxonomy): domain Bacteria; kingdom Bacillati; phylum Cyanobacteriota; class Cyanophyceae; order Synechococcales; family Synechococcaceae; genus Synechococcus; species Candidatus Synechococcus calcipolaris. The sequence continues at coordinate 1,739,381 of NZ_JAKKUT010000002.1, read as the reverse complement.
AAGCCGCCATACTGCGGTGCCTTCCGGTCTGAGGCCGGCACAATCCGCGCCTCCAACGCCTCGTAATCAACAGCACTGGCGTAGGTGCTGATAGCACGGGAGTCATGTGGCTCAGAATCAACAATAACTCTGTCACCCTCCTTGAGTAGTCCCTCACCGCCGCCTGTAAATGGTACTGCCCACGAAGTCATGTAGTGAACGGTCATGTCCTCCAACGCCTCATAGACATCGCCCTTCCGAGGAAACCGCATGTCGGGAGGAATCAGTCTGCGCTCGTAATCACGTGCCCAGTCAACCTCGGGACTGCCGACAGATGCCCGCTCTCCTCGCACCATCTCAGCATACAAATCGCTGATGGTCTTGTTCCATCCAGGTGGTGAAGGTGGGATGGGCTTACTCATGGCTAACTCAAATTTCTACGGATTCTTCTGGTAGCCCTAGGAAATGACGGATTTTTCGGGCCAGATGATCCTTGTTGCTCCAGCCGGTACTGTAATACCATCGCAAGGGTACTCGCTCCCCAGAGTTCATGACGAGGGCAACCCGATAGCCAAAGCCACTATTACCGTATATATTGCCACGACTGAGATAGCTAGACTCAACGATCGCCCCACGAATCATCGAAATCCGATATTCTTTCACATCCTTACCCAAACAACCCTGCCAAGAGAGCTTGAGTACCCCCAAACGCTGATCAATTTCAATGGTGAGGATTTTAATGCCAATGACTAGGATGGCAACGCCAAGTCCGACACCATTCAAGATAAAGAATAAGCCCAGCCAAAGGTTATTTTGAGTTTGCCGCAGTTGGGTCTGACTTGGCTCTGCCAGAAATCGATTCATACGCTGGGTTAGGCTTTCATGCCAATGGCGATCGGAGGTTTGCAGGCCAAAACCATAATGACCTTCATGGGTCACTAACTCCATTTGGTAGGTATCGGCCGTATCACTCCTAGCATTACGATTCAGACGAGCCTCTTCAATGGCAGCGAGAGGCATACGATGAATTTGAGTACCCAAAAGGGAAGATTTGATGATTTGACATTCACCCTCCTCCGCGCTAGCCTCCTCCACACTAGATCGCTGGCATAGTAATTCATGATGTCCCAAAAAAAGGAGGGGGATAAACCCCGTAACGGTACACAACCCGCCAATGATCAGCACAATCCAGGGCCATTCCCGCACAATTAGCCGTTTGGGGGACTCTTCAATAATATTCATGAACAGGATCCATGTGTCAGTCCCGAAAAATCAACGAGTCAATTGTTCAATCAGGGGACGAAACACCCAGTTTAAGCCAACTTTTAATTGATGGTCTAGGGTGGGCATCCGGTAGAGATAGGCTAATCGTCGCGCTAGGTAGGCTAAGGGGCCATCCAACGTCAGACCTAATCCCGCTAGGGCCGCTGCATCACTGCCAAGGGTGAGCATTTCTCCTAGGTGAGAATAGCTAAAGGGTAGGAGTGGGCGTTGGTTCAGACTGGCCCAAATATTCCAGGCGGCATAGTCTGCTTGTTGGAACGCAGCTTGGGCAGTTTGGGGAATCTGCTGACCCTCGCGATCGCAGATGTAGGCCGCATCACCCAGGGCAAAAATCTGGTCGTGATCCGGTACTTGGAGGGTGGGTGTTGTGATCAAGCGGCCTTGGTCATTTTTCGCTAAATCTAGGTTTTGAATGGGCGCGGCCACCTGGGTGCCAATCGTCCATAAAACCAAGTCCACTGGGATTTCGGTGACATCACCTTTGTAGCGGAGGGTGAGGCTATTGGGGCCCATGGCGATGGGAGTAGTCTCCAAGTCAACCCAAACTCCCCGTTCTTCTAGGGCTTTTTGGGCCGTTTCTTGATTAAATTTAGGGGAAGATTTCAGAATTTCCCTATTGCGATCGATGAGGCGAACCCGGCCCCGTTTGCCTAGCCGCTCCGCCAGTTTGCAGGCCAGTTCCACCCCACTGGGCCCGGCTCCCACTAGGCTAATGCGAATTTTATCCTGGTCAGAAACCTCTAGCTCCCGTAACCGCTCATCGAGACGGTAGGCATCTGCTAGGGTGCGAAATTGGTAGCCATACTCACCCATGCCCGGAATATTGCTGACGGCCGTTTCTCCCCCTAGGGCAATCACTAGGCGATCGTAGTTTAGGGTTTCCTGCAAATTGGTTTGCTGCGAATTTAGTTGCACCGTAGCCGTCTTGGTCTGAATCTCCTGAACCGTTGCCTGAATAAAATGGATCGAGGTCTCCTTCAGAAGTTCACTAAAGGGGGGCGCAATTTCCCAAGATTGGAGTTCTCCCGTCAAAAGCTCGTATAGGAGGGGGGTAAATACAAAGCGATCGCCCTGATCCACTAGGGTAATGACGGGTTGGGATATGTCATCCCAGGGGAGTTGGCCAAGGCGAAGGGCGGTGTAGAGACCCGCAAACCCACCCCCAAGAATACAAATCTGTGCTGTCGGTTCTGTCAATGGCTTACCCTATACTGATCCTGTACTGACGCTTCCTGTACTGTCGATATATGCTTGATCACAGCCGTGATTTAACCGGATTTCCATGGATCTATAACTAAATTATAGTTTTTCTATTTTTGGATTTTATGTCAGACACCAATTACTACACCATCCTCCAGATTTCCGCTTCGGCTAGCCAGGAAGAGGTTAAGGATGCCTATCGCCGTTTAGTCAAGCAATTTCACCCCGATCTTAACTTGACGACTGCTGCCAACCATGAACGGATGGCCGCAATTAATGCTGCCTACGAAGTATTGGGGGATCCCCAGCACCGCCAAAGCTACGATGAGCAGCGGCAAAGATGTCGCACCATAGGGCAAACCGTCCCCAATCCGCAGCGTGGCCATGATTTAGAGCTACAGTGGTGGTTCTCACAGGTGTATCATCCGGTTTGCCATCTCATTGATGGGATTCTTGAACCCCTACCCTCCCAGTTGAATGCCTTGGCGGCAGATCCCTTTGATGATGACCTAATGGCAGAATTTCAATCTTACCTCGACCGTTGCCAACAATCCCTAGCCCTTGCCCAACGCTGTTTTCAGATGATGCCCAATCCAACCGAAGTGGCCAAGGTGGCGACAAATTTATTCTATTGCTTAAGTCTAATTGGGGATGGACTGGAGGAGATGGATCGGTTTAGCCAGTGTTTTAATGATTATTATCTGCATACGGGCCAGGAACTGTTTCGCCATGCAGCCAATGCCTATGATAGAGCCAATGTTTGACCCCAGTCCTTAGGCACGATTCATGCACAGATCTATGGTTTCAAGATTCTCTATGGTTTCAAACTTCCGTCTGGGAATGTATTGGCTATCGGCCCTGGCGATCGCCCTAGGATTTTCCTTCACGCCCCTAGCTACCCATCCAGCGGATTCTGGGGAACAGGTTATTATTGAGCAGCCCCAACCCATTTTGCCACTGCCGGGTCGTTTAGATAGGGTGCCGGTTTTTAATAGTAATAGTCCAGAGGTGGTTCAAAGTGAAGGGATTTTGCTTTCAACCTTCCCACCCACGGGCATGATCACCCCAGAGGCCCATCTCAATTATGCCTTTCGGGGTCGATTTGATATTTTTGCCCACCACATTGCAAAACCGCCCCAAGAGAATGATCTGCGAACGCTTTACCTGGGGGTTTTAGCCCATAATCCGGGCGATCGCCCAGTCACGGTGGATCTACTCCAAGGAGCTAGTTATCTAAGTCAACCCGATGCGCCCTTTATTCCCCTACCCCCTAGTCAGCCCAATCCCCTAGGTCGGATCTATGCTGGCCCTGGAGATCGGGTGATGAATGATGTTTTGCGTGGGCAGCGATCGCCGGAGTTGCCCGATCAAATCATTATTCCAGGGGGAGAAAGTCGTCTGATCCTGAATCTACCCATTCCTGTCCAGAACCTAACACCGCCCCTCAATGGCCGCTCCACCTTAATTCGGGCCCGCAGTAGTGGCCCCATTTATCTAGCCAGTTTAGGGTTATATGCCCCTAGGGACACCGATCAAGCCGAACAGGAGCGATCGCCCACCCTCGATGAGTGGCAGTCCATTCTCAAAAATGGTGCCCTTGTTACCCCCCGCGATCGCACCCCCAGTGACCCCGAAGCCAGTGGCCCCTTAGTTTATGGCCGGGTTGCGGGGGTTGGCATCGGCTCTCGCTGGCAAAATCCTGGACAAACGCCCCTCACCATTCCTGAGTCTGGGCAACGGGTCTCCTATCCCCTCAGTAGTCTAGTGGGCGGAACCATGGGTACGGGGCAAATTCAAACCGCCCCTCTCGTCGTCCGCTATCCAGATACGGCCTATGCTGCCCATGGCAACTACGGCATTGAGTACGATGTATTTTTGCCCCTACAGAATAATACAACCCAACCCCAAACCGTGACGGTGAGCCTGCAAACCCCGATCAAATTTGATGCCCCCGCTGCGGGACTAAGGTTCTATGAAACACCTCCCAACCGCATATTTTTTCGGGGAACGGTTCGCCTCCACTATCGGGACGATCGGGGCACACCCCAAAGCCAATTTGTCCATTTAGTGCAACGCCAGGGGGAGCAGGGGCCGGAACTGCTGCGGTTAACCCTCCAACCTGGGGAGATCCGGCCAACTCGCCTCAGTTTTCTCTACCCTGCCGATGCCACCCCACCCCAGGTATTAACGATTCAAACCTTGGATTAGGAAACTGCATCCAGGCAAATTAAGCCAAATAAACAAACACAAACTAAGTAGGTAGGCGCAATTACTTGTAAGAGAAGGGAATCGCAGTGTAGCTCCCATGCAGGGAGATTACCGCCTTTTTCCCTGCCAGCATGTTTAGGTTAATTGAACCCAGCCAATAACCTTTTCCACGTCTCAACAGGAGAGTGGTGGTCTAACAGTTCGGGTCAGCGGTTGCCAGTGTCTTTGCACCCCACCCAAGCGGCTTCGGTCAATCCGCTGCATTTGAATTGTTAGCCTGTGCCGTTGGAGCAATCGCCTGATTATCCCGCATTACTCTAATCAAGAATCGTAGCGCCTCATTAACCGCATCAGCACTAGGAAACATCTCTGCGACATCAGGCTCTAACCGTACAGTAGTTCCACCAAAGCTTTTTCTTCCAGAACCTAACTTTCTGACTCGGAGGCTCTTGAAGTCATACTCTGCCCGTAAATCATCTTCCATTTCTGACTTATCCCTCTTCATAGGCTTCTCGCTCGATTCGTGTCACTTCTCTTGCGCTGATGAGGCGTATTGAATCACCCCTTTCGGTGTACGACACAATCAATAATCGTCCTCGGCTTGACTGTCCAACGATAAGGTAACGCTCCTCATCTTCAGAATGGTCTGGATCGTAAAAGTCAACATAGAGAGGATCATCAAAAACAGTTTTTGCTTCCTCAAACGAGACTTCATGCTTCGATAGATTGCTCGCCGCTTTGTCGTCATTCCACTCACACTGCATACACTGATTGTACCACTGCCTTCATTGGCTTCAATCCTATTGGGTTGGGTGCATCACTGCGAAGCCCAATCCACCAAGTTTGATAATTAGTACCCAGTAGCCCTAAACCCATAACTATGCCATTGTCCGGAGGTAATCCTTGATCTTCAGCTTCAAATCTCGTGAAATTGGATATGATTTAACCTCCCGCTCTATATCGACTTTGGACTTACCTTTTCTCCTTAACTCGTCTACAGTTGCTTTGAAAATAGCTTCAAACCCATAGTCTGATAAACCTTTTGAGATTAGTCCAAGAATTCCAAGTACTGCAATTCCTCCAAGAATCCCAAATGAACCGCCAAGAACGGCTAAAGACGCAGTTAATGCAGCAGCACCCGCCCAACCTGTAACCGCCATAGCAACTACGAGCACTAGACCAGGTACACCAAGTGCAGCAATCTTATTCACGAGTTGATCCATACTCTTTATTTCCTTCAGTAATGAGTCAAAAGCAACATTCTTGCACGCAAAGGATTCCCAAATTTACAGGCTAACGATGCCCGTCACACGCCGAAGACAACCTCGAACTTAAACAGGTAACCTCTCGACGATCGGGTGCATGGGCATTGTTATACTGCGCTATTTACTACTATAAACCGTGAAAATCTTTTAATATTTTCTTGATGGCTGTTTCTAACTCAGGTTTCACGATATTGTTCGCTATCAGGTTTTTAGCAGCATCTTTGAAGTTTGCAGAAACTATAAAGCCATCACCATTACCAGCTCTCTCAGAACGTTTCTCCAATATACCTTCTAAAGTTAGAAACCTTAGATATTCTACTAAAGAAACGTGTCCTTTAATTGGAGCCATTTTATATATACTTTCTGATTTCCATGAGAAACTACCAGAGCGATAACCAACCTTTAGAATTCTATAAAGATTAGTACGAACTTGGCTAGAAAGATTTCCGGCAGAGCTTAAGCTGTCATCAAAAGCCCTTCTTAAATCTTCATTAAGGTTACAGGTGGAATCAAAAAGCAAAGAATTAAGAGTGGCACTGAATTTTGGATTTATGCCTTTAAAGGTTGAGTAATAAAACACAGTACAATCAGAAGGAAACTCACATTTTTCAAAATCATGAAACTGCTCAAAAAATCCTTCGTGAACTTGAATTCCACGAAAGTCTAATGGGAAGAATTTCCCAAATATAGAAAGACGATTTAGCTTGTCAGATCTAAATAACCGAACAAGGTAATTTGAATAATCACTCTTAGTCTTTTTACTTTTGTCTGAAAGTACAAAGTATAGAAGTCCAGAAATAGCTTTTCGAGTCAAAATTGTTTTTTTATTAGACTCTTGGTAGTCGTTTATAAGCTTTTGGAGAATATTACTGCCATGATCAATGTAATCTGTCTGAGCAATATTTTTCATCTCAATTAGCTCTTCTAATAGCACCGAAGAGCCATCGTAAATTTCAACTAATAATCTCTTTAAGTCTCCGTCAAGAACCTCTCTTTCAAAGTTTGATAAAACAAACCTGACTTTTGCCCACAGATCTACAAAATCATACCTTATCTTAAATGTATCTCGACTTCTATCATAGGAAAAGAGAGGACTTATATAAAATTGCGTGTACTTATCTGACTCAATATTGGAAGTAGGTTCAATTGATGGGAAGAAGATTGCAATATACTCATTTAGGTCATTTTTTGAAATCTCGCCTTGATGTCTGATAGAAATTTCAACTATCAACTCAAAGTAGTCGTCACAATTGATTTCTAGAGATTGCTTGCCAATCTCTCTCTGCAAGAGTTTATAGATTAAATTGTCTAGTTTTGACTTGGAATAGTAATAGCTGCTTTCCGATATATCAGGGAGAGCATCTTCGTTATATTCATCTCGATCTACTAAATCACATACTAATGATAGATAGAGAGGGGTGTGTCGGCTTTGATCAGCAATATCAAAAATTGACAAATATTTTTGAGCGTCTTTAACTCTTTGCTTAGAGAGCCTTTTAGCTAGATATTTATCAACTAACTCATTGCTAAATCCCCGGAGAAAAAATACAGCTACAGAATCTTTTAGTATATATCTATCCAAATAATAGTCTCTTGAAGTTATTATAATTGAACAGCTTTTATAGGCTTCATTGAGTGAAATAGCAGATTTAAGAAAAGAATCCAAATCGAACTTTTCTTTTAATGTTGATTCTATTTCATCCAAACCATCAATAATTAGCACTAAGTTTCCACAACTAATATTAATTTCAAAGTTGTTGTACTCCAAGGCTTCGGTGGAGTCAACTTCATTAACTTTTACAAACAGCCTATACAAATCAGTTAAACTTTTGACAGTAAAATCAGCATTTGCATTACGTAAGTCAGTAGAAGAAATAAGTAAAGCTCTCTTCTTGTCGATTCCATTTACTAAACTTACTACCTGTTCACAAAAGGTGGTTTTACCAACTCCTGCACGTCCTACAACTATATTGACTGGCTCTTGCTTCTCGGGAGAATTAATTATCTGTCCCATGTATTGAAGACTAGGCTTTAATTCTATCGACTGATTGTCTTGAAGTTGAAAGAGTTCCTGATCAACAAAATACTGTTCATTTTCTAGATCTAGGTCGAGCAATTTAGCGTACTCTGATAAGCAATACTGCCAAACAAAATCATCGATGTAAAAGAAATTTGTTATTTTGAATAGGCTATCGTTGGTTATTTCCTTGAACTTGTCTTGGATGCTAGCTATTCTATTTACCTCCTTACCAGTGTCAGAACTGATAACTCGTGGAGAGCATATGTTTAGATTTGCTAAATTACACGTTAATTCATCAAGAAAATGCTGCAAAGTGATGCTTATTGAAATATTCTTCCTAACAAAAACGTAACCAATTAAGAGGCTATTTGCAACCTCAACTGTCACAAACTCATAGCTGATCTTCTTTTGAGGATCATTAACTTTCGCCTGTAAAAGAACTTTCTGCTTCGGGTATTGAATTTTTACAATATCTAAACCCCTTACATCTTCGTAAAGGCTTGTTTCTTTTTCTGTATCAATATAATTGGACTCGATACCACCTATATATTGAAGCATTCTTTGAGGAATAGGCTTAGTTATGAAATCTTTATAGAACCAAGAAATAAGTTGGACTAAGGCAAACTTGGTAAATTTTACGTCTGCTAGACTGCTCAAATCGTTTGGGCCATTTGTATCATGAGAAGCAGGATTTCCATGAATTCTGATTGTTTCTAAATAATTTTTTATTTTGTTTCTAACAGACTTTGGCTTAACAATTATGTAGTTTTCATCCTGTTCATAAACAACGACATCAATTAGCCCAGAAAAACTTAGCTGACGTTCGCGTTTAACAGTGCCATTTATTTTTTCTTCTCCAAGAATTATTTTGCTTCCTTTTATCTCATCATAATGATGCAATATAACCGCTTTGCATAAAGCTTCGCCCGCTTTCCTTGCATTATTAAGGATGTCTTCTACCACGGAGTCTTCAAACGCTTGTAATACCCACTTATTCAATTCCTTGATCTTTTCCGAAGTTTGAAGACTCATATTCTTAATGCTTTTAGAGCAAATATCTGCTATTAATCTAGCCGCTGGCACAAGTAACCTGCAAGTACGTCCCAATCAGCAGGCTGAGCAGTATAACTATTGATTAGGCAGCGATTAGCAGCCTAGCTAATTTAGTAATGGAAAGCCAGAACTCTCTATTCATAAAGATAGAATGCACCCTATCACATAAATATATAGGTGTCAAAAGTTGCTAGGTCTAACATACACAAAACTTCATTTTTGTTCAAACTCCTTAACAAGCAAAGTTTTTAGCGTAAGTAGGTAGGCACAATTACTGGTAAGAGAAGGGAATCGCGGTGTAGCCCCCAGGCAGGGAGACTATAGCCTTTACCAGTATGTTTAGGTTAATTGAACCCAGCCACTTAACTAAACTACGTGGGTTCCTGCTCCTTTCGTTCCCGTTCCAGTTGGTGCAACAGGGACAAGACCTGCATCCCCTTTTCAAAGGAGCGATCTTCCACAAAAACAACCTCCGGTGTCCGTCGCAACCGCACCCGCTGCCCTAATTCGCTGCGAACAAAGCCCGATGCTGCCTTGAGACCATCCATCGTCGATTTACGGATCGCATCGGAGCCATAGATACTCACAAATATCTTGGCGTGTTGCAGATCCCCGGAAACATTCACATCCGTCACACTGACCATGCCCGCCCCCACCCGTTCATCTCGGATATCGGACATCAGCATTTGGCTCACTTCCCGCTTAATCAACTCTGCAACACGCGCAACCCGCCGACCTGTTGCCATGGGTTTTCTCCCTTAAATAAAACAAACTTAAACAAACCTGTGGGTATACGTTTAGTCTAATCAACCTACCCTTAGGAACCATCTTATCGCCTATTCATGGATCGATGGAAATGGGCTGCCCAGGTTTTGGGCGGAAAATATCTACCGCAATAAGTGACACTGGGCATGGTTACGGAGTAAATGATCACACAATACCAGGGCAACCATGGCCTCAACCATGGGCACAGCCCGCGGTAAGACACAGGGATCATGGCGACCTTTCGCCGCTAGAATCGTTGCTTCTCCCTCTTTGTTCACAGTGCGCTGGGCAGACCCAATCGTGGCGGTAGGCTTAAAAGCAACCCGAATGACAATATTTTCACCATTGGAAATGCCGCCTTGCACTCCCCCAGATCGATTGGTGACAGTGCGAATTTGTCCGCGATCGTCTGAGTAAAACTCATCATTATGTTCTAGGCCCGTCAACTGGGTACCGGCAAATCCCGAACCAATTTCAAACCCTTTACTTGCAGGTAAGGACATGACGGCCTTGGCTAAATCCGCCTCTAGCTTGTCAAATACGGGTTCCCCCAATCCCTTGGGAACATTCCGGGCCACACATTCGACAATACCGCCGACGGAATTGGCTTGACGGCGAATGTCATCGACAAGGGCAATCATTTTCTCAGCGGTGGTGGGGTCAGGGCAGCGAATCATATTGGCCTCAACCTGGTCTAGGGTGACATGATTGGGGTCAATGGCGGCTTCCACGTCTTTGATCTGGCGGACATAGCCAATAATCTCCACACCAGCCACCTGTCCAAGAATTTTTTTGGCGATCGCCCCCGCCGCAACCCGACCAATGGTTTCCCGGGCAGAAGAGCGGCCCCCGCCTTGCCAGTTACGAATACCATACTTGGCATCATAGGTGGCATCAGCATGGGATGGGCGGTAAACTTCGGCCATTTCCCCATAGTCTTGGGGCCGGGTATCTTTATTCCGAACCAAAATGGTAATCGGCGTTCCCAGGGTTTTACCTTGGAAGACCCCCGATAGAATTTCACAGGTATCCGTTTCTTTGCGGGGGGTTGTCATCCGGCTTTGGCCAGGCCGGCGCCGATCCAGGTCTGCTTGAATATCCCCTTCGTTCAGATCTATTTGGGGAGGGCAGCCATCAATCACCACACCGACCCCTCCCCCATGGGATTCGCCAAAGGTCGTAATCCGAAAAAGATGCCCGAAAGAATTACCCATGAGAATGATGGTTTAGCCGAATAACAACAAAATGTCATCTTCCATCCTCCCTCAAAATACGACTCCTGTCCCAACAGGGAACCATAGAGCTATCCCTTAAAATCAGCCATTAAGATGTTCTCCCATCTATTCGTGGCTTCTGGATAACGGAACCAACTGTCCCAGGTGTTTCATTCAACCCAGAAATATAATCAGAATGATTATTGGCATGAAAAGAATTCATGGATAGCACCTGATGGGGACGACCAATGGAGATATTGTGCTTCTCTAGGGCAAGGCGTACCCGCAGGCGCAATTCCCGCGCTACGGCCCACTGCTGAATGGGTTTGGTTTGAATCCAAATTCGCACCAGCATTCCCCCATGGGTCATCTCATCAATGCCTAAAACCTCCGGTGGGGCAATAATGCGACTGTTCCATTCCGGTTCGTCATACATTTCGCGCACCACTTGACGCAGCACCTCGAGGGCCTTTTCCGCATCACTTTCATAGTCCACCACAATTTCAAAGTTGACCCGTGACCAGGTTCGGGTGAGATTAGCAACCTTCGTGATCGTGCCATTGGGAATCGTAATCAGCATCCCTTCGCCATTTCGCAGTTGGGTAATCCGTAGATTCATGGTTTCAACCGCACCCCCAAAGTCATCGATCATCACCACGTCACCAATGGCATACTGATCTTCAGAAATAATGAGTAAGCCATTAATAATATCTTTGACTAAACTTTGGGAGCCAAAGGATAGGGCTAAGGCTAATAACCCCCCTAAGGCCAGGACGGAGGTAATGGGAACCCCCAAGGTGGTCATGATATAGGTACCACGAAATAGGTAGATGACCGAGGTTTTGACTCCCCGCATCACTTGGGTGGTCGTGGAAATGCGTAGGGATTTACGGTGAATATCAATCCCATTGAAAATATCATTTCTTTCCGTGACTCGTCCTAGCCAATCAATGCCAAAATCAGCAATCTTACTGACAACTCCGGTGATAAACCACATGATAATCCACACAATGGGCAGGTCTAAGCTCTTTTGGGCAAAATCCCGGGTTGTTGGAAATTCTGCGAAAATAAAGCCAAAAGAAGCAATGACCAGCCATGCTTTCGCCCAAAAGAGTAGATAGGATAGGGCGGAAAATAATTTATACTCCTGCTCCGTAATAAACAGCGATCGCCGGTAGTCTAAAAAGGCAAGGGCCTGGGCAGGGAAATTCATCTGTTGGCTTGGATCCGCCATCATTTGAACTTCGGTGGTTGTAACTTCTTCCCGTAAATGTTCTTCCTGTAAATGCAGTAATCGCTCTTGAACGGTTCGATTAAGACGTTTAACTAACCGATCCAGGAAAATCAGGCCCATCAGAATAGCGGCCATCACAGCTAGGGTAATAAAGGCGTTTCGCAACTGTTCAATAAAGGCTTCAGGGGTGCGCTCTTCTAAGGCTTGGGTTAAGTGTCGCTCAAGAATTTCCCGCCATTCCTCAGCTAATTTCTCAATGGTGGTGCCGTTATAGGAGGCATCTGCTTCGGTGACGGTGAGAATGGTGCCGGTGCGCCGAAACAAGGGGGATTGGGCTAAAATAATTGTTTCGTGATTGAGTTGGGCAACCACAACTTGAAAGGGTGGAATGCCTCCCCCCTCATGTCGCTCCATCACAAGTTTCACAACTCGCTGGAGGCCAGCTTCAATCAGTTCAGCCCGCATTTCAACGGGCATTAGATCCCCCGGATTACTGCGATCGCGCACAAGCTCAGAGGCAATCATGAACAGTGGTTCGCCGTCAAAGGTAATCTGAACAGCTTCTAAGCGGCCGGCTCGGCTGATATTGGGAGGGGGAGGAACCACATTCACTTGGCTCAAGTTAGGTACGCTAAATTGACTCAGGGCGGGCGATCGCCAACTTAAAACCAATAGACAACTCAAAAACAGGATCAACACAAAACGGAGAAACTTAGTTGATTTCATTGTATTTTGACACTGTTTAGCATTTCAACACGTCCAACTTAACCCAGGGATGGCCCATCTTGGCAAGGGGGCAGGATAAAATAAAATATCATTACCAAAAATTCCCCATGAGCAATCCCCACCTGAGCAGTCTGAATCTTGTTCCCTCTAGCTTCAATCCAGATCAGGCTTTAGCTGCCCTTTTAGCAGGGAATCAACGGTTTGTAGAGCAGCAGCAAAACCATCCCCACCAAGACTTTAATCGCCTCAGTTCAGTGGCGGAGCACCAGGCCCCCTTTGCGGCCATTCTCAGTTGTGCCGATTCCCGGGTGATTCCTGAGATTCTTTTTGATCAGGGCATTGGTGATCTCTTTGTGATTCGGGTAGCGGGGAATATTGCTGCCATTGAAGATATTGCCAGTGTGGAATATGCCGTTTTTGTGCTTCAGGTGTCCTTAGTGGTGATTTTAGGCCATGAGCGGTGTGGTGCGGTGCAGGCGACCCTAGCCGGAAATCCCTTACCCGGCGCGATGCATACCCTCGTCAATGCCATTCAACCAGCGGTAGAACGTTCAGCCCAGGAAGAGGGCGATCGCCTAGCCAATGCCGTGAAAGCCAATGTTCAACTTCAGGGACAGCGACTCTGCTCTTCTCCAGTAATTAAGGATGCGATCGCTAAGGGGGCCCTAAGGATCATCGGGGCCTACTATGACCTAGATACGGCTCTTATTGAAACCATGGAGATCTGTCCTGTCCCGGTGGTGACCATCTAGGGACCGAGGGTCAACGATTTTTACCTATTGAAAAATTTGAGGCAATTTTAGTGGATTTGCCGCACTAGGGTGATTTAGCTCACGGTCGAAGCCCAAAACTATCACTAGCAGGGGCGATCGCTAACACATCATTATTCTCAGAGGTGGCGGAGAATAGAGTCATCAAGGTTAAAGGCACGAAACCCATGTTAGCTCCCAAATCCCTCTCCCTCCCATTAATTATCTCTGGTCACGTTGCCGCTGTTGCCCTCTTTACCATTCCCCTACTCTGGTTGTCTGGTGGGTTCAATGGGTCGATCAACTCCACCCCTTCGATGAACATTACGGCTCCCAACTTTGCCCAGATGAATGGCTGTATCTAAAGAATCAACGCCACCAGAGAAACAAGTCTGAAATAGGATATTATTTATTAAAGTATTAACGTCAATTAACGCCCCTAAAGCACTGCACAACATTATCTATGAATATCCTATCGGTGGCCAAAAAGTATTTTGATAGATTTATTTATATGCTTCGTCGCAGTGACGAAATTGTTTCTAGCCACCCCCTAATTAACAAGAAAAAAACTTCGATGCTGCTTAAGTTTTGGAAGTGGCAGATTGCAACGAAAATTCTTCTAGATAGCTCCTCCAATAAAATCCTATTTCAAGTTATTGATAATCCTGAAATTAAGATCATCCTGGCAGACACCTACTGGGAAACATTCCTATGTCATTTGGATGAATGGGAGGATATGGTCTATCTCCTCCATGTGATGTCCGAAGAGGATCTATTGGTTGATGTGGGGGCAAATTTGGGAATTTATACTCTCCTTGCCTCCGGAGTCCGGGGGGCCAAAAGTATTTGCTTTGAACCCGTACCCTGGACCTATGAGTATTTAATGGATAATTTATACCTTAATAGACTCACAAGTAAGGTCAAAGCATTCAATTATGGTGTCTCAGATCAAGATTCGGAATTGAGATTTACCGCCTACACCTCCCGCAGAAGTTTTGGAAATCGCGTCGTTAAGGAAGGAGATGAACTGGATGAAGATACGCCGACAATTACCGTAAAAGTAAAAAAATTAGATGAGATTTTAGAAGGTGAATGCCCAAGTGTGCTTAAGATTGATGCCGAAGGCTACGAAACGCCGGTTTTAAGTGGGGCAGAAGGACTATTGAGTAATCCCACCCTACACACCGTCATTCTAGAGCTAATCGGCTCGGGTTCGCTGTACGGTTTCAATGAAAAAGACATCATGGAAACAATGTCTAGTCACAACTTTGTACCCTATACCTATGAACCCTTTTCAAGGCAACTAAAACGTTTAGATGATCAAAATCAAAAAAGTCATGGCTCCAGAAATACCATTTTTATTCGCGACGTTGATCGAGTGAAGGAAAAAATTGCCCAAAGCTCCTATCTCACAATCAATGGTGTTGATTTTTAATGGATTCCCCCATAGCGGGCGATCGCCCTTCGACCGTGTTGAGTTTCTAGCCAGGCCCAAAGTTGATCTCCCAGGGAAAAATGCCACCATTCCTGGGGATGTCGCTGAAACCCTGCGCTTTGCATCATTTGGTACAGTAGGCTGCGATGCTCATGCACCTGGCTGGCATAGGCCCGATCTGGGAGGGATAGGGTGCGATCGCCTTGACGGGATTCATAATAATTGGGGTGCGATCGCTCGGACAACTCATCAATGGCAGACCCCATGTCAAGGGGTTGATCCTCCGCATCCACTAAGGTCAGATCCACCGCAGACCCGGTACTGTGGGGTGGTGGTGTGAGGGGATTGTCACTGGGAATGGCCCAAAAGGTATAGACCTCGGCCTCTAAGGCCTCTCGCTGCGATGGTGGTAGTTCCCCTAGAATCAGACCCCGCGCCTGGGCCAAGTCTTTTAGCGTATAGTCCACCATAAATTGCTGAACCGGCAGGGGCCGATACCCATCAAAAATCCCTAATCGCCAGCCAGGATGGAGTGCGTTTAATTGGCTTTGGGCAAGCTGAAGGGCCTTGATCACGCCCTGGCGGAGATAAAAGGGAGAGGCGGCACCGTAGGGAGCACCTAGTGATTGATAGGGATGGGGCCGCAAGCAAAAAAATTCCGGGGGAATGGGCTGTAACGGCTCACCACAGTCTTCAATGGGCATGGAGGAATAGGGCTTGGCCATAGGTATTCGCTGGTTCTGCGCGGCTTTGGCTGTTTTTAGATCGGGGAAAAGAGTTCGCTAGACTAGGAAGGGAGTTCACAAATCTTCATTTCTTTGATTTTTTATTTTATCTAAATGATGCCTAATTTGATTATTTTACCTAGCCCGCTAGTATGAATCACGCCGTTGCTGTCCAGAACATGTCGGCTCAGCCCCCTTCCCCACAGGTATCGGTGGATGTGGCCATTGTGGGGGCAGGGATTGTTGGTTTAACCCTAGCCTGTGCCCTGCGGGACTCTGGCCTAAAGATTGCCATTATTGAAGCTCAGCCGGAGGCCGTTGCGATCGCCAAGGGGCAGGCCTACGCCCTCCATCAAGTAGCCCGGCAAATTTTCAGTCACCTTGGGGTTTGGCAAGCCCTCTATCCGCGCATTCAAGCCTTTGATCAGGTGCGCCTGTCCGATGGTACCTATCCCCAAACCGTAGAATTCTTAACCCAGGATCTGGGAGCCGATGCCATTGGCTATGTGGCCGAGCACCATGTCTTAGCCGAAACCCTACGGAACGCCCTGGCACATTCAAACCATATTCAATGGTTTTGTCCCTGGTGGGTTTCAGATTTTCAGCTAGGGGACAAGGTTGGCCAATTGACTCTGGTACCAGGGGATACCTCCCAACAGGTTGCGCCTACCATTATGGAAAGTTCCCTGGTGGTCGCGGCTGATGGGGGGCGATCGCCCCTGCGGCAAACTGTGGGGATTACAACCCAAGGCTGGCCCTACTGGCAATCCTGTGTCGTGGCAACCCTAAAATTAGCTCGCTCCCATCCGGCCATTGCCTATGAACGCTTTTGGCCCACCGGTCCCTTGGGTGTTTTGCCCCTGACCGGCGATCGTTACCGTATTGTTTGGACCCTCCCCCACGCTCAGGCCCAGGAGATGTTGGCCTTAGATGACGCTGAATTTCTGGAAAAACTGATCCCCCATTTAGACCCGACCATGGCCGATGTTACTCTCCAGGGCAAACGTTTTTTATTTCCCACCCGCCTAATGCACACCCGCTCCTACTGGGGCGATCGCCTGGTTCTGGTGGGAGATGCGGCCCATACCTGTCATCCAGTGGGCGGCCAGGGCCTAAACCTGGGACTACGGGACGTGAACAGTCTAGCCGATGCCCTGATCACGGCTCACCAGCAGGGCAAAGATATTGGTGATCCAGCGGTATTACGGGCCTACCATCGTCGTCGTACCTGGGAAAATTGGTTAACCCTAGCCTTTACAGATCTGCTCAATCGTTTATTTTCCAATCAATTTCTAGGTCTTGTCAGCCTGCGTCGTTTTGGCCTCTATCTCTTGCAGATTCTACCGCCCTTAAAACAAATGAGTCTGCGTTTTATGGCAGGGATTTTATTTGAGATCAGCGACCAACCCAGGAATATGTCACCATAGGCGATATGGATACCTATCATGTCAAAATTCACGTTCGCTCCCTAACTCCCGCCGCAAATCATTGCACGGAGCCTCATTCCCCGGATTCTGCCATTGTCACCCACGACATTAGGGTAACGGGCGATCGCTATATCTTGCATTCCGCTGAAGAACAGGGAATTGCATTACCCTTTGCCTGTCGCAATGGCGCCTGTACCACCTGTGCCGTTAGAATTCTCTCTGGTGAAGTGTATCAACCGGAAGCCATGGGCCTCTCCACTGCATTACAAGAACAAGGCTATGCCCTTTTGTGCGTCAGCTATGCCCGCTCCGATCTGGAAGTGGAAACCCAGGATGAAGATGAAGTGTACGAGCTTCAGTTTGGCCGCTATTTTGGCAAAGGGCCCAACCGGATTGGTCTTCCCCTAGATGAGGAGTAACGATGGGATTACCCAATAAAGAGGTTTTACACCGCTACTTAGATGTGGCTACTGAAGCTGCCCTGGCCGGCGGTGGAATACTTGAGGGCTACTGGGGCAAACTAGATACCGTTGAAGAAAAAGGACGCGCCGGTGATCTAGTCACCATTGCCGATCGCCAGTCCGAGGTGGCGGTTTTAGATGTGATCCAACGCCATTTCCCTGAGCATCAAATTTTGGCTGAAGAATCGGGGTTGATTGGCCAAGAGCATCAAGGGTTTTGCTGGGCCATTGATCCCTTGGATGGAACCACTAACTACACCCATCAATATCCCTTCAGTGCCGTGTCCGTGGGTCTATTGATCGATGGATTTCCCGCCGTAGGGGTGGTGTACGATCCCTTTCATCGGGAGCTATTTCGGGGGGCGATCGGCCTGGGAGCAACCCGCAATCGTCAACCCATGGCCGTCTCCCAGACGCGAGAACTAGAGAAAAGTCTTTTGGTTACTGGCTTTGCCTACGATCGCCGAGAAACGGAAGATAATAACTACGCAGAATTTTGCTACCTGACCCATCTCACCCAAGGAGTACGCCGGGGTGGGGCCGCCGCCATTGATCTGGCCTATGTGGCCTGTGGTCGTCTTGATGGTTTTTGGGAACGAGGACTCTCACCATGGGATTTGGCCGCGGGAGTGGTTTTAGTCCAGGAAGCCGGGGGAGAGGTTACAGCCTACGATCGCGGCCCCTTTGATATTGCATCCGGTAGAGTACTAGCCACCAATGGTCATATCCAGGATGCCCTCAGCCAAGCCCTTTTGCAGGTGAAGCCCCTAGGCTTTTCATTTCTACCCTGATCAATGAACTTCGATCAATAAATATAGCTATCATCACCTAGGTTAGGACGGGGTGCAGGGGTGGAACCCCTGACTGGGGGCGAAGCCCCCACCCCCCCTTACTAGAAATGTCCTAAGAGAAGAGGCGACAGCTATAAATCAAGTAGACTCTTGAAAAATGATCTGGGCGGTGCGTAATCGCTTTAGGGTTTTATAGCGATCGTAGAGATCTCGGTTTGAGAAGAAAAATAGAGAGACCGCTTCCCACAAAAAGACCCAGGCACCCACAAAAAGTCCCTCGTTGAGAACTGAAGCGATGGTATTCATGGTTGCCTTTTCGGCCAACAGGTGGGCAACAAACAGCGTCCCTAGACCCGCAAAAACATAACGAATCATGCGGGTATTGATGCGTCGTAGTTCTTGTTTTAGGAGATACAGCTTGAACTTAAAGCTATTTTCCAAACCCAAGCGGGCCTCATGTTCCAATTCAGCATTTTGAGTTCCGGGGGATAGGGTAAAGCATAGCTCAATGTCATAATGGGCTGGAATTTCATCGCAACTGCTTTCTAAATATTGCTGCAAGTCTACGTCAAGTTCTCGCCGCTTAAAGGGAGCCGGATCCCATTCGTTAAATAAATACGTATATTGATCCAGGGCTACCTCAATCATATAGGCATTATTTCTTTGATCGATCTCATAGATTTGATCGAGAAACTGATGTCGAGATTTCATAAAATAAATTGTAGGGCGAATAAAGCGCAGGAAGATTAAATTCAGAAACGTATTACTTACTATAGCCCCGATCACGTCCAACCATTCTTGATAAGCTAGGGGAATGCGAGATAACCTCTGCAAATACCTAGCCGAAAAATATCCCACTGCATTTACTCAGTGGCTTTTGCAGGATTCATCGGAAGATGTATCAATCCTGAAAACCGAGCTTAACCTCGAACCGATCCGGGCTGACTCAGTGACTTTGGTGCAGACCCAAAACTGTATTCTCCATCTAGAATTTCAGGTAGAGCCAGAGCCGACATTGCCTTTACGGATGCTGGACTATTGGCTAAGGCTGTATCGCAATTATCAGTGTGAGATTGTTCAAGTCTTGATCTTGCTGCGGCGGACAAGGGTTCATGTGCCCGATGTGTTTGAACTGCCAACGACAATCCATCGCTACCGTGTGGTGAAGCTTTGGGAAGAAGACCCCACACAATTTTTTAATATTCCCGCCCTATTGCCCTTTGCCGTCTTAGGAAAAACTGACAACGAAGAAGCTCTATTGCAGATCGTGGCTAATCAAATTGATCAAATTGAATCAGAACAGTCTCGGCAAGAACTGAGTACCATCATTCAACTATTGGCTGGGTTACAGTACAGTAAGGAGCTTATTGAAACCATTTTTCGGGAGGGAATGATGCGAGAGTCAGTGATTTATCAAGAGATTCTTCAGGAAGGGGAACGGAAGGGACGACAAGAGGGGGAACAGCTCGGCCTCCAGCGTGGACGACAGGAAGGACAACTAGAAGGAGAATGTACTCTTATTCTCCGCCAACTCCACCGACGACTGGGAACTCTTCCTGATGGGGTCATTAGCCAGATCCACGGGTTATCCCTTGAACAGTTGGAATCCTTGGGGGAAGCTCTCTTGGATTTTCAAGATTTCCATGATCTAGAGACTTGGCTAGGATCACAACGCTGAGGCGATCGCCATGGATATGACAATAGATGAGCTACGAGATCGCTACTTAGATCGGTTAAGTTTTGCCATGCCAAATTAGAAGGTGTCAATTTTATCGGTGCGTCATTTAACAATGTTTGACCCCTTACTTATCTCGAACTCACGTTAAATAAAATTGACGCTGAAACTAAAAAAATGCGTAAGATAATTTATCTGTTTTTATTCGTTTTAAGTGTGCTGTACAATCCAGAGTCGAGACGCTCCTAGGCGATCGAGCCAGGATTGATAAAACGCTCGGTTAGCCTTCTGTTCCGTGGGGTTACCCGTATTCCAAGGATAGGGACATAGGGCTGTCATTGCCGCTGTTGTCACACAAAACATGGATTTTTGAAAACTCTCACAGATCTGTACCCGCAGGTCATCTTCCCCCCGCAGGCGGGTTTGATACAACTGATGTAAATAGTCGGGTAGATAGTGGCGCATATCCTGCATTAAAAGAGTGGGGGGAATTCCAGCGGCTCCTGTGGGTAGGGGATCCGCAAACAAGGCACCGTAGCCAAAGAGGGACTGATCCGCCGAAATTTGCTGGGCTTGGGCATTATAGGAAATAATGCCAAAGAAAGGCGTTCCCCGCAAAAAAACACTTTCCACGTAGGGAATAGCCGTATCTGCCACAAAGGTTAGACCCGCTGATTTGGGGATAATGTCATAGGTTTCTTGGCCTAAGGTGACGGCATAGGTAATGGGCAAACTGGCATCGGCTAATAGGCCGGCCCGAATATGGGCAACAACATCGGGAATTGAGGTGATTTCTCCTGTGTCATAGCGATCGCTTAGGGTTAGGAAAATGGGGTACATGACCGTCCAAAACTGTCCTAGGGCACTGTAGTAGGTCTGCATCCGCACCATTTCGATTAAAAATTCAGGAAAGAGGGCATTGACCCCCTGCATGAAGGGATTACCCTTGAGCTTAGCCTGAATTGCCTGGGTGGCCCGTTGACGGAACTCTGGGGAATCTAGGTAGGTATCCAAACCACCGCCACCATGCCAAAGCATCGTTCGCATGCAGTATTCGGCATACTCGTAGTTGATGCGATCGTGGAGCCAATGGCGCAACAGTTTCCCCCAGGAAAATTCACCATTAAAGTACTTAAAAAAGGGAAAGAGAACTAAAAATTGGTGATCGGCAATGTAGCAGAGATTTTCCGCATAGGCTTTTAGCACCACACCATAGCTTTTTAGAACGCCAACCACCTCAAGCACATTTTGAGGATGATCGGGGAGGAGGGCTTCGCCGCGGCCCAAACGATCGAGGATATCCTGGGCTTCAGGGGTTGATAACTCAAGGGAAGAAGGGGGTGTCATGGCTTTACCAGAAAAGAGCAACGGGTATAGCGGGGGCTACATGGGTGGCAGCGGAAAGGAGGGTCACGGTCTGTTGGCTCCAGCGAATCAGTAAATTGGGTTGGAGGCCCAAAATTAAAATCAAGGTGGCGAGGATCATAGCAGGGATGCGATCGCCCCAGTCCACCGCTGGTAATTGGGCTAGTTCTGGCGGAAGGCGGCCAAAAAAGGAACGGTTGACCAGGAGTAAAAAATACACCGCCGTTAGGCCCGTACCCACCATACAGAACAAGGTCTGTAGGGGAAAAATGGGGAAACTGCTACGGAAAATCAAAAATTCTGCCACAAAGCCCACTAGCCCGGGAATGCCACCACTGGCCATCACCCCCACCACCATGAGACTGCCAATTAAGGGTAAACCCCGCTCAGGATTCAACAGCCCCCGCAATTTCGTTAGATCGCGGCTGCCGGTTTTTTCGTAGATCACCCCCACTAACAAAAATAGGAGTGCGGAAATTAATCCATGGCTGACCATTTGCAGAATGGCGGCTAATAGGGCCAGGGGCGTTGCCGCAGCACAGGCTAAAAGAATAAACCCCATGTGACCAATGGAACTGTAGGCCACCATTTTTTTCATATCGGTCTGGGCGATCGCCATGAAGGAGCCATAGAGAACACTCACCACCGCCCAGGTAGCTAACACAGGGGCAAGGATTTGCCAGGCCTGGGGAAAGAGTTGAACACCAAAGCGAATCAGTCCATAGGTTCCCAATTTCAGTAAAACCCCGGCTAATAACACCGAAATGGGTGTGGAGGCTTCAACGTGGGCATCGGGCAGCCAAGTATGAAAGGGAACGAGGGGAATCTTGATGCCAAACCCAACCAAAATCAAAGATAGCAAAATGACCTGGGCGGTTAGGGGTAAGGCCTGAGCTAGAAGAGGATTATAGTCAAAACTAGCCGCGCCATTTAACCAGACCAACCCTAGGAAACCCGCCAGTAAAAGAACTCCCGACAGGGCCGTGTAGATCAAAAACTTTGTGGCGGCATAATTTCGCCGCGCCCCTCCCCAAATGGCAATTAAAAGGTAGAGGGGAATAAGTTCAATTTCGTAGAATAGGAAAAATAAAAGTAAGTTATCGGCTAAAAATGCCCCACTGACCCCAGCATTCAGTAATAAAACCAAGATAAAGTAAAATCGCGGCCGAATCAGTTGGCTAGGGCTGGCAAAGATGGCAACCCCCGTCAAAAAACCATTTAAGACAATTAGGGGCAGGGATAATCCATCTAAACTAAGGCGGTAGCTCAAGCCTAGGTTGTCTAGCCAGGGCAAGGATTCTGTGAGTTGTAAACCGGGTTGGCTAGGATCAAACTGCTGCACCACCACAACTGTCCATGCCAGAGTCAGGCCAACAACAATTAAGGCAATGAGCCGAAAGTTTCGCACCGTTAAGGTTACAGGGCTAATTCCCAGGGCGATCGCCCCCAACACCGGCAATACTAAAAGTAAACTGAGCATCATTGATCTCCCCTACCACAGCAACCAAGTAATAAACGCACCAATCGATGCCACGCCAAAAAAGATCAGAAGCAGGTAGGCTTGGGATTGGCCCGATGCACTGTATTTGAGCATTTCACCACTGACCAAGGAGACAAATCCGGTGGCGTTAACCAGCCGATCCACAACGGCGCGATCGATCCAAGCACTGATTTGGGATAGACTCTGTACGAGCCATACCACCGTCACCCGATACAGTTGGTCAATATAAAAGTCGTAGGCAAACAAATCCTGGAAAAAGCGCAGGGGAGCGCGAATGGGCCGGGTCCAACTCCGATTTAAGTTCACCAGTCCCCCTAGCCCTAAACCAAGACAACCGGAAAAGACCAGTAGAGCCACTGCCGTTTGATTTAAGTCATCCCAGGCAGGAATCAACCCCACCCGCTGCAAAATTAAGGGAATCAGCAGGGTTAGGATCGTTAAACTCACCATGGGAACGGCCATGGGCCAGGCGACTTCTGGGGCCCGCCGGGTTTTGGGTTGGGGGTCTCCGAGAAAAACAAGACGAAATACCCGCATTAAACTCACCGCCGTTAGGCCATTAATCAGCAAAATCAAGGCCACTAGACTCGACTGATCAAACCAAAGGCTATACATTCCCTGATAAAAGGCCCAAAAGCCTCCTAAAGGAATGACCCCCACTAGGGCTAAACCACCCACAACAAAGGCCGCAGCGGTGGCGGGCATCCGTCCTCCCAGTCCCCCCAGTTCGGTGAGATCCTGGGAACTCGTGGTATTAATAATGCTACCCACACTCATAAATAAAAGGGACTTGGCGATCGCGTGGGTGAGCAAAATATAGAAGGCAAAATCTGTCCACTGGGTTCCCACCGCTACAAAAACTAGGCCTAAATAAGCACTGGTGGAATGGGACAGGGCCCGCTTAATATCAATTTGGGCAATGGAAACCAACGAAGCTGTAACGGCCGTGGCAACACCAATGAGAACCAGGGCCATATCCGAACCCGGACAAGCCACTAATACGGGCTGAAGTTTAATTAAAACGTAGGCTCCACAGGATACAACAATGGAATTTCTCAAAATAGAGGCAGGACTAGGGCCCTCCATTGCTTCATCTAGCCAGAGGTGCAGGGGAACTTGGGCACATTTCCCCGTGGGGCCGGCAATGAGGGCAATTCCCAGTAAAAAGCCCAGACCATCAGGGAGGTCTACCGTATCTGCCCAGTGGTATAAATCAGGAAATTCAAAGCTACCGGCCAAAGACCCTAGGGCAACAATTCCCATCAGCAGGGCAATATCCCCCACTCGTTTTGTGAGAAAGGCATCCCGCGCCGCTGTCACCACCAAGGGTTGGGCATACCAAAAGCCCACCAGTAGATAGGTTGAGAGGGTAAGCATTTCCAAAAAACCGTAGCTTAGGAGCAGGGAATTACTAATAGCAACGCCACTCAAGGCCGCTTCAAAAAAGCCCATCAGGGCAAAAAATCGCGCTAATCCCCAGTCTTTTTCAAGGTAGCCTAGGGCAAATAGTTGGGCCAGGACACTTAGCCCCGCCACCAGTTCTATTGCCCCAATGCTGACGGAATTAATACTAAAGGTAAAGGATATATCTAGACCTGGGGCCTGTAGCCAATTCCAAACAATGGTTGCAGTTTCCCCCTGCTGGGTTTGTTGAAACAGAAACAAACCATGGACAAAGCCGAGGATCGTCATCAATAAATTAAAGTAGGCTGCCGGCCTAGGCCCCGTGCGACGCACTAACCCCGTGGCCCAGGGAAGGGTTAAAACTGCCCCTGCCAATCCATAGCAGGGTATCCACCAAGCGGTTTCCAAAAGTGATCCGGCCATCAATTCCCTATCTCTATGCGGTTGCACCCCTCAGTATATCCCGGTAGCTTCGCCCTAAAGCTCAGTTCAGCCCTTTAGGTTTCCTATGACTCCTCCTGAGGGAAGCTTATACCTGGGTTAGCAAAAATAGATATGACTCAATGACTCAATACCTAAGGCGTGGTTAAATCTGAATTTTGCACGATATAAGGTGTATGAGGCGTTAGGTGTTGTCTAATGGTTATCCTGGGTTGGCCGTTGGGACTTTAACGTTTCCACTTGGGTTTCTAGGGCACGAAAACGGCGGAGTAACTGGGGTAATTGCTTGACTGCTGCCGTGACGCGCAAAAATAGTTTTTGATCCATATTGGGATAGCCTCCCACCTGACTGCCCGGTGGTAAGGAATTATTAATCCCAGTTTTAGCGGAAGCAATACTGCGATCTCCAATGGTCAAATGGCCGGCGGCTCCCACTTGTCCTGCCAAAATTACGTTATTTCCCACATGGGTTGAACCGGCCAAGCCTACCTGGGCACAGAGGATGGCATTTTTACCAATGGTGCAATTGTGGGCAACCATGACTAGGTTATCAACCTTACTGCCAGCACCAATGCGTGTTTCTGTCAAAGTCGCCCGATCGATGGTACTCAGGGCCTGAATCTCCACATCATCTTCCACCACCACCGTACCCACCTGGGGAATTTTATAGTGGCTACCATCGGCCATGGGCACAAAACCATAGCCGTCGGCCCCCAAAATAACCCCATTTTGGAGGATCACGCGATCGCCCAGTTGCACCCGCTCCCGCAGGGTTACATGACTATGGAGCAGACAATCATTGCCCACCACCGCATCGTCATAGATCACACAATGGGGATGAATCGTCACCCGATCGCCCAATTGGACGCGATCGCCAATGACCACATAGGCACCAATCGTCACCCCTTGCCCCAATGTCACGCCGCTTCCCAAAACCGCCGTGGGGTGAATTTGCTGATTCGGTGGCGGGGCTGGATGAAATAACTCAATGGCCTTGGCAAAGGCAAGGTAAGGATGGGCAACATGGAGGAGGGGCATGGGGGCAGTGGTCGTAAATTTTTCAGGCACTAGGATTGCCCCGGCCTGACATTGCTCTAGCTTGGAAATATATTTTGAATTAGATAAAAATGTCACCTGAGCGGCGGTGGCTTCTTCAATGGTTGCCACACCAGACACCTTCACTTGGGCAGCCTCAGGATGACTCAGGGTTGCGCCTAG
Source organism: Candidatus Synechococcus calcipolaris G9 (assembly GCF_029582805.1). Classification (NCBI taxonomy): domain Bacteria; kingdom Bacillati; phylum Cyanobacteriota; class Cyanophyceae; order Synechococcales; family Synechococcaceae; genus Synechococcus; species Candidatus Synechococcus calcipolaris. Next base: position 1,713,241 of record NZ_JAKKUT010000002.1, on the reverse strand, counting down.
GTAGTGGGCTAGTTCGCCTAGATTCATGGATGGGGAATGTGCCATGCCTAGGATCATACTTTAGTTTGAGGCTGTCGCTGTAGAATAAATTTGACGCTGGGTACGAATTGCCCACTATCTGCACGCCTTATGAGTTAATGGGAGTTTAGAAATGTGGAAAGATGAGATTTTAGAGGAAATCTATAGGGATCGAGAGGAACACGCCAAGGCATTCAATTATGATCTGAAGGCTATTTGTGATGACTTGCGTAAGCGACAAGCAGTAAGTGGGAGAAAAATCATTTCTAAACCGCTGCGACAGCCTTTTCAGACCCATAAATGACCATCAAAAGCTGTCATAGGCAGTGATCAATGTTCCGAGAGAGGGGGAGAAGAATTTCCCCTAGCGTCCGCCCACGGTAATGGCATCAACTTTGATGTGGGGCTGGCCAACGGTGACATAAATACTGCCACTGACAGACCCACAAAATCCTGGGGCAAGCTCCAGATCCTGGGACGACATGGAAATACGATTCATAATATCCTTGGCCTCGCCGATCAGGGTTGCACCTTTTAGGGGTTTACCAATTTTGCCCTTTTCAATCAGGTAGGCTTCATCCACCGCAAAGTTAAACTGGCCCGTGGCTCCCACACTCCCGCCCCCCATGCGCTTGCAGTAGATACCGCGCTCGATCGTGGCCAGCAGATCATCTAAATGGTAGGGCCCGGGTGCAATATAGGTATTCCGCATCCGGGAGGCGGCCCCATAGGCATAACTCTGACGACGACCACTGCCAGTGCGGGGATGGCCGGTGCGGAGAGAGCCAGCCCGATCGCTCAGGAAGTTTTTGAGAACGCCCTGCTCAATTAGAAGGGTTCGTTGGGCCGGCATTCCTTCATCATCCATATCAATGGTGCCAAAGGCCGTGGCGGAAATTCCTTCATCCCAAGCGGTGAGATTTTCATGGGCAATTTTTTCACCCTTTTTATCGGCAAAGGGGGTTGTTTTCCGCTCGATTTGCGTGGTTTCTAACAGGTGGCCACAGGCTTCATGGAAGATGACCCCACCAAACTGATTTGCCATGATAATGGGATAGGTTCCCGAATCCACGTAGTCGGCGTAGAGCATTCGACCCGCCGCTTCACTCACTTGGTCGGCTAAATGGTCGTAGTCCCAATGGCTTAGAAATTCAGGCTGGCTGGTGACACCACAGCGTTCGCCGATGGATGCGCGATGATCTCCGTCGGCACACAGAACCATGGCAATGGCGGATTGGGTGAGGCGAATATCCCGGGCAAAGGTACCATCACTGGCGGCCACGAGGACTTCTTGCCAATCCCGAAAATAGCTCACTCGCCGCGACTGAAGGTGGGTTGTTTTTTGATGGAGGCGATCGCTGGCGGCTAAAAGAATGTCCCCCGTGGTGGAAATTGGGCTACAGGCACTTAACCAGCCATCTTTACCGGATCGAACTCCGTAATCCCGCAATAGCTCTAAGTGGATCTCTGGTACGTAGGCATTGGCACTGGGTAGCTGTAATCCCATCAGCCCTAGGGCTTTTTCCAGGGCCGTCCGTAGGCCGGAAAAACTCAGATCATTGGTACTCACATAGCAGTCTCCGGTTCCCTTGAAGACGCGAATTCCTGCCCCCGTACTTAATCGTGGGGAAACACTGGTCATCCGCTCATCTTCCACTAGGGCACTAATGTAGTTCACCCGCTCTAGGAAAAATTCAACTAAGTCGGCTCCAGCGGCCCGGCCTAATCCCAACAATGTGGAGAGGGGAGACTCCCAGGACGCATCAAAGCGATCGCCACTGGGATGGTAGGTCAGTTGGGGTAAATCCTGGGAGCGCAACAAGGTTGCAGGGGGCATAGAACCATTCCGTTAATTTAATCCCTAATATAACAAATCCCCAAACCCTGATGGAGACTGACTTGGTAAGGGCCTTTAGAGCATCCCTCCCAATGTGTGCGGCGAGTCCCTTGAACACGACTTAAACATGGTAGTCTCGTAGGGATGTCAGGCGATCGCCAAAATACCATGAAAGCACAGGTTTTTCGAGGGGTCAATCAACTGAGCTACGAGGATCTACCTATCCCGGAATTAGCCGCCGATGAGGTCTTAGTCCAAGTCAAAGTTGTGGGGCTTTGCCAGTCCGATATTAAGAAAATTCGCTATCCCCTCTACGATCCACCCCGGATTTTTGGCCATGAGACGGCGGGTGTGATTGCGGCGGTGGGTAACGAGGTAACGGATTGGGCCGTGGGACAACGGGTTGTGGTGATGCATCACATTCCCTGTATGCACTGTGCCTATTGCCTGAATGAAAATTATTCCATGTGCCATGTCTATAAAACCGTAACAACCACGGCGGGCTTTTTACCCAGTGGGGGTGGCTTTGCCGACTACGTGAAGGTACCGGGCCACATTGTTCGCCATGGCGGTCTGATTCCAATTCCTGAGGGCGTGAGTTTTGAGCAGGCTAGTTTTGTAGAACCCACCAATTGTTGCTTGAAGGCAGTCAAGAAGGCAGCGATCGCCCCTGGGCAAACGGTTTTGATTACCGGGGCTGGGCCTATTGGCCTGATGTTTATTATGCTCGTGAATCATTTTGGAGCGCGGGCGATCGCCACGGATTTACTCCCCTCGCGTATTGCCAAGGCAATGGATGTCGGTGCGGAAGCGGCCTTTGATGCTCGAGATCCTGACCTGGTGGGCAAAATCCATGGCTTAACCGGTGGGTTAGGGGTGGATGTGAGTTTGCTGGCGGTGCCCAGTGATAAGGCCTTTTTCCAGGCATTGGACTGCACCCGCAAGGGAGGAAAGATTCTCTTTTTTGCGGAGTTTCCCGATGAAGTTGAAATTCCCCTGAATCCCAATGTCCTCTATCGGCGGGAGATTGATCTATTGGGCAGCTATAGTTCGTCCTATCGACTCCAGGCCCTTTCCTGTGATTTAGTCTTTAATCAGCGGATTGATGTCAATGCCCTGATTAGCGATCGCTACGGTCTAGCGGATCTGGCCACCGCCGTCGAGCAGGCCGTTGCCCCCACCCCAGAAACCTATAAAATTTTGATCTATCCAGGGCAGTTAACCCGCGCCTAAATTTAACTGAATCTAGCCCTATGCACCAACTGTCAATTCCCACCTGGGTGATTCATATTTCCAGTGTTCTGGAGTGGATTGCGGCGATCGCCTTTATTCAGGCCTTTGGCCGTTTATATCCAGATCGGGGATGGCATTGGTTGAGTTGGGCCATGCTGCCGGCCCTCATGAGTGCCATGTGCGCCCTCACCTGGCATTATTTTGACAATAGCGAGTCCTTGGCCTGGCTAGTCACCGTCCAGGCGGCCCTGACCTTCGGGGGAAACTGTACCCTCTGTGGGGCAGGGGCCTGGATTTGGCACCGGTCTCGGCAATCCTCCCAAGATACGAATGATACTAATACGCAGTGATGCGTGATCATTCTGGGGAACAGCGGCCAATGGGGGCCACCTGATATGGTTGAATGGAGAACGGCTTACACTACATCCCTATGCAAACTTTGAATTCTCCCCCGTCTAGCCTCAGGGATCAGCCCCTCGTCATTGCGGGGCGATCGTTTCAATCTCGCCTGATGACGGGCACTGGCAAATATCGCTCCATTGCAGATATGCAGGCTAGTGTGGCCGCCAGTGGTTGTGACATTGTTACGGTGGCAGTACGCCGAGTTCAGGCCAATGCCCCGGGACATGAGGGATTAACCCAAGCCCTGGATTGGCAAAAAATCTGGATGCTCCCCAACACCGCCGGTTGTGCCACCGCTGAAGAGGCGATTCGGGTTGCCCGCCTAGGACGAGAAATGGCTAAACTGCTGGGTCAAGAAGAGAATAATTTCGTCAAACTGGAAGTCATTCCCGACAGTAAATATCTACTGCCAGATCCCATCGGCACACTGGCGGCAGCGGAGCAACTGGTGAAAGAAGGATTTGCAGTTTTGCCCTACATTAATGCGGATCCCCTCCTGGCTAAGCGTTTAGAGGAGGTGGGTTGTGCCACGGTCATGCCCCTAGGCTCCCCCATTGGTTCCGGTCAAGGCTTGCGGAATGCAGCGAATATTCAAATCATTATTGAAAGCGCAACGGTACCTGTGGTCATTGATGCCGGAATTGGCAGTCCCAGTGAAGCGGCCCAAGGAATGGAACTGGGAGCCGATGCCCTACTCATCAACACGGCGATCGCCCAAGCGGGAAATTCTGCCGCCATGGCCCGAGCAATGGCCTTGGCCACAGAAGCGGGTCGCCTCGCCTACCTAGCTGGACGTATTCCCGTCAAAGCCTATGCCAGTGCCAGTTCCCCTACCATCGGCACGATCGCCCCAAATCAATGAGTCTAGCCCTTGCGACGTTGGAAGTTCTCCTGCTTCTCCTGAGTCTGACGGGGGCAGCCTTTTACCTTTGGTCTGCCCTAGGAGTACTCTCGTTTTTTAGTCAACCCAAACCCACCCCCGTGGATGAACCTGGGGGCGTTTCCCTATTGGTGCCGGTATGCGGTGTGGACGCGGGAGCCTGGGAAAATTGGAGTTCGCTGTGTGAACAAACCCACCCCAGCTACGAAGTTTTGTTTGGTGTCCAAAATGATCAAGACCCGGCCATTCCAGTCTTAGAAAAACTAGCGGCCACCTATCCCGATCGCTGTCGCTGGTATCTCTGTGCCGATATTGAGGGCATCAATCGCAAAATCAGTAATCTGCGCCAACTCCTAAAAAATGCCCACCACGATATTATTGTCTTTGCCGATAGTGATATTCGTGTCACCCCGGATTACCTCACCACCGTCACCGCACTCCTGGAAAATCCGGAACTGGGGGTTGTCACCTGTGGCTATTTTGATCATCATCCTCAAGGCATAGGGGCCGCCATTTCTGCCCTAGGGCGTTGCATCGACTTTATTCCCAGTGTGTTAATCGCGCGATCCTTGGATCGGGGGCTGCGCTTTGCCATTGGACCAACGGTCGTGATCCGGCGACAAGTGCTGGCGGCGATCGGCGGTCTGGATATTGCCCTAAACCGAATTGGGGATGACTATCGGGTGGGGTACGAGGCCTGGGCGGCTGGGTTCAAGGTTGAACTGTCTACCTATGTCCTCCAAAATGACTGCGGCCAAGAACCCCTGCAACAGGTGTGGCAACGGGAACTACGCTGGGCCCGCACAATCCGCTCAAATCGAGGCAATCAGTATTACGGCATGGGATTGACCTATGGAACCGTCTATAGCATCTTTCTAGTTCTTGTCTCGGGCGAACCGGCCGCCCTTTGGTTTTGTTTGGCCATCCATGGGTTGCGCTGGGGTCAGGCAATCATCTCCATGGTGTGGATGAAGGCCCCTGGTTTATTGGCCTGGGTATGGCTACTGCCCCTGCGGGATGGCTTAAATTTTCTAATCTGGCTCCTGGGTTGTTTTGGTCAACAGGTCTATTGGCGGGGTCGATGGTTGCGTGTCCATAGGGCTGGTAAATTACAGGAAATCGTAAAGAAACCCCATAGTTAATAAAGTTTTCTTGCTAAAATAACGGGACTGTTACACCGATATTCAGGACTGCTGATTATGCCCTATACCGTGGATGACGATGGTCGTCTCAATAACTTTGCCGTAGAACCCCAAGTGTATGAAGCAAAACCCCCCAGTCAACAGGAGAAAAAACGCTTCCTCATTCTCGGCTCTGTGGGACTACTTTTGGTATTGGGCTTGATTACGATCGCCTTTGTGGTGTCCTAGCCTATTTTGACCCCATTGAGTGAATCTCACTATTGCCTAGGTTTGTACACCGCCGGGCCCGAATTAGGTCTTGGTTTGGTGGCTTACCCGTCAGGTCAACAACGGATTCAACTGTGGCCCCTAGGTCGGGATTTGGCGGCTCAACTCCATGTCTGTTTGCAGGCATTTTTGCCCCCCCAAACCTGGCGTGATGTCGGGGCGATCGCCGTGTGTGTGGGGCCGGGTAGCTTTACTGGCACGCGCCTAGGGGTCGTTACCGCCCGAATATTAGCCCAGCAATTAGATCTGCCCCTGATTCCTGTTTCTGCTTTGGCCGCATCCCTGTGGTTAAACTCCGGGGAGAATCCTACCCTGGATCGGGCGATCGCCATCCCCGCCCAAAAAGGACATTGCTATGGCGGTATTTATCGAACCCCTGGCCCCCCAAGCGAACTCACCCCTGTCTATGGCGATGCCCTGATGACCTGGGAGCAATGGCAACAGGTCTTAGAGACGTGGCCCCATCCCTACCAATTGCTGGAGTTTCCGGGCACAGATCAACTATGTCAAGGTCTTTTAGCCTCGGCCCAGGCCCAATGGCGATCGCTCCTAGGGGAACCCCATTCCCAGACCTACCATTGGTCAGCGGTTCGTCCCTTTTATGGCCATACCTGGTCTCAACCTTCAGGTTCAAATTCGGAAATGGGGTTATCTCCCCCTGCCAAGTAGACCTTATCCGCGGCTAAATCAATGAGTTCAATGGCAAGGCTTGCCGATCGCTGTTTATTAAGACAACTAGCTCCTTCCGGTTTACCGGACAAAATTCTGGTTTGGTAGGTGGGCAGAGGCGGAAAGGTGAGGGTGCGTTGAACGTAATAGACCCCACCTGCAGCGATCGCCAAAAGGCATCCAACCATTGTAATCAGGACGGTTTGTTTACACCGTTGATTTGATTTCATCTGACGATCGCTCAAAATTGAGTTACTATAAAAGACGCACAAGTTTTTGGCTCAGTAGCTCAGTGGTTAGAGCAGGGGACTCATAAGCCCAAGGTCGCAGGTTCAAATCCCGCCTGAGCCATCATTCCACAATGCCCATCCCTCCCTAGTCTAACGGCAAGGCAATTTCGATTAATATCCCTAACCACCGAATAGTTTTCTTAGGGAATAGAGAAACACCTCCACCAAAATAGAAGCCATGAACCATGATAGAAGCAGCGTTATGATCATTCGTGGCACGAGCGATCGCTGTGAATCCATCATTTTTTCAACAATCAATATACGCTGACGATCAACATCCGTTAGTTTTCCCCAGACCACGAGGGATTGATTGGGCTGGACAATATACTCCCTCACAGTGATATTTTTTCCCTGAGGCCCATGACTAGAAATGTCATTGAGATAGGCTAACGTGCGGGGATTCTTGAAGGAAAAAACCTTGGCTTGGGTTTGATAGTCCATAAAATGGGGGGGCGTGGAAAATTCAACATCTGCATTCCTGAGGTTTAGGGTCAGTTGCCCGCCATTGTCATCGGTCATCACAAGTTCTTTGGGATATTCCATGGAGGAAATATAGGTGGGGGGAAATCCTTGAGATTTTGAGGGCAGTGCGGTTGAAAGGGCAACTTGCCAAAATACGCAGGTGTCCTGGCTGATGGGACTGCGTATAGACGGATTTGTTTGATCGATCCGACCATTAATTTTAAGTTTTTGATCTAAGGGTGCATCCCAGAGGGCCTGGGACACAGAAATGGAGCGATAGCTCCGCCACAGAGCAATGCGCCGCCAGGCATCCCCTAAAGCAAAGGCAATGATCAGTAAACCAAAGATGGAACCGAGCAGCCCCAGGATATTTACAAAAATATCAATGAGAGTCTTCATAACCCTTGATTATCCTACCCCTGAGAATGCACCTAAGTTGGCAATCATTGGACGGCATAGCTCAACGCTGACCCATATTTTCCAAAACCTCCAAAAATTCATAGGATCGCTGATAAATTCCTGACACTTCTGATTCTCTGGGCCCGGCAATATTTAAGCAAAAATTCTGCTCCTGGAAACGTTGAACCAGTTCACTACACCATTGCTGTAGCTTTAGATAGGCTTCTCGCTGGCCAATATCCAGGATTAGACAGGGCCGGTTCATATCCTGAGCGATCGCTTGGGTTAACTGAGTTCCTGGCGATCTCTGGTTAAATATACTGCCATAAACTAAAATTAATGTGGCATCACTATCCCGTATATTCCAGTGGGTACGCTGCTCTGGTTCAGGGGAAGCAGTTTCCTGCAAATGGGGATAGTCCGCTAACAGGCCCGGCGGCTGCGGGTAATCTTCGGCCCAACCACCCCAGGGACACCATCCCTCATAGGGCAACCCATAATGAATAGCAAAATCTAAGACTGCCCGATCCACGCCGGACTGCCCCCCAGTTCTGAGGATAAAGTGACCCATTTGTTTACTCTAATGACTGAAGGCTAAAAAACTTCTTCAGCTAGAAGTGGCCCCTTCACCCGTTCATATTCATCTTCGAGAAGCCATGCTTGGGCATTTTCATAACTAGGGTGAGTGACTACGAGTTTATAATCAGAGGCAGGATTAAAGATACGGCAAGTGCCATCTTGATCCCCTACTAGCATGAGAATCTTAGGGGGAAAAAGGACTGGATCAACCCAAAGTTCCAGATACTTCCAGAGCTTAGCTTGTTCTTCGAGGACTGGTGCGTGGAATTGCATGATACTCACCTGTTGTCTTCACAATTTTGATCTCACCATAGTAAAGAGGAATTTGGCTTCCGTCTGCTCTTATTATGTAGCCGATTGGCTCGGAAAAGTAGAGTCCATACCGTTCATAATCATCGTCTTCATCATCTATTCCAGTTCGCTTTCCCCCTGAAATGATCGCCTCTGTAACTCGTCGTAGGGTTTCAAGATCATTGAATACGTGTGCTCTGCCTTCTCTTTTGAGCAGCCGTTGGACTTGAGGGGTATTTGGCAAATGGCGATCAATTAGGCTCAGTCGAGAATCAGGGGTAATACTTCGGTTAATTCCGCTCATAGATTGGACAATCGAACATTACTTGAAACCCTCTAAAAAAAGCTGCCCTCAAATACAAGGTTTTATATCCAAAATTTTTGATGATTATTATTCAGTCACTGACGCTTGAATCTATATCTAAGTTAATCCGAGGTGGAGCGCAGGGTCGAGCTAAAAAATAACCCTGTACATAGTCGGCTCCATGATCCTGAACCCAGGCTAATTCTGCTGCGGTTTCAATTCCTTCGGCGATCGTTTTAATCTCTAAGGCTTGGGCCACTTCTAAAAGTTTCGCCGTCACCATCGCCTTATATTCATCGCGATCCACGTCTCGGATCAATTCCATATCTAACTTGACAAAATCAGGACGTAACTGATGCAGTAAATTCAAGCCCGAATAGCCGGAACCAAGGTCATCTAAGGCAACGCGGAATCCGGCCTCTCGATAAAAGCAAAGAATATTTTGCAGATGCTTAACATCCTCTGTTTCCTCGGACTCTGTGACTTCAAAAACAATATTATGGTGGGGAATTTCCGCTTGATCAATCAGTTTTACCGTAGATTGCAAGCAGAATTCTGGATCGTAGATTGCTGTCGGTGTAAAGTTAATAAAAATCGGTGTGGTTAAGCGATAGTGAGCCGCAGCTTGAATGGCCGCTTTGCGAGCTTCTAAATCAACTCGAAATAACAGATCTACGGCCCGGGCTGTTTGCAGGAGTCGGCGCGGCGAAATCAAGGAATCATCTGTATCTAACCCGCGACAAAGGGCTTCCTGGGCAAAAATTTGGTTGGGTTGGGCCGCGTTAACAATGGGCTGGAAATGGCTAATAAGACGATTCTCCGCCAGCAGATCCAGGAGCCAATTCGCTTGGGATAGGGCAACTAATCGATATAGGGGCATCACCCGTGGACAGTCAGCCAGTTGGGGTTCACCGCCATTGGGTAAATGGAGAGCTTGGGTATCCTCCAATTCCTTGGTTGTCAGACACCCCTGTAACTCCACCAAGCACTGATCAAGGCGTTGTTGATCGGTCAAGGTGAGACAGACCCCCTGCATCCCCGGTAAAACCTGAAGGGGCCACTGCCGTCGTTTCCAAATTTGCTCCATCTTCGTCAAAATATGGGCAATGGGAAACCAAAGGTACAGCACCCCTCCCGCAGTGGGTACTTCGGGTAGTTCTTGGCAACGGGAGCAACCGGGATGATCTACCCTAGCCATGGTAATAAAACGATAACAAGGATTTTATGGAGCACACTTGAACAACTAGTGAACAATGAGAACGTCTTATTCTTAGTTTAATGCCCGATCGCCCGGCATGGGAGATTGAACCGGGCCGTTATAGTTAATTGTCACCACTGAGCCATTTTCGGAAACCGTGACAATACTTTGAACGGTTGCCACTGTGCCATTCGGGGGGGCACCATAAAAATCAAAGGTTAAGCTACCGTCTGAATTCACCCGCCATGGGGCAAGGTTTGCATCATACATGGCCATTTCAGCACGGTAAGCCCCTAGCCCTCCATTGGCCTTTTCCGCAGCTTGACGAGCCAAGTTCATGCCCCGCTGGATTTCCGGCGTATCTGGGGTAGGTGCTTCTGTTTCTGTGAACTCAACTGGGGTCAGGGTTGCCTCACCACTACGGATCGGGCCATTGTAGTTCACCGTAATGGTGGAGGCATCATAGGCAACTGTGACAACGGTTTCAATGGTCGGAGGCTGGGCCGGCGCTCCCCCTAAAAAGGTAAACGTAAATGTGCTATCGCCATTATCCACGAAGGGTGATTGACTGGCGGGGCCATGCATAGAAGCTTCTGCCCGATAACGGGTTAACCCTCCATTCACCCGTTCCCCTGCTTGGCGGGCTAAATTCCGGGCCCGTTGCAATACCGGATTATCCACACCAAATTGTCCAGGGGGAGTGACTTGGGCCACAGCCATTGAGTTAAATCCAAAAATAGCGGTACTCAAAAGAGAAAGGGAAATGAGGTGGTTGATTGGAGATTGCATAGTGCCTTAACAATTAGAACGATGTATCAATTTATAATCTCTTGACATTTGTTTTGACGTTATTCTGGCCACAATGTTTCCGCTAGATGAGGTGGATTAGGACATTTGCCCAGCTTGGTAAAACGTGTAGCCTGCCAAAATCAGGATCAAGCCGTTGAACAAAACCATAACAGCGCGATCGCCCAAGCGCGGTAATAAGCGGGCACTAGCCTGAGCTGCGATAATTCCACCCACTGCCAAGAGCAAACCTGCCGACACCACCACACTTCCGGCCCAAAAATGCCCCAGACTCGCGGCGATCGCCGTCATAATAATCACCCCTAAACTGGTTTGAATCGCAGTTTTAATCGGTTCCGCCAAAAACAATACCTGCAATGGAACCATAATAATGCCACCGCCGACTCCAAACAAGCCAGCTAATAACCCCGCCGCTCCCCCCGTCAACAAACGAATGCTCATCTTTCCTATTCCCTGCTGCTGTTGGGATTCTATGGCGTCTTGAGGGCCGGCGACTCCAATCTGAGTGATTAATTGGCGGCGGAGATACATTAGATATATATTGACCAACAACATCACGCCAAAGGCAAAAAGCAAATTCGCCGCTGGCAAGCGATTGGCAAGGTAAGCTCCCAATTGGGCTGTGAAGATAGAGGGAACCCCTAAGCCAAGAACTTTTCTCCAATCAAAGTAACCCATACGGGCATTTTGAACCGTGCCGGAAATGGCAATCAAGGCAATGGTTAGCGTACTTGTTCCCACCGCTGCTACGGGCGCAAACCCTTGACTCACCAAGAGGGGCACCATAATCGAGCCGCCGCCAATACCCAAAAGCCCTGAGAGTAGTCCTGCGATCAAGCCGCCAAGCAATAGTATCCAAGTCACAGGTCAAACAGTCCTAGAGACACCCAGTAAACAAGCAAATAGATAAAAGCAAAAAACCGCCCTCAAAAGGAAGGCGGTCAATACATTGTTAAATTCCTGCTGGAGGTCTAGCCGTTGATGCTAGGAGCAACCAGAGCCACAGAATGGGATTCAGCCGAAGCTAAATCGAGGGGGAAGTTGTGGGCATTGCGCTCGTGCATCACTTCCATACCCAGGTTGGCACGGTTGATGATGTCAGCCCAAGTGTTGATCACATTTCCCTTGGAATCAATCACACTGTGGTTAAAGTTAAAGCCATTCAAGTTGAAGGCCATGGTGCTAATGCCCAGAGCCGTAAACCAGATGCCGACAACGGGCCAAGCAGCTAAGAAGAAGTGTAGAGCGCGACTGTTGTTGAAGCTGGCATATTGGAAGATTAACCGACCAAAGTAACCGTGGGCAGCCACAATATTGTAGGTTTCTTCTTCCTGACCAAACTTGTAACCATAGTTCTGGGATTCGGTTTCAGTGGTTTCCCGAATGAGGGAAGAGGTCACTAAGGAACCGTGCATTGCCGAGAACAAGGCACCACCGAAGACTCCGGCCACACCCAATTGATGGAAGGGGTGCATGAGAATGTTGTGCTCAGCTTGGAACACAATCATGAAGTTGAAGGTACCGCTAATTCCCAAGGGCATTCCATCGGAGAAGGAACCTTGACCCAGAGGATAGATGAGGAACACGGCCATGGCAGAAGCCAAAGGAGCCGAGTAAGCCACACAAATCCAAGGACGCATCCCTAAGCGATAGCTCAGTTCCCATTGCCGACCCATGTAGCAGGAAGCACCAAGGAGGAAGTGGAAAATGATCAACTGGTAGGGGCCGCCATTGTACAGCCACTCATCTAAGGAAGCAGCTTCCCAAATGGGGTAAAAGTGCAGACCGATCGCATTACTAGAGGGTACGACTGCGCCAGTGATGATATTATTCCCATAAATCAAGGAGCCAGACACAGGCTCACGGATGCCATCAATATCCACTGGCGGAGCGGCGATAAAGGCAATAACGAAACAGGCGGTTGCAGCTAGGAGCGTTGGGATCATGATAACACCAAACCAGCCAATATAAAGGCGGTTATCGGTGCTGGTGACCCAGTTACAGAAACGCTCCCATACGTTCGCACCTTCGCGGCGTTGGAGAGTTGTAGTCATAATTTAAATGAGTTCAAGATAAATGACATTTCCTTGAAACCTAAGATATTTAGGCCCAAGGTTACTTGCAATGTAGCCTTAAATGTCGAAGAAATGAAAGACTTTGCAACAATAGTTAATGCTTCTTGTTTTTTGTATATATTGCGGCGAGATATATTACGAATCATTAAATAATCATTTTTGTATCGAAACCAAATTCATTGAATACGGCTACTCGAAGACAGGCCACTGTTGTTGAACTTACAAAATATGCCGAAAAATCGCTGCCCTCTAAGAACTTTTCACTAGAGGTTTGCTTAGATGCTTTTTAGGGGCTTTTGTCGAGATCAGACTTGATTTTGATCGATTGAGGCAGGCTTTGGAGAAACCGGTTAATTGAGGTTCCCTTGATGTGTCGGAAATCAGAAGGTGTTGGTCGTTATTTGCTCCCGCAAGCGTATTAAAAAGGATTCGTTTAACTCTCTTTATGAATGGGATGGCAAAAGAAATGTGACAACTTGCGGTTTAGGTTGAAACCAGTTATAACAATACAGTTATGACAATGCTATGACAAAGTTATTACAACGTTGTGGCAATAAGATATCTATTATTCCCTGATATTACAACTGGTATTACAATGAGATATCTGGATTGAGAATCACTGCCATGTTTAAGGTTGCCCGCTCTTGGTTCGCCTTTTTTGCTGTTTTAAGCGTATTTATTCCTCGCCCCACTACTGCCCAAATTACCCCAGCGGTTAATGGTACAGGTACCACTGTGACGGTGAATGGTCAGCAGTTTGATATTGGTGGCGGTGCATTCTCCCAGGATGGTCAGAACCTTTTTCATTTGTTTAAGCAGTTTGGTCTCAATGATGGACAGATTGCCAATTTTTTATCCAATCCCGGCGTTCGCAATATTCTCGCTGGCGTGAATGGTGGCGATGTTAGCTATATCAATGGACTTATTCAAGTCATGGGGGGAAATAGCAACCTCTATTTACTCAATCCTGCTGGAATTGTCTTTGGCCCCAATGCCCAATTAAACGTGCCCGCAGCCTTCCATGCCTCTACTGCTTCACGGGTACACTTTGATGGCGGCATCTTTGATCTCAATGCCATGAATGATTACACCAATTTAGTTGGCAACCCCACTGGATTTGAGTTTTTAAGCACGGGAATTATTATTAATGAGGGAAATTTAGCCGTTGGCCCAGGGCAGAATTTAACGTTGATGGGGCATCAGGTGTTTAATACCGGAACCCTATCGGCACCAGGGGGACGGATTACGATTCAGGCGGTTCCAGAAACGGGAATGGTACGGATTTCCCAGGAAGGAATGATCCTCAGCTTAGAGATTCCAGCGGATCGGATTCCTGAAGATGGGGTGATTGAAGCGGTGGATCTGCCCCGACTGATCACGGGGGGAGAAGATCGTCCACGGGTGAATAGTGTGGTGCATCATGACGATGGCTCGTTTAGCTTGGTTCATGACCCCAATAAGGTTAATCTCCCCATGGATACCCCCACTGCGGTGGTGAGTGGCACGGTGGATGTATCAAATCCGACGGGGATTGGTGGACAGATTAATGTCCTTGGTCAAAACGTGGCTGTGATCAATGCCAACCTGCGGGCCGATGGACAATTGGGGGGTGGCACGATTCTAGGCGGCGGCGATTATCTAGGGGGACGGGCAGGCACGGGGCGTTTAGATTCTAGTTTCAATGCCCAAAATACCTTTGTCGACAATAACAGTGTCTTGAGTGCGAATGCAGTGACCCAAGGCAATGGCGGCACGATTATTACCTGGGCAGACAATAGCACCACATTTAATGGTTCTTTATCGGCGCGGGGTGGTGAACTAGGAGGCGATGGCGGCTTTGCCGAAATTTCTGGGCGGGAGACTCTGAGTATTGGGCCGGGGTGGTCGAATCGGATTGATCTGGCGGCTCCCCTTGGGCAGGCGGGAACCCTCTTATTTGATCCCAATGACATTACGATTCAGGGCGGGAATGTTACTCCCATTGGTGCTAGTCCCACGAATGCCAACACCCTAGGTGCAGCGGATATTAATTTTTTCCTGCAAAATACGGGTTCATTGATTATTGAAACTACTGGAATGGGGGGAAATGGGGATATTACCTTTGAAAATCTTGCTCTAGTGTCTTGGTTATCTGGCAATAGCCTAACTCTTAATGCCGATCGCGACATTACTATGAGTCTTGGCTCCGGGGTGGTTTCAGTCTTAGGGGATATTACCTACAACGCCGATCGCGACATTCAAATTAACTCGGTGGCGGGAGTCGCCTCAGTCTCTGGTGATATTACCTTTAATGCGGGCCGTGATATTGAATTGAATTCCGTCTCAGGGGTGGCCTCAGGGACAGGAAATATTCTCTTTGATGCGGGTCAAGATACTCGCCTCAATAGCGTGACGGGGGTTGCCGGTGGTTTGCGCGATATTACCTTCAATGCCGATCGCAACATCTCTTTAACAAACTCTAGCATTGTCACAGCAACAGGCAATATTACTTTGAATGCTAATGGCAATGTGACTCAAGATGGGAGTAGTACTTTACAAGCAGTAGGCTTGGAATTATTAGGAGGCGGCTCTTTTACCCTAAATAGCTCCACCAATAGCATTATGACCCTGGCAGCGAATACAACGGGGGATATTCAGTTTACTAATGCCGGAGAGCTTGAGGTTGGTACAGTCAATGGTACTGTTGGCTTGGAATTTACGGGCAATGTTACTCTCACAGCCCTTGGGGAAGGTGATGTTTTTGTTATTGAAGACATTATTAAAACTGGGCCAGGAACCTCTAACTTAATCCTGCAAGCTGAAGGTAATATTTTTATTGATCCCATTGATATCGAAAGTTTAGATGGCCCCCTCAATGTCGTCCTGAATTCAGATCGCAATAGAAATGGTGGTGGCATTTACCTCTGCTGCACCAATATTTTCACCAATGGCGGGAATGTGATCATGGGGGGTGGATTGGATCCACTTAATATCCCAGCGATGGGAACCAATGGTACCCTTGGAGCGGGTATTTATGCCGGAGCTTGGATTGAAACCAATGGCGGCAATATCTCCATGCGTGGACAGGGACAGGATGGGGTTGATGATGCTGCGGGGGTGTACCTAGACGGTGCATTTTTTGAGACGGGGAGCGGCAACGTCTTTATCCAAGGTCAAGGAGGGAATGACGGTACATTCAATGACGGAATTTTGCTAACGCCTTCTACAGTAATTGAGACCACCACTGGCAATGTCACTCTCCAGGGCCAAGCAGGGGATAACGATGACTTTAATGGTGGAGTTGTGCTCTCACCGTTTGCGATAATTGAGACTATCAGTGGCAATATTTCTATTCAAGGTCAAGGGGGCAATAACGGTGACGATAATCCGGGAGTTGTCATCGCTCCTATCGCCAGCATTATGACTGAAACAGGTAACATCTTTATTCGGGGCCAAGGGGGTAGTGGAGGCACGGATAACTATGGCATCTTGTTAGGCGAGTCGGATCCTGCCATGCCAACGATCGCCAATAATGTGTCTGGCAGTCTTGTCCTAGAAGGCATTGGTGGCAATGGAGCCATTGGAATTATTAATCCCTGTGGCTGCATCGATAGTTTTCTCGGCAATATCAACAGCACCGCTAATATTACTCTAGCCGCAGACCGTATGGATTTAGAATTTGTCCAAGTACTGGGACGCGGTACCCTAACGCTTCAACCCCTTACCCCCAGTGCAACTATGGGGATTGGTGATGGGGCCCCCGGAACTTTACAGCTATCGACCCCTATCCTGGATCACCTCCTCAATGATCCTGCCTTCAATCAATTTAGTCAGATTAACTTTGGCCGTAGCAATGGTACGGGCCTGGTTACAGCCCAAGGATACACCTTCACGAATAACGTGACATTTCAAAGTGGTGGTGCTGGTAGCCAAGGAATTCAGGTTACTGGCCCGGTCAGTGTTGGCAATAATACCTTGGGCTTTAATAGCGGCGGCCCCGTCACCCAATCTGCCCCTATTACTGCTAATGCCCTACAACTGAATGGTTCAGGCCCCGTGATTCTGACAAATGCCAACAATAATGTTAATACCCTGACGGCAAATACCACGAACTCTATTACTTACCGCGATGTCAATGACCTGACCTTGGCGGGGGTAAATACCAATGGCAATATTCTGAACCTGACCACGGGCGGGAATCTCAACCAAACGGCACCCATTCAAACGGGTGGATTAGCCTTGACGGTGAATGGGAATGTCAGCCTCATGAATCCCAATAATCAAATCAATCGCGTCGCCGCCGAAACCACGGGCAGTTTAAGTCTGGTCAATAATGGCACACTCACGGTTGATACGGTGAACCCGACCGGGATTAGTAGTGGTGGATCGGTCTTTCTGCAAACCCTCAATGGCAATATTGTCCTGAATCAGCCGGTGCGATCGCAGGCGGGGGGAGATGCCGTTGTCCTAGCTGCTGCCAATAATTTCACAAACAATGCCGGAAGTTTGGCAATTCAAGCACCCAATGGTCGCTGGCTCGTCTATTCCACCGATCCCAACTTGGATCAACTGGGCGGGTTAGAAGGATCGGCTCAGTTTGAGTCCCCCTATCCAACCAATCCGCGCTTCAGTGGCAGTGGTTTTCTCTATCGGGTGAGTCGCCCTGTTCAACCCAGTACAACAGTGATCAGTACCACTGTATTAGAGCCATCTGCCCCCCCTCCATTCCCAGCGGATAGTGCTATCCCTTCCCTAGAGTTCTCTTTTCCAGGTAATATCGCCACGATCCTTCAGGGTGAAGAAGAAGGTAACCTCCCCCTTGAAAAAAGCCTCTGTGAGGTTGCTGGGGATGAATCCCCCTTAGATATTGACGGAGTGCCCACAGTCAATGCCGAGCTAGAAGACCTCTGTGATCCAAAACAAGCCCAGGATTAAGAACTCACCTTGCCCTAGTTTTATCTAAAGTTCTGAAAAAACAGTTTTTTGGGCCCATGGGCTGCTATATAATGGAAATTTGCTCTTTTTATGAGCGGCAATCCAACAATCCGAGGTAAGCATGGCAAAACGCCGCAATCCCAAGAAAGAAAAAGCACTTCGTAATCAAGCCTACGCCCGTAAATTTCGGAAGCGTTCCTCTGGGCGGTTTGGTCGGCGGTTCAGCCATAATGACAACCGGACGAACGAAAATAAAGCTGGTGATGCAGCAAACAGCGAAGAATCCAACGAATCCTAACCCCAAATCGTTTTCAAGGCCCAGTTGTTCTCAAGAATACGGCCGTTACTCCGGTAGAGAGATAGCCCATGGCTAAGGACTCATCGCCTGCCAATTCCGGCCCCTGGAAAGAATTTCTGGCGGCCTTTGTCACGATCTTCTTGGCAGAGTTTGCCGATAAAACCCAGATTGCCATTGTGTTAATGGCGGCGGAGTCCCATGCCCCTTGGGTCGTCTTTACGGGGGCGGCCTTTGCCCTGATCATGACCAGCGTGTTGGGGATTGCCCTAGGGCGTTGGCTGGCGGGGCGACTTTCGGCCCAAGCCCTGCAAACCATGACGGGAGCTAGTTTATTGAGCATTTCCCTATGGCTGCTGTGGGATCTGGGGCATCTTTAGCGTAAGAACGGAGAAATCTCGGATGGACTGGCAACTCCTGGGTGTAAGTTTTCTAGTGGTCTTTCTCTCGGAGTTAGGCGATAAAAGTCAACTGGCCGCCATTACCTTGGGGGGAAATGCCCGATCGCCCCGCATTGCCTTCTTGGGCGTTGCCGCTGGCCTGGTCTTTACCAGTTTCTTGGGGGTTCTCCTGGGCAATGGGGCTGCTGAACTCCTACCCGTCCTCTTTATAAAGGCGATCGCGGCGGTGGGATTTGCCTTGTTGGGATTTTATTTACTCTGGCAACCGACAGACAAAGGTAGTGAGGATTAATCAGTAGCTACCTTGTTTCCCTACCAATGTTTCCCCACCAATGAGTGTCCCCCTGCCAATGATCTAAAATCGGCCCTATGATATAAGAACAAGGAAAGTACTAGAAAGTAAATGAGATTTAATCTTACTTAATAATATCAATACCATATCAATCATTCAAAACGTCGAATACCGAAGGCCAGCCTTGTGTTAAGTTCATCTTCTGACACCAATTTTTCCCCCATCCGCTCCCTAGCCGATGCCTTAGAGCAATGCCAGCGAATGGGAATGCGTCTAAGTCGTCAACGACGGGCGATTCTAGAATTACTGTGGCAGACAGAGGATCATTTATCCGCCCGCCAAATCTACGATCGCCTTAACCAAGAGGGCAAGGATATTGGCCACACCTCCGTTTACCAAAACCTTGACGCACTTTCTGAGCAGGGCATCATTGAATGTGTGGAACGGGCCGACGGCCGCCTCTATGGCAATATTAGCGATAGTCATAGCCATGTAAATTGCCTAGATACCGAAAAGATTCTGGATGTCCATGTTCAACTTCCAGCAGATTTGATCGCCAAGATTGAGGCGGAAACGGGGGTCAAAATTGTGGACTATCGCATTGACTTCTATGGCTATCAGCAGCCACAATTGTAACGACTTATTGCGCAATTGTTAGTAATTGTTGACAAAATGTGCATAGGGTAAGGATGCAGGTAAAAAAAGATCCCCATATTCATGGGCAAGTTTTGTTAGAAAGGCTACAATCAACTAGGCTTTAGCTTAAATTAGTTATCAGAACTCTGTAGAATTCGATCTGACGATCGCCGAGCCTGTGCGTGGGTCAACACCCCCCAGGATGCAAGTCATCAATATTCGTCAGTCAATCATCTACAGCAATCAGGCTGAACAAATTTGCAATTGGAACTTAGGGAGATTATGAGGAAAACGGCATGACTCAGGCGAACGTACTCGAAGTTTATGAACAGGCAGCCAACAATATTGATGATGTTGTTTTATTGCCGGAATATGGCTTAGGCACTGTAGAGGCAGAAACCGACGATGAGGAAGCAGAGGACTTTGACGATGCCGATCTAGATGCTAAGACAGGTAAACCTCGAGCCGGTCGCCGTCGCACCCAAGCCAAGAAAAAACACTACACCGAAGATTCAATCCGACTGTACTTGCAGGAAATTGGTCGGATTCGGCTGTTGCGGGCGGATGAAGAAATTGAATTGGCTCGGAAAATTGCCGACTTACTGGAATTGGAACGGGTTCGCGATCGCCTCAGTGAGGATCTCGACTGTGACCCAGAGGATTTAGAGCGTCATCCCAGCCGTTGGGCCGAAGAACTGGAGTTATCCCTCCCCGCCTTTCGCCATCGCCTGTTTGTGGGTCGCAAAGCCAAGGAAAAGATGGTGCAGTCCAATCTGCGGTTGGTGGTGTCCATTGCAAAGAAATACATGAACCGGGGCCTCTCGTTTCAGGATCTGATTCAAGAGGGGAGTCTCGGCCTCATTCGCGCTGCCGAAAAGTTTGATCACGAGAAAGGCTATAAATTTTCCACCTATGCTACCTGGTGGATTCGTCAGGCCATTACCCGGGCGATCGCCGATCAATCGCGAACCATTCGTTTGCCCGTGCACCTCTACGAAACCATTTCTCGGATTAAAAAGACCACAAAACTCCTCTCCCAGGAAATGGGCCGCAAACCAACCGAAGAAGAAATTGCAGATCGCATGGAAATGACGATTGAGAAACTTCGGTTCATTGCCAAGTCCGCCCAACTGCCCATCTCCCTAGAAACCCCCATTGGTAAAGAAGAAGATTCGCGCCTGGGGGATTTTATTGAATCCGATGGCGAGACCCCCGAAGATCAAGTGTCCAAACATTTGCTGCGGGAAGACCTGGAAACCGTCCTTTGCACCCTCAGCCCCCGGGAGCGGGATGTATTAAAGCTGCGCTATGGCTTGGATGATGGCCGCATGAAAACCCTAGAAGAGATTGGGCAACTGTTCAATGTCACCCGGGAACGGATTCGGCAAATAGAGGCCAAGGCGTTGCGGAAACTGCGTCATCCCAACCGGAATAGTGTCCTCAAAGAGTACATCCGTTAATCAATAACGGAATCTATCTCTGTCTATGGTGCGTTGGTCGATTGCCCTTGCCGTTTTAATCACCACCTGCTTGCTGGGTTGTGGGGTTGGTTCGAGTAATGGCCAAGCCCCGGATGTTGATTCTCCTAGTAATGAATCAATGTCAACGATGTCTGTCCAGCCAGAGCCGGGATGGGAACTGGTGGCGATCGCCCAAGGACTGGAACATCCCTGGGCCATGGCCTGGCTACCCAACGGGGACATCCTGATTACGGAGCGGCCCGGCCGATTACGCCTAGTTCAAGACGGAGAACTGCAACCCGAACCCATTGCTGGTATTCCCGATATTCCCAATTTGTTGGCGTTGGGTCAGGGTGGTTTGTTAGACATTGCCCTGCATCCTCGCTTTGACGAAAATCAGTGGGTTTACGTTACCTATGCCCAGGGAACAGCAGCGGCAAATCGAACCACCGTAGCCCGGGCCCGCCTTCAGGAGCAGTCCCTAGAGGATTGGCAGGTCATTTTTGAGGTATCCCCCGCTAAACCCGGAGGGCAGCACTTTGGTTCTCGCTTACTGTGGTTGCCCGATGAAACCCTACTCGTGTCCGTGGGGGATGGGGGCAATGCTCCCCTACAGTTGGCAGGGGCGTTAATTCGCGAACAGGCCCAAGATCGGCGAAGTCATCTCGGCAAAATTTTACGGATCAATGGGGATGGCTCCATACCCGTAGATAACCCCTTTGTGGGGCGAGGGGATAGGGATGGGGCACTGTGGAGTTATGGCCATCGCAATAGTCAAGGACTAGCCTACGATCCGCTGACAGATCGGGTATGGTCTACGGAGCATGGGGCCCTGGGGGGGGATGAACTTAATTTAATTGAGCCGGGTAAAAATTATGGTTGGCCCGTTGTCACCCACAGCCGGGATTATTCAGGGGCGATTATTTCCACGGAAACGTCTCAACCAGGCATGGTAGACCCCTTAGTGGTTTGGACTCCCGCCATTGCTCCCTCAGGATTGGCCCTATACCGGGGCGATCGCCATGGGGGATGGCAGGGCAATCTCTTTGCGGGGGGATTAGTTTCCCAGGAGGTTCATCGCATTGAACTGGATGATCAGGGACAAGTTTTGCGGGAAACCTCTATACCCATAGGGCAACGGGTGCGGGATGTACGCCAAGGCCCCGATGATTTTCTCTACGTTTTAACGGATAGCCGCAATAATGGTCAACTCCTGCGGATTGAGCCGAATTAGCAGTCTACCTTAGCCCTATGAAAAACGATCAAAAATTTTAAGCCTAAAACTCAACCCGTTGGAATTGTGGAGCATATCAACGGTTTTCAAGGCAGTAATTAGCATAGGCCTGACTGAGCGTTTGCAGATCCTTGTAGGCTTGCTGTTCAGCGGCCTGGAGATTCTCAATGATTTGCTCCATACTGGTATCGCCTTGACGATAGGTGAGGGTACCTTCGGTATCCATCAATTCTGCCCGATCCTCCATCACCGTGGCTAAATGCTCGTAGGCGGCGGCCATAACCTGTCGATGCTCCCCTAGGGTTTGATCCTGAAGCTCTAGGGCCTGGAGATCTTCAGCCAAGGTCTGGTAAATTTGGGCATTTTCCAAGGTGGTAGCGCGGGTTTGGGTTCCTAATATCTGTTGACTCTGGCTTGCCTGAACGGTGTCGATCACGGCTGCACATTGCTCCTGTAAGCTTTGCCCACAACTAGCCAAGAGAATAGAAAGGCTTCCAACCACCAGCAAACAGCAAGAATGGGCGATCGCCCTTGGAAACGGCATGGGCAGGATGGGCGGGATGGGTTCCTTAGTAAAACGTTGCATAGTTTAGACTTGCTAGAATGATTAAAACTAGAAAAATTAAAAATGTAAGATACTTGACTAACTCTAGCTCGTTAAGTAGGACATCCATGGGATTTGGCTCAGGAGTAATCCTATGACTGCCACACCAAATTCCAGGTAGCAGTTTTAGTTTTCCAAAGAAAATTATCAAAACAGTGTTGAGCGATTTCGAGGTCGAGTACAGGTAATTGCTTGACGCTCAGTTCAGCCCTGCCAAGATTGACCTAGCTCTGGCAACCTTCAATCCAATCCTGAGTAGTTTCCGTATATCTAGTAGATTCTGCTATGGGTTCAAAACTCTAGGCAGGATAACGGAATACCCACTAACATGGATGATAAAAATTATGAATGTTAAGTATCTAGCAACGCTATTTCTCACGAGTTTGCTCACGGTGGGCTTGGGTGATAGCCTAAGTGCATCCACTCCTACACCTGCATCTGACACGTCACAAACTGTAGCTCAAAGCGTAGCGACGACTCGTCACCCTGCTGTTTATACCGAAAATGGTATAGCACTTGATGGCCAGGATGTTGTGGCTTACTTTGTTCAGAATGCCCTTGTAGAGGGTAAGCAAGAATTTTCCTATACCTGGAATGGTGTACGCTGGCTCTTTTCCAATGCTGCCCATCGTGACTTATTTGCCCAAAACCCTGAACAGTATGCTCCTCAGTACGGTGGCTACTGTGCTAAAGCAGCAGCAGGTGGAGTATTGGCAACGACTGTGCCAACTGCGTGGGAAGTCCGTGACGGTAAGCTCTACCTCAATTACAGTGCACAGGCTCAGAATGAATGGCGACAGGATACGGCTACCAAAATTGTGAAGGCTAATGCCAACTGGCCAAAGATTCTTAACAATGATGTCATCAAGCGATAAGTTCCTATCTTCATCGCACTATAGCCACAGCTTTTGAATTTGAAACTGTGGCTAATTCTTTTGCTACAGTAGCCTAACGTCATCCTAAAAATGGCGATCGCCCGCAATACAATATCGATTTAAGGCAGCAATAGCTGTGGCAACCCCAGACTGGGCCCGATGTTGATACTTAGTGTAGGCTTTTTCCTGCTCTGGTTTTAGGATTGCGGTCGCTGGAAGATAGTCTGCCAATTCTGCGGTGACATCGGCGGCGGTTGTGTAGGCCGTTACTAAATCTGCTTGAATGGCCTGGAGTTGGCGATCGGAAACCTGAACAGCTTCCAGAATATCAGCCCCCTGTGCCCACGCGGCAGCAACCTTTTCTTCCATGGCTCGATTGTAAACAGGCTGACCTAGATGAGCTTGGTAAATTTCGTTCACACCAGCCATGACATCTTGAGTTGCACGGCCCATTTGCTCACATTGCTGGACATGATTTGAACCACAGGCGGCGATCGCTAGCATCAACAGGCTTATTTTCCAGGGATACTCACTAATCGCGGACAAGATTTTATGTCTACTAAACATCCCTAAATAAACCTATATAATAATGGCAGGTTAAACTGAGAATAGATCGGCTACAGCATCTAAAATATCCTGAATCTGCCGCTGAGTCATAGATAAATAACCTCGGCCAAAATCCGTTCACCAATCCGGGGTTTTAAGCCTGCCTTATGAACCAAATCAACTTTGACCCCAAGATTATCACTGAGATAGTTCTCTAAATTAATAAATTTCAACAAGCTCGGAGTCTGGGAAAATTCAACGAGGACATCTACATCACTGGCTTCTGTTTGTTCTTGTCTCACATAGGAACCGAAAACTCCGAGTTCTTTAACGTGATAACGTTCTTGCAGGAAAGGTTTATGATTTTTTAGCCAGTTCATTATTTCTCTTAATGTTTTCATGACTCTATTTCTATTTAGTTAACGGTCAGAAAGTTCATACTTTATCAAAGCCCAAGCTAATATGATAAAGTCTCCAGGCTGTTCGATAAAACACAGGGATTTTTGAATCGACAAATCTCGATAAATCACGAGGAACCATGTCATCTAGGTTGTTAGAAGCCGCATTAGCGTGACTCTTCAGTTCAATAGTAACTAACTGTCAGAAATTGCTAGTAGAAAGTTGCAGTTTAGACTGTTTTTGATGCGTTTACCCTGGGTGTCTTACATTAACAACTAATGCCTAATCAGGCTAGCTTGAATCATTATGCAAAATATCTGTGATTATGGCTTTGAGATTAGGTAAATCCTGTTCCACAATTTGCCAGACAATCTGTAAATTTACTCTGAAGTATTCGTGAACTAGAATATTTCTAAATTCTACGATCGCAGGCCAAGGAGCTTCTAAGTGCTGTGTGAGAAAAGACTCTGATAATTTACTAGCGGCTTCACCGACAATTTGCAGATGATGAATTATCCAAACTTGCAAGAGTTCATCCTGATTAAATGTATCTTGTCCTCGCGTTGCATATCGTTCAATCTGAGCGATCGCCTCTAACATATCCCTTAATCGTTCAGTATCACTCCTCATAGCGGAACTGCCTCAGTTAAGACCTGCTCCCGGATTCGTTCCTTTAGAGCAGCCTCGGTTGCTACATCCACCTTACGCCCCAGCAGCTTTTTTAAATCCAATACCAAACCCGCCGGAAACCAAGGGCTAATGCGATCCAGGGAATAATCTACCAGAAAATCAATATCACTCTCTTCGTCTGCTTCTCCCCGTGCTACAGAACCAAACACTCGCACATTATAAGCACCATGTTTAGCTGCAATTTTAAGGATTTCATCTCGTTGCTCATCTAAGAGATCAGGGATTCCTAAACCTGTTTTGATGGCCATTCTTCACCTCCGATCGTTAACCTCCTCGTTGCATGATAGAAAACTTTTGCTATCCCACCCAAACCAAAACCTTCACAACCTTGCCAAGTGCCCTGGCTCCGGCAACTGTCCATACAATTCCGGCAGCATCGCCGAAACAAGCGGATTCGTCACCAACTTGATCGTCATAAACCCCTTTACCCTTGCCATGACGGTATAGGTTGCCTGGCCAATTTGCTGACATTGCTGGACATGATTTGGAGCACAGGCGGCGATCGCTAGCATCAACAGGCATATTTTCCAGGGATACCCACTAATCGCGGACAAGATTTGATGTCTACTAAACATCCCTAAATAAACCTATATAATAATGGCAGGTTAAACTGAGAATAGATCGGCTACAGCATCTAAAATATCCTGAATCTGCCGCTGAGTCATAGATAAATAACCTCGGCCAAAATCCGTTCACCAATCCGGGGTTTTAAGCCTGCCTTATGAACCAAATCAACTTTGACCCCAAGATTATCACTGAGATAGTTCTCTAAATTAATAAATTTCAACAAGCTCGGAGTCTGGGAAAATTCAACGAGGACATCTACATCACTGGCTTCTGTTTGTTCTTGTCTCACAAAGGAACCGAAAATTCCGAGTTCTTTAACGTGATATTGTTCTTGCAGGAAAGGATTAAAAGGATTATATGGATACTAGATTTTTGTTTTTTCGTTAATACTTCTAGCAATATTTTTCAACTTGGATATCACCTCATTTTCTAGAGAATTTGACCATCTATACTTTTCTTTTCTATGATTAAAACGACTCACCTTTATCTTCAAAGCCTCTAATTGTTTAATTAAGTTTGTGAGATCAGAAGAAGACTGAACACTTTTTATTGAACTTATTGTATTGATGTAATTACTTTCTAGTATTGATGCATCTACAAGGGTTGCACCATGATCTGAGTGATACAACTTAATTTTTGCGGACATCTTATAAAAATAAGATGCAGTACCATGTATTTCCGCTAGATATTTGTCGTCAATTTTATCACTAGCATCATTCAGTAATGCTGTTAATAGGGTGTTATTGCTAGGTTCCTTTACACAGTCAATGAGGAAATAATTGCTAAAACCTAAAAAACAAGATTTTTTAATCTCATCACTAAAATAATTTTCTATTTGCTTAATTCGGCGATCGGCTTGATTTATCTGCTCTTCCCTTGGCACGGACATAGAAAAAGTAAATACGATCTTACAATTCGCCCATATATGACTGCCAAGTTCCGAATCTAATAAGCGAAAGGCTCTCATATCATCTGATCGAAAATAATCATTAAGTGGGGTTACATAAAGAGTTCCATAGAGATGATTAAGGTTTACTTTGGAGATGATTTGATTCAAGTAAGCAATATCATAACTTTCATCGATCTCATCACATAAACCTGGAGTATCAATCAAACAGATATTTTTTTCAGGGGTGTTCAGTATATAGTGAGAGACAAAACGAGTGCAAGCTACATACTCGGAGGTTTCAGTAACCTTCTGTCCAATAACATGATTAATGAGGCTAGATTTACCAGCACCAGTTCGACCAATAACTAAATATTGCTTCATGAATTAAAAACCAAAAAACCCCTTGATTATAACTCCTGCGAACTTTGCTACCTGTTCTAAAAGGTTCTTGGATTTCTTCTTAACTTTCTCTTCTTGATTTTTGTCTAAGTATATATATTTTACTGTTTCCGATTTAGACGGCTCAACAGGATTAATTCTATTCACTGTTGCCATCAAGAAAGGAATAGCTCCATTTTCAGACATTCTCAAGAATACTTCTGTGTAAAGTTCGCCAAGCCAATTTTTTCCATCTGGTGTTAATGTGTTTGTATTATCAACAGCTACCGATGGTATACCCGATGCAATTTCATCGTTAGTATATTTCTTTACTTCTTCTTTTATGAGTCGAGTTCTTATTTTATATCCTTCCTTAAATTTTTCTTCATCTGATACATCCCAAGAATAGGTAAGGATTATAATAGCTTGCTTCCAAATGTCTTGTCCAAAAACATTAGAAATCAATTGTATTACTCTCTTATCAGCAAAACCTATTTTATCTTTCAACTTAGTTACAAACCACAGTGAATCAACCTTCTTTACACTACTTCTAACCATCTCTAAATATTTTTCATCGTTACCATGTTCAGGTAAGTCATCACATAATCCTGGGGTGTCGATAATATTGCAATTTATTCCTGACATTTCAGTAGTATATTTTTCAACCGTCATTGTTGTAGGCTCGAAATCTCCTACAGGAGCAATATTTTGCCCCATTAGACTATTAATCGTGCTAGATTTACCTACACCTGTCTTTCCAAGAATTAAAAACGTAAATTCGTTTTCATGGCGTTCAGTCAACTTCTCTTTTAGTTTTTCCAGAAATTCGATTGAGTCAATATTCATCATTATGCTATTGTCCCTTTTTTTTTTGGAATTATACCTTGCTCTCGTCTATTTTGCAAGTTAATACGATGGAATAACAGAAAAATATATCTAAATGGCCCCTAGGGCAGGAAGGTGACGACGATAAGCCAATGCCTGGGAAGGTCGATCGCCCTCTGGATTGGTCTTTATGGGTCATGGTTTAAGGGATAACCGGCTGAGGATGCCATAATTATTTTCTGGAATACAGTATCAATTTTATTAGGCGATCGCCGAAACAAGGGCCTGTAACTTCAAAAGCACCTCCTGCCATTCCCGTTCCGGGTCTGATCCGCGCACAATTCCCGCCCCTGCATAGAGCCGTGCCATGGTTCCCTGTAATAGGGCAGAACGAATACCGACAATAAATTCTCCTTCACCGTTGCAATCCACCCAACCTAGGGGGGCGGCATACATTCCCCGCTCAAAGGTTTCCAGTTGGCGCATCCATTCGTAGGCGATCGCCCGTGGATAACCGGCCACCGCTGGCGTGGGATGCAGAGCGGCCAAAATATCCAGGAGATGTACCGCCGGATGGGGAGTGGCCCGGATCAGGGTTTGCAGGTGTTGGATATTGGCCAACTTGAGCACTTGGGGTTCCCCTGGGGGTGGAATCAACAAACCCAAATTTTTCAAGGTATGGCTGAGAAACTGAACAATCACCTGATGTTCGTGGCGGTCTTTTTCGCTGTGATACAGGGCGGTGGTGAGGGCTTGATCCTGGTGGCGATCGCCCCCCCTAGGACTTGAACCGGCCAAGGCATCGGCCGTTAACACCCCCTGCTCCAGACTCACCAAACGTTCAGGACTAGCTCCCACAAACGTAGAGCCACCATCGCAGCGCACACTAAACAAATAGCAGTTGGGGTAGTGGTGGCGAAGATTTTGCAGAGTCGCTTCCCAGGAAAAGGGACGAGGAGCAGTAATATCCGCAGCACAGGCCAAAACTAATTTTTCCATCTCCCCCGTTTGCAACACCTTCAGGGCGGTATGGACACCACGAACAAACCCCTGATGCTGAACCGTGAGATTAGGCAACGAAATGGTGGGAACCATCACCGACTCGATGTCAAAGGTTGGGGGCAACGTTTGCAGATGTTCCCATATCCGCTGCCATTGCCCACAGAGGCGATCGATCTCCCCAGGCTCCAGTAAAACATCAC
Source organism: Candidatus Synechococcus calcipolaris G9 (assembly GCF_029582805.1). Taxonomy (NCBI): domain Bacteria; kingdom Bacillati; phylum Cyanobacteriota; class Cyanophyceae; order Synechococcales; family Synechococcaceae; genus Synechococcus; species Candidatus Synechococcus calcipolaris. Next base: position 1,684,181 of record NZ_JAKKUT010000002.1, on the reverse strand, counting down.
AATTAAGGGTAAGTTGCACCTGCTGATCGCGCTGATGAATCTGCCACTGGGGTAAAATTGCCCGGCTGGCACTGGTTCCTTGGTGGCCCGTGGGGCGATCGTGAAACGTAAAATGGCAAAAAATACGGGGGTGGCCCCCATCTAGGCAAAATATTTGGGCAAACGTGGTCTGGCAAAAATGGCGCACATCCTGAAAGCGTTGGCAACCTTCGGCGGTATAGGTGCGTAATGCCCCCAAGGCGGCGATCGCCATCCCCGTACCCGGCTGCTCCAGATAAAAGTAATCCGCCTGCGGATCCATCCCACAGTCAGATAATCCCGCTAGGGCAAGGAGCGGATCAATGGGGGGCAGGTCACGACTGATACTTAAAAATAAGCACCCCTGATTACGGGCCTGGGTTAATCCCGCAACCAACTGCTGTCGAAATTGGTGTTGGGCACTCAGATCAAATGTCGGCGAAGGAGAAACGGGCATAAACCTAGATCAGGGCGGTGCGCTTGCCATCCTATTTTCACCTTCCCGTGCGGTGTTTGGCAAAGTTGTCCAGGGTAAAATCTTGGAATTGACCTCCAGGTGTTCCCCAATCGGGTCTAAAATTTATCTGTAAAGCAAGCCTGGGAGGCAATGCGTGGAACGAACATTTCTAGCCATCAAGCCAGACGGAGTACAGCGGGGGTTGGTGGGGACGATCATTCAACGCTTGGAGCATAAAGGCTATTCCCTCGTGGGACTAAAGCTGATGCGAGTCACCCGTGAACTCGCGGAAACCCATTACGGCGAACATAAAGATAAGCCCTTTTTCCCTGGGCTAGTGAATTTCATTACCTCGGGGCCGGTGGTTGCCATGGTTTGGGAAGGCCGCGGTGTCGTAGCTGCCTGCCGAAAACTCATTGGTGCGACCAATCCCCTAAATTCCGAGCCAGGGACGCTGCGGGGAGACTTTGGCATTGATGTGGGCCGCAATATTATCCACGGCTCCGATGGCCCAGAAACGGCGGAACGGGAAATTGCTCTCTGGTTCCAAACCCAGGAGTTGGTCGTTTGGGAACCCCGTCTTACTCCTTGGATTTATGAGATGTAGGGGAACTCGATAGGGGTTCTGCTTCCGGTGACGGCGGTGGGGATGGCTCGATCTGTTCGGGTAACTGCCGCCGTGAAAATCCCCAGACGAAACAAAGGGCAATGAGACTAATCATGATCCATTCCGGTGGCACTAGCTCAGAGTTAATCACCCGCAACAATAGCCGTAGTCCCACCAGGGTAACGGTGAGATAGCCCGCATCTTCTAGGCGCGGAAATTCGGTTAACCAGCGGATAAATAACCCCGCCATAAATCGCAGCGTGATCACCCCAATGGTGCCCCCGAGTAAAATCAACCAGCGTTCATCGGACAGGGCGATCGCCGTTGTCACACTATCGAGGGAAAACGCTAGATCCGCTAAGACCAGTAGGGGGATGGCCTGCCAAAACGAAGTAAAAGTCTGAGCGTGGTGATGTTCAGCGGCATCCTTGTTGGAACTAAAGTATTTAATGGCCAACCACAGTAGATAACAGGCCCCGGCCAGTTCAAATTGCCAAAAATTAACAACCCAGGTGGCAGCCAAAATTAAACCAATCCGAAAGAAATAGGCGATCGCCAGGCCAAAATTTAGGGCCTGCCGCTGTTGCTTGGCATCTTCAATTCCTTGAACGAGGGCCGCTAAAGCAATGGCATTATCCGCAGAGAGAACCGCCTCCAAACTGATTAAAATGACCAGTAACAGTAGGGTATCTAATCCCCAAACCGGAGACAATTCCAACACCTGATCCAGCACTATTTCCCACCTCCCGCTATCGGGATCACCATGATTCTTTTTCCTTATCGAAAAACTGACGATTTCCTCCATGGTATATTGGAACCCAGTGCAAGGGTCATACAGCCCTGCTAAAAAATTGGTTCCGTAATGATGATGCCTTCAGAAAATGACACGATTTTTGCCAAAATCATCCGCCGCGAGATTCCCGCTGATATTGTCTACGAAGATGATTTAGCCCTAGCCTTCAAGGACGTAAATCCCCAGGCTCCGGTGCATATTCTCGTGATCCCCAAGCAACCCATTCCCCAGCTAAGTGCTGCGGTTCCTGAGGATCATCGGGTTTTAGGGCATTTATTATTGACGGTGAAGCGGGTAGCGGAGCAGGTGGGGCTAACCCAGGGCTATCGGGTCGTGATTAATAATGGTCAAGATGCAGGTCAATCGGTGGATCACTTGCATTTGCATATTCTCGGAGGGCGATCGCTGCAATGGCCGCCGGGATAGGGAGTTGCCAGGTTAGGAGAATCCTGGGCTAACCATCGATATCCTCCAGAAATGTTTTGATCTAAACTCAACACTTTTAGGCATAATAACATCTGTAGCATTTTAGCCATACCCTTGTGGGGGCGATCGAGGACAGCAATACCCTATGAAAATCGAGACGAATGGAACTTCCCTCAGTGCATGGTCAGGGGACTTAATGGCCATTGGTTTTTGCCAAAGTGATCAGACCATCATTTTGGACAATGCCTACGCTAGTTTGGATCAACGACTGGGGGGAACCCTTCAAGATGTCATTCAAGAGGCAGATTTTCAAGGGAAAACCGGCACATCCTTGATCGTGCGCCTCGCACCCCATTCCCCCATCCGCAAACTCATGCTCATTGGTCTGGGCGAAGCCGATCAGTTAGACGGAGAAATCCTACGACGGACAGCGGCAGCGGTAGCCCGTTCAGCCCGCCGGGAAAAAGTGAACACCCTGGCCCTCCATTTCCCCCAGTGGCAGTCCCCGTCACAAACCACCCAGGCGATCGCCGAAGGGGTTTATTTAGGCCTGCATCAGGATCATCGCTTTAAGTCCGATCCCGAAGCAGCAAAACTAGCCGAGTATCCCCAAACGGTTCAACTGATGGGGATGGAGCATCAAATAACAAGCCTGAACCAGGCGGATATTATTTCCAGGGGAGTGATTCTTGCCCGAGAACTGGTGAATGCCCCCGCCAATATTGTCAGTTCCCTAACCCTGGCCGAAACGGCCCAAAACCTAGCCGCTACCTACGGCATGGGTCTGAAAATCTTAGACGAAGCAGACTGTCGGGACTTGGGGATGGGAGCTTTTTTAGGGGTTGCCCAGGCCTCGGATATTCCCCCTAAATTTATCCATCTCACCTATCGCCCCTCAACCCCCGCCTGCAAAAAAATTGCCATTATCGGTAAAGGTCTCACCTTTGACTCCGGTGGTTTGAATATTAAAGGGGCCGGCAGTGGCATTGAAATGATGAAAACCGATATGTCCGGTGCGGCGGCGGTCTTTGGTGCAGCCCAGGCGATCGCCCAACTCCACCCCAAGGTCGAAGTTCACTTTATTGTTGCGGCCACAGAAAACATGATTAGTGGCAACGCGCTCCATCCTGGGGATATTCTCACCGCCTCCAACGGCAAAACCATTGAAGTCAACAATACCGATGCGGAGGGCCGCCTCACCTTAGCCGATGCCCTCGTCTATGCGGAAAAGCTCTCCGTGGATGCCATCGTGGATCTGGCCACCTTGACGGGAGCCTGTATCGTTGCCCTTGGTGAAACCATCGCCGGAATTTGGAGTAACGATGAAGCATTAGCCAGTCAACTCACCAATGCAGCCGCAACCGCGGGGGAAAAGCTCTGGGCTATGCCCCTAGAGGAAAAATACTTTGACGGTCTAAAATCCATTGTCGCAGACATGAAAAATACCGGCCCCCGACCGGGGGGAGCCATTACCGCCGCCCTCTTTCTGAAGCAATTTATTGATTCAACCCCCTGGGCCCACCTAGATGTGGCTGGCCCGGTTTGGACAGACAAAGAAGACGGTTACAATAACCCCGGCGGCACCGGATTTGCGGTGCGAACATTGGTTCAGTGGGTTCTAGATCGATCCCTAGATCAGGCATAAATCACCCATAGCAAACCAAGGACTTAAAATACAATCTATGTAAGCAACAATCTTAACGACTAGGGTGATCACCATGTCTGAATCCACCGATGGCGACATTACCACCATTCGCCCTGATGCCAGCATCCATACTCGCCAAAAACTGCCCTACTTTGTTGGTGTCTCAGCCCAAACCGCCCAAGCCCAGGGAATTTCCATGAACCTGGTGATTATTCCACCGGGGGCGGCAGCGGAACCCCACTACCACAAAGACTTTGAAACCGCCATTTACCTACTCGAGGGCCGGGTGGAAACCCGTTATGGCCAAGGACTGCAAAAATCAATCATCAATGAGGCTGGCGACTTTATCTATATTCCCGCCAATGTACCCCACCAACCTGTTAACCTAAGTCAAACAGAACCCGCAAAGGCCATTGTTGCCCGGAATGATCCCAATGAACAGGAAAATGTTGTTCTTGTATAACAACTAAGCCCCATAGTCAAGGGATCTGCAAAAACGATGGATGGGCGAAATCCGTACCTGTCGCGATCGGGTCAGGAAATCTAGACTGGAGGTACGTTAGCATAAATAATGCCAAGGAAATTATCGTGTTAAGATTGTTCATACCAGCACGCAGGAACCATTTGGGGTAGGGTCATGTTTGAACGGTTTACAGAAAAAGCCATCAAGGTGATTATGCTGGCTCAGGAAGAGGCCCGCCGCCTGGGACATAACTTTGTCGGTACAGAGCAAATTCTTCTAGGTTTAATTGGCGAAGGAACCGGGGTGGCTGCCAAGGTGCTGCGCTCAATGGGCGTAAATCTAAAGGATGCCCGGATTGAAGTCGAAAAAATTATCGGTCGCGGTTCCGGTTTTGTCGCCGTAGAAATTCCCTTTACCCCCCGTGCTAAGCGAGTTTTAGAACTCTCTCTTGAGGAGGCTCGTCAACTGGGCCACAACTATATTGGTACGGAGCATTTACTCCTAGGCTTAATCCGGGAGGGAGAAGGGGTGGCGGCCCGGGTACTAGAAAATCTGGGGGTTGATCTCTCTAAAGTCCGCACCCAAGTGATTCGGATGTTGGGAGAAACCGCCGAAGTTGCCGCCGGAGGTGGTGGGCAGGGACGCACTAAAACGCCTACCCTAGACGAGTTTGGGGCCAATCTCACCCAGATGGCTATCGACGGCAAGTTGGATCCTGTGGTGGGTCGGCAAAAAGAAATTGAGCGGGTAATCCAAATTCTAGGTCGGCGGACGAAAAATAATCCCGTCTTGATTGGGGAGCCTGGGGTCGGTAAAACGGCGATCGCCGAGGGGTTAGCCCAACGCATTGCCAATAATGATATTCCTGATATTCTCCACGAAAAACGAGTTGTCACCCTAGATATTGGGTTACTGGTTGCCGGAACCAAATATCGCGGCGAATTTGAAGAGCGGCTCAAGAAAATCATGGATGAAATCCGCCAGGCCGGTAACGTTGTGCTGGTGATTGATGAAGTCCATACCCTGATTGGAGCCGGAGCAGCGGAAGGGGCGATCGATGCGGCCAATATTCTTAAGCCAGCCCTAGCGCGGGGTGAATTACAGTGCATTGGCGCGACCACCCTCGATGAGTATCGTAAGCACATTGAACGGGATGCGGCCCTAGAGCGACGCTTCCAGCCCGTAATGGTGGGTGAACCCTCCGTAGAAGAAACCATTGAAATCCTCTATGGTCTGCGGGAACGCTACGAGAAGCACCACAAGCTGAAAATTTTAGATGAATCCCTAGAAGCTGCCGCCAAGCTCTCCGATCGCTACATCAGCGATCGCTATCTGCCCGACAAGGCCATTGACCTGATTGACGAAGCGGGATCCCGGGTGCGCTTAATTAATTCCCAACTGCCCCCTGCGGCCAAGGAACTGGATAAAGAACTGCGACAAGTCCTCAAGGACAAAGACGATGCCGTGCGGGCCCAGAACTTTGATAAAGCGGGTGAACTGCGCGATCGGGAAATGGAACTCAAATCCCAAATTCGCTCCATTGCCCAGCAGAAAAAAGCAGAAACCACCACGGGTGAAGATGAATCCCCCATGGTGACAGAAGAGGACATCGCCCATATTGTTGCCTCTTGGACGGGCGTACCCGTTAGCAAACTCACCGAAACCGAGTCCGAAAAACTATTGCACATGGAAGATACCCTGCACCAGCGGGTGATTGGCCAAGACGAAGCGGTAAAGGCCATTTCTCGGGCGATTCGACGGGCACGGGTGGGTCTCAAAAATCCTAATCGTCCCATTGCCAGCTTTATTTTCTCCGGGCCGACCGGGGTAGGTAAAACCGAGCTAACCAAAGCCCTGGCCACCTATTTCTTTGGCTCCGAAGAAGCCATGATCCGCCTAGATATGTCGGAATACATGGAGCGGCACACCGTCTCTAAACTCATTGGCTCTCCTCCGGGCTATGTGGGTTACAACGAAGGCGGTCAACTCACCGAAGCAGTACGCCGGCGGCCCTACACGGTGGTTCTCTTTGATGAGATTGAAAAAGCCCACCCCGATGTCTTTAATCTGCTCCTGCAAATCCTGGAAGATGGCCGCTTAACGGACTCCAAGGGACGCACCGTAGACTTCAAAAACACCCTCTTGATCATGACCTCCAATATTGGCTCCAAGGTGATTGAGAAGGGGGCCGGTGGCCTCGGCTTTGAGTTTGGCAGTGATAATCCGGCGGAATCCCAGTACAACCGGATTCGTTCCCTCGTGAATGAAGAACTGAAACAGTATTTCCGTCCTGAGTTTCTCAACCGCTTGGATGAGATCATTGTCTTCCGGCAGTTGACCAAGGATGAGGTGAAGGAAATCGCCGAGATTCTGCTCAAGGAAGTCTTTGCCCGCTTAACGGAAAAAGGTATTACCCTGGAAGTCACCGAGCGGTTCAAGGATCGCCTCATTGATGAAGGCTATAATCCCAGCTACGGGGCACGGCCCCTGCGTCGGGCCATTATGCGGCTCCTAGAGGATACCCTAGCGGAAGAAATGCTCTCGGCGCGGGTGCGAGATGGAGACACGGCCCTCATTGATGTGGACGAGTCGGGCCAGGTCAAAATCAAAACAACGGAACGGCGGGAACTACTCCCCCAAGCTGTTGAGCCGCAAACCGTTGAGTAGTTAATCGTCTCGAGATCTCCAAGGAGAACATATGACCAGTGAAGAGACTGCCCATGGAGATCTCTTGTCTAAGGTAGTGAGTACAGTTGATGCCCAATGGCGCACGGTCATGCCCCTAGGAGCTTATCAGCTCTATGGGTTAGCCTGGGTGGATCCCCAAGCACTCTGGTTACGTCAACTACCTCGGATGCCCTTTTGCCAGGGAACGGTTGGTTCTAGTTTGTTGGCCCTAGATCGGGTGCGGGGCTATTTACTTCTGATTAATCCTGAGAATGATCACAGTGAAATACTTAATCCCTATCACGGGGATGAATTCCTGGATGCCCAGGGTCTCTGTCTTTGGCAAGATACCCTCTGGTTTTGTCAAGATGACTGGGTTTATTACTGTGTCTTACCGGATTTAACCATCCATCCCTTTGAGCGATTTAGCTATCCCGTGCAGGGGGTGGCCGTTGATGAGCAGGGGGTCTATATCACCTGTCAAAAATCGGGGTATATTCATCACCTAGATCGGCAAACGGGTAAGGAACTGGGGAAACTTCCTGCCCCTGGCATTGGTGAAGAAAACTTGGCTATCCGCCCGGATGCCCTTTGGGTGTGCGATCGCCTTGAGCAGTCAGTCTATCGCTTGGATCGTCAGACAGGAGAGATTTTAGCTGCGGCCCTTACGCCCTTTACCGATCCTACGGCCCTCAGCTTTAGTGATCAGGGACTATTCTGGGTTACCTACGCCGGCGAAGAACCTTACCTACGGGATAATCCCAATAACTTAGAGACCCCCTTAGAAATTGCCTCCCGCGACTACACCTCCATCCATCCCCTTGTTTTTGAGACCCAAGAGCAGGAGCATTACACCCTCTCCAATGGCTATTTAGTCGAGATGTCCTATGTGGAAGAGATTTCGCCCCTCGACTCCGTGCATTTAGATAATCTGGAGTGGCGTATTGCCCTGCCAGCGGAATCCTTACGCCAGAAAGTTCTGCGGGTTGAGCCGGTCGGTACTCCTTTTCGTTTAGATACCGTCGGTGATCAACAGGTCGCTATTTTTGATTTCCCAGAACTGCGTCCCCAGGAATCCCGTTTCTTTGGTTGGCGGGCCTGGCTCGAATTACGGGCAATTAAATATCACTTACGTCCCGATGATATTGATGAGACGCTATCGTTGCCGGAAGGATTTGCTCAGCTTTACCTGATTGATAATGATGAATTATCGATGAGTACGGCGATTGTTCAAGATGCGGCTCGCGAAGCAGTGGGCACAGAAACAAATATTTTACGGAAGATGCTTAAAATCCGTAATTATGTCTACGATCGCCTCTCCTATGCCCTACGGCCCAAAATTGAAACCCCTGATTTAGTATTAGAGCGGGGAGTCGGCTCCTGTGGCGAGTATGTGGGAGTGCTTTTAGCCTTGGCTCGTTTGAATGGGATTGCTTGCCGCACCGTCGGCCGTTATAAATGTCCGCCACTACCGGATCAGCGGGGAGTTCCCCTCCAACCCACCTACAATCATGTCTGGTTAGAATTCTATGTGCCGGGTTATGGCTGGTTGCCCATGGAATCAAATCCAGATGATGTGATTGATCGGGGCCCCTATCCCACCCGCTTTTTTATGGGTTTACCCTGGTACCATGTGGAACTCAGTAAAGGGATGCGGTTTGAAACCACAAATTACCGCGATCGCGGTCTGCGCTTAGGGGATTTAGCCTTGAATCATGTTCGATTTACAATCCATGCCGAGATTCCTCCCTCCAGCGAAAATAGTAGTTAACTCTCGCCATATTCTTCCATAAATGACATAAAATCCCTTAGGGCTGATCGGGTTTGTTCGCTCCCTTGAAGCTGATGCCGTATTTGGAGAATAATCCATCGATTTTGGATTCTAGTTCGGCGAGTCGCTCGTTCTCTTTCTTCATTAGCTCGGTCTCTTTCCTCAGTTGCAAACGATCGTTCTCTATCTGATCGTTCTCTTTCCTCAGCCTCTTTATATCTTCTTCGACGCTCAGTGTTCCACTCAAGGCCGAGATTAGCCACCAAAGACGCTGTGCCCAAACTGAACGCCAAGAGGCTCCACTGGAGGGTGGTGAATCGGAGCCAGAGCAGGGGGATTGCGGTACTTGTGCCATAAAACCTCAGAAGTGCAGCAACGGCATAGAGGAATGTTGTGAGCGATCGCGGCAACAGGGCTAAAAAGCTAACCATCCCTTTAGTTTATCTCACCGGCCCATTGTCCTAAAACTCGCCATATTCCTCAAGAAAGGCGATGAAATCATTCAGGGCTGATCGGGTTTGTTGACTGGGTTGAAGCTAATGCCGTATTTGGAAAATAATCCATCGATTTTGGATTCTAGTTCGGCGAGTCGCTCGTTCTCTTTCTTCATTAGCTCGGTCTCTTTCCTCAGCCTCTTTATATCTTCTTCGACGCTCAGTGTTCCACTCAAGGCCGAGATTAGCCACCAAAGACGCTGTGCCCAAACTGAACGCCAAGAGGCTCCACTGGAGGGTGGTGAGTCGGAACCAGGGCAGGGGGATTGCGGTACTTGTGCCATAAAACCTCAGAAGTGCAGCAACGGCATAGAGGAATGTTGTGAGCGATCGCGGCAACAGGGCCAAAAAGCTAACCATGTTCTTAATCTATCCCATTTGCCGAGGAATCCTTGAGAAGTTGCTGAGTAAAGGGTTGGGATGACTAACGCCCAGATATACTCTTGGAGACAGGTTCTGCTCCCCAAACCTGCCTAACTCGATCCAGTTCTAAGGCCTCAAACTGATCGATCGCCCAATTACAGCGTCGCTGCAACATATGAAACGGATAGGTATGGGCTATCCCCACGATCGCCAAGCCTGCCTTTTTTGCAGCTTCTATCCCCGTAAAGGTATCCTCGATCGCCAGGCAATCCCCTACCTCAATGTCCATCTCTGGATAGATCTGCTGAAGCCGCTTTACCCCAAGAAGATAGCCCTCCGGATCCGGTTTTCCTTGGCAGACATCCTCCGCAGTCACAATCACCCCGAAGAACTCCTTAAGTTGCCCCCGCTCTAGGGCAATCATTACCTCTTGGCGGATCGCCCCCGTCACGATCGCCCCGACAATGCCTCCTTGGGTTAGTTGGTGAATAAACTCCTTTACCCCAGGAAAAAAGGGAAAGGGATCAATGGTTCCCAATCGAGTTTGGTAGGCTTGGGTCTTTTGGGCAATTAATTTATCTAGGTAGTCCGGCGTAATAAAACGGCCCCGCCGCCGCAGTAAATTATCCAAACAGTCGCGATCGCTGCGGCCTAGGCAAAACTGCTGATATTCCTCTGGCTGGGGACGTAAATTTTCACCGAGAAGAATCTCATTGATGAGTTCCTGGTGTAGGTTTTCGTCATCAATAATCACACCATTAAAGTCAAATAAAACCGCCTTTAAGGGCATAAGTTACAAAGGTAAATATTAGTAGTTTATGAATTTATGAATTGAATTTATGGGTTAAGTAGCGGTGGCGTTGTTTGCGCCAATAGATGGGTAACTCGTTTTTTCATACGATCGCCCTCACTGAGATGGTCATCGGCTCCATCCCGACGAACAAGGGATTCACCAATAAGCACCGCCGTTGCCCCAGCTTGGGAAACCCGGGCAATATCCTCAGGCGAGTGGAGGCCAGATTCACTAATGATTTGGACATTTTTTGCCACAATTTGCTCCTTCCGTTGCGCCATAAGGTTTTCCGTGGTTTCAATATTGACGGAAAAATCTTCAAGATTGCGGTTATTTATACCAATCACTTGGACATTATCTAGGGCTAAGACCCGATCCATTTCCTCTAGGGTATGCACCTCAATCAAAACCCGCATTCCTAAACCCTGGGCAATACGGATAAAGTAGCGTAGATCCCGATCGGGCAAAATAGCGGCAATGAGTAAAACCGCATCGGCCCCATGGAGTCGGGCAAAGTACATTTGATAGGGATAAATAATAAAATCCTTACAGAGTAACGGTAAATCCACCACTGCCCGGATTTGCTTCATATAGTCGTAGCTACCCTGAAAATATTTCTGATCGGTCAGCACCGATAGACAGGTTGCTCCAGCAGCCTGGTAGGCCTTGGCAATGGCTACCGGGTCGAAATCGCCCCGAATCACCCCCTTACTGGGGGAGGCTTTTTTCACTTCGGCAATCAGGGCCGGTTGGGTTTGGGGATGTTGCAGAGCGGCTAAAAACGATCTAGCCGGGGGAGCGGTTAAGACTTGGCGTTGCAATTCTGGTAGGGGCAGGGCCTCACGGCGTTGGGCAACTTCTTTTTCCTTATGCCAGACGATTTCTTCGAGAATGTGGCGGGGAGCAGCATCCGAAACCTGAACTTGGTAGTGCAATTGTTGAACCATAACAGCGGGGTTGGGGGGGCGACGACGTATTTGCATAGCGTTTTCAGCCTAAACAAAACAAAACAGTCCTTAGCTTGAACCAAGCATAGACTAGAATGCGAAATTTTGCCATGGAGACAAGATACACCGAAAGTTAACATCATGCTGCAAACGAGTAAGTTCTCAGTCAAGAATTGAGTCTGATCGTTTAGGGAACTTGTGACCATTTCCACGGGTCACTAATATTTTGTTTTATGCAGCTACAAGGGAGATTTTATGCCCTTACATCAGAATGTTAATGTCCGCTATCATTGGCTAGCCTTACTCATCCTTCTGTTTACTGTCCTTCGCACCGAGGGTGCTCTAGCGAGTCGGCGAGATGCCGTCCCCGTGGATCAAGTCATTAGTTGCCTTAGAACTGCCACTGCTGCAAGACCTGGTAATGTCGCTGAAGTTGAGATTGAATGGGAAAGTGGCCGCCATGTTTGTGAAGTAGAAATTTATACTCAAAATCGTGAATATGAAGTGGAAGTTGATCTGAGCAATAATCGGGTTCTAAAAATTGAGGAGGAGGATTAATTCCTGAATCTAGACAAGCTAGGTATCTCCCTGAGGATACTCTTGCCAAAGGGATGTGGTTTGCCGCAGACTACTATAGTCGCCATTACCCAAAATTAAATGATCCAGGATAGGCAAGGCCAAGAATTGCCCTGCTTGCAATAACTGTCGGGTCAATTGCAGGTCTTCCTTGCTGGGGGTGAGGTTCCCAGAGGGATGATTATGGGCAATGATCAGGCGATTTGCACCGCGCCGGATCACTTCCCGAAAAATTTCCCGGGGATGGGCAATGGTTTCCGTGGCACTCCCCATACTGATCACATGGGTTCCTAGGAGTCGATGGCGGACATCCAGCAATAGGACGGCAAAGCGTTCCGTTGTCTGCCACATTAAATCTTGGGCTAGGGTTGCCGCCGCCAAACTGGGATCACTTATTTCGGTGTTTTCCGGTGGGCGAGATTGGAGTACCCGCTTCCCTAGCTCAATGGCCGCAAGGATGGCCGTCGCCTTGGCCGGCCCCACCCCCGAAATTGCCATTAACTCCTCGGCCGTAATATTTTTCAAGACACCGGGATCATTATCATTAGGGTTGCCCTGGTTCAGATGCCTGAGGATATGTTGCCCCAGGCCCACCGCTGAGAGCTTACCCGGCCCCTGGCCTGTCCCCAGGAGAATGGCTAGAAGTTCTGCGGAGGTCAGGTGGCGGCTGCCATGTTCTAAGAGCTTTTCGCGGGGGCGATCGCCACTGGGTAAGTCGGCAATGCGCAAGTGGTAGATCATTGCTCAGGGGTGGAGAGAGGATAAAATTTTTAGGGATATTTTCAGGGCTATGGTTATTGATAGCAAATCTGTGCCGTTGATCGGCTAAATTTCTGTAAACTTCTGTAAACTAAAGGGAATCACCGTTGTTGCCAATGCGTTCGTCTATAGGATTGCCCTGATGAAGCCGATTAAATCCCTTCTGCTTGCCGAGCAGGTGTGTCTGATCACCCATATTCTCGCCATGATCTTTGGCCTTGCGGGTCTATTGTTAGTGGTTCCCCATCCAGAGTTTATTCTTTCTCTACCCCAATGGGGCCAGCAGTTATTTCAACTGAGTATGGGCAGCGGTGGGGTCGTTTATATTGTCTTAGGTGCGGTGGCGATCGCCCTCTATGGCTGGCGTATCGTTGGCCCCTGGAAACTCTGGGGTTTTGTGTTGCCCGCCGTGGGGATTTCCCTCACCAGTGAACTCCTGGGAACGAGTACGGGGTTTCCCTTTGGCCACTACAGCTATTTGAGTGGGTTAGGTTACAAGATTGCTGGCTTAGTCCCTTTTACGATTCCCCTCTCCTGGTTTTATATGGGGTTTATCACCTTTCTCCTCGCCTACAGTGGGGTTATAGGTGCATTTATACGTCAGCAAAAAAAGGTTGCCCTCTGGGCGGGGGCGGCAACGGTTGCCCTTGCTGCGGTATTTCTGACGGCCTGGGATTTTGTGTTAGACCCGGCCATGAGTCAGGCGGCGGTTCCCTTTTGGCAGTTTCAGGAAGTTGGCGCATTTTTTGGTATGCCCTACCGCAATATTCTGGGTTGGGCAGGAACGGGGGCAGTTTTCATGGCAGTGGCAATGGTGACATGGTGGCAAAAGCCGATTCTTTTGGTGCGATCGCAGTTGACAACTCCCTTAGTGGTCTATCTGGTGAACTTTGCCTTTGGGGCAATGATTACCCTCACCTCCTTAGATGAACGGTTTTGGATTCCCGCCAGTTTAGGATTTTTGATGGGTGTATTACCCGTGGTACTCCTGTGGGCAAAAACGCCTATCGTCTTACCCACCTTGGCCACAGAGCTACCGCCGGCCAGTGCCAATGATATCCTAACGGTTTCCAGTGTTGCTAAGTAATGGTGCTCTAGGGGCCATTGCCACCCTCAGCCTATTGGTTCAGACCCCAGGATTAGCTATTCTTGTGGGCCGTTTGATGTCCGGCTTAAATCGTCCTTCGGCCCTGAAACCCCGAACATCACGGGTGTTGGATTTAGCCTCAGTGACGGTGGTGGTTCCAACCCTAAATGAGGCCCAGCGGCTTCAGCCCTGTTTAGATGGGTTGATGCGTCAAGGCTATGAGGTACGGGAAATTCTCATTGTCGATAGTCAGTCCCAGGATGGTACGCCGGATCTGGTGCGGGCCGCCCAATCTCGGGATCCACGGTTGCGATTAGTGGAGGATGATCTCCTGCCCCCAGGATGGGTGGGGCGGCCATGGGCTCTGCATACGGGATTTCGCCACAGTTCGCCAGAGAGTACCTGGATTTTAGGACTGGATGCGGATACGTTGCCCCAGCCAGGGTTAGTGGCCAGTTTGGTGCAAACGGCCCAACAGGATCACCTAGATATTCTCTCCCTCTCTCCCCGCTTTGTCTTGAAATTTCCAGGGGAATGGTGGTTGCAGCCCTCGCTACTGATGACGCTGATCTATCGCTTTGGGGCTTCCAAAATTGTGGAGCCGGAACCGGCGCGGATCCTTGCCAATGGCCAATGTCTGCTGATTCGGCGATCGCTCCTAGAGGAGATCAATGGTTATTGTTCGGCGCAGACCTCCTTTTGTGATGATGTCACCCTAGTGCGCCATGGGGCTCGTTGGGGGGCACGGGTCTCCTTTCGGGATGGTTCACCGGTTCTCAAGGTGCGGATGTATGAAGGGGCCCGGGAAACTTGGCGGGAGTGGGGCCGCTCCCTGGATTTGAAGGATGCCACAGCGACGGCCCAACTGTGGGGAGACCTTTGGTTTCTCTGGGCAGTGCAGGGGTTTCCTCTGCTAGGTACCATTTTCTTTGGCTTGGCAGTCATGGTTGTGCCAGAACCATTCCCGACATTGATCTGGGCCCTAGGCTTAAATGGGCTTCTCCTGGGAATTCGCTGGTTAATGACCGCCGCGATCGCCCCGGTGTACGACTGGCAGATGGGCCAAGGTAAAGGATCATTTTCGGGATTATTCTGGCTATCCCCCCTAGCGGATAGTCTGAGTGTTTGGCGGATTACCCTATCCTCGTTTCAGCGGCCCAACCAATGGCGGGGGCGGGTCTATGGGCGATCGCCGGAGTTTTAAGTTAAGGTTGAAAGCTTTAAGGACAGGTCACTTGGCATCCATCCAATTTTCGCCCCTGTGAATCTCCACCTGAAGCGGGACGGATAGGGGAACGGCTTGAATCATGGTAGTTGTAATAATCGGCTCCAATTGGGGCCATTCATCCGGGGGCATTTCTAACACCAGTTCATCATGAACCTGTAGGAGTAGTCGGGCTTGGTAGGGCTTGCCGTTACCTTTGGTCTTTTCTGTACATTCAGGATTTTGAGTCAAAATTTTTGCCAATTTCACCATAGCTACTTTAATAATATCCGCACTAGAGCCTTGAATCGGGGCATTGGCCGCTGCCCGCAGGAGTCCACGTTCATACTGACTCATTTTTAGTTTGCCAAAATCAACCTCGGCGATCGCCTCTGGGGAATAGCCCTTTAATTTGACCACATCCCGGCTTTCAAAACTAAAATAGCGTCGTCGCCCCAAAATGGTTTCCACATAGCCTTGGCTGACGGCCTGTTTTTCAGTGCGTTGCAAATAACTAAAAACCTGGGGGTAGCGATCGTAAAAGCGTTGAATAAAGGTTTTTGCCTCGGCCAAACTGACTCCGGCCTCCCGAGCAAAGCGTTGTCCCCCCATGCCATAGATCACACCAAAGTTGATAATTTTAGCAAGGCGGCGTTCCTCACTGGTGATGTCTTCTTTTTCCAGGAGTAGTTGGGCCGTGAGGCGATGCACATCTTGATTATTTTGATAGGCCTCTAAAAGGCGAGGTTCCTGACTTAAATGGGCTAAAATTCGCAATTCAATTTGGGAATAATCGGCAGCCACTAAAATCCAGCCGGGTTCAGGGATAAATGCCTTACGAATTTGGCGACTAAACTCAGTGCGGATGGGAATATTTTGCAAATTGGGATTGGAGGAGGACAACCGCCCCGTAGCCGTAATCGCCTGATTAAAATCTGTATGGACTCGCCCCGTATCCGGACGCACCAAGGAGGGCAGGGCATCGACATAGGTTGATTTCAGTTTTGCTAGGGTACGATGGGTTGTAATTAAGGGAATAATCGGGTGATCCTGTTCTAATTTTTCTAGGGTTGCGGCATCGGTGGAATAGCCCAGTTTTGTTTTGCGGGTTTTCTGGGTATCTAAACCCAGTTTATTAAAGAGCAGTTCGCTGAGTTGTTTGGGTGAATTTAAGTTAAAAACCTCCCCGGCAAGGTCATAGCTTTCTGTGGCGATCGCCTCCAATCGCTCCTCTAATTCTTGGGAAAGCTCCTTTAAGTAATCCTGATCAATGCGAATTCCCCGGGACTCCATATCCGCCAACACCGGCTCTAGGGGTAATTCCACATTTAAGAGCAACTCTACCAGGGCCGGGGCCAACCTTAAATCGGCCTTTAGTTTCGCCACCAACAAAAATGTCGTATAGACATCTAAGCCGCAATAGTTCGCCACGGTGGCTACGTCTAAATCTGCTAGGGACTGGCCTTTTTCCACAACACTTTTATAGGTTTGGGCAGCGATCGCCAGATACTTCTGGGAAATATCCGTGAGATTGTGACTACTCTCCGGATTGAGAACATAACTGGCCAGCATTGTGTCAAATACTACCCCGGCCAATTGAATGCCTTGAAATCGTAAAATGAGGCGATCAAACTTGGCATTTTGTAACACCTTGGGATAGCGATCGCCCTCCAAAATGGGTCGTAAAGTTTCCAAGGTTTTAGGGCAGTCTAGATTTTCCCCCTGGTGATGGCCCAAGGGAATGTAGGCCACCTGATCCGGTTCTGCCCCCCAACAACAACCCAAGCCCACCAATTCTGCATCCTGAGGGGTCAATGCCGTCGTTTCCGTGTCCCAGGCAACGGGGTTTTCGCGATCTTTGCAGGTTTCCAGGGTTTTGACGAGATCTGCTAGTTTCTCTTCTGAATCAATGATCGTCACCCGTACTGGGGAGGCTGGGGGAGTATCCGCCGCCGCGAAAAACCAGGTATCTCCCTCTTCTTCCGAGGTTTCACCTCCTAAGGACTGATCCAGTTGTTGTAGATTTTGGCGCAGGGCCCGAAATTCTAGCTTATGTAGCAGGGGATCCAATTCAGACCAATTAAAGGGACTTAAACGTAACGCCTCTGGATCAATGTCTAGGGCAATATCGCAGATGATTTGGGCTAAAAATTTAGAATGATCCGCCGCTGTCTTACCGTCCTCTAATTTCTGGCGCGTTGCTTTTTTTAACTCCCCTAAATGGTCATAAATATTCTGAAGGGATTCATACTGCTCCAGTAATTGCACCGCTGTTTTCGGGCCAATGCCCCATACCCCTGGAATATTATCTGAGGGATCCCCACAAAGGGCTTTATAGTCCACCACCTGATGGGGCCATACCCCCAGTTTTTCCTTCACTTGCTCCGGCCCGATCGCCTGGGCGAGATTATTTTTACTAAACGAGGAACTCAGATATAGAACCTGAATATCACCCTTGACATCAACCAGTTGAAATAAATCGCGATCGCCACTCAGGATTTTCACCTTCCATCCCTGTTCATGGACTCGCCGGGTCACGGTACCAATCACATCATCGGCTTCATAGCCAGACCGGGTCAAAATGGGAATATTTAAGGCCCCCAGTAATTCCTGTAAGTTTTCTATATCTGGAATAAATTCCTCTGGGGTTTCCACCCGGCCTGCCTTATAGGATTCATCGGCCTGATGACGAAACGTGGGTTCTGCTAAATCAAAGGCGATCGCTAAATGATTGGGCTGCTCTGTTTTCATGACATCCAACAGTGTTCTTAAAAAACCAAACGTAACACTGGTGGGAATACCGGTAGATGTGCGTAGCCCCCCCTCTCGACCCTTTGCAAAGGCATAGTAGGAACGAAAGGCTAAGGAATGACCATCTACCAGCAGAAGAGTAGAATCCGTCATTAAGTCAGCAGTAGTGGCCATGATGTTGTCTGTCGTTCCTCAATGGATATATCCCCCCTATTTAGGATAAGCCCCCAGAGATCAGCGTGACAGGCAAGGGGTTCAAGGTAATGTTTGGCCTTGGGTTTGAGTATCCATACCCCAGGGGGGATGCCATTGTCCTTATTTTTTCTAGTACCTCACCGAGTATAGTTACCCATGCCCTAGCGAGAACCACCCATTTGTCGAATCCTTTCAGCGCGTTGACGTAGGGGTAAGGCAGCAGCCTCATTTCCTTGTTCAGAGTATAAAAGAGCCTGAATATTAAGGGTATATGCAACACTGAGATGATTCTCACCTAGTTTGGTTTCATAAATCCTTAAACTGCGTTGCAACAGGGGCAAGGCGGCTTCATGATTTCCTTGGCGAGCGTATAAAAGAGCCAGATTATTAAGGGTATCTGCAACATCGGGATGATTCGCACCGAGTGCGGTTTCTCGAATCCTTAAACTACGTTGACGCAGGGGCAAGGCGGCTTCACGATTTCCTTGGAGAGCGTATACAGCAGCCAGACTACCAAGGCTAGTGGCAACATCGGGATGATTCTCACCGAGTTCGGTTTCCTGAATCCTTAAACTGCGTTGCGACAGGGGCAAGGCAGCTTCATAATTTCCTTGGCGAACGTATAAAGCAGACAGAAGATCAAGGCTATCTGCAACATCAAGGCTATCTGCAACATCGAGATAATTCTCACTGAGTTCGGTTTCAAAAATTTCGGTTTCAAAAATTCTTAAACTGCGTTGAAACAGGGGCAAGGCGGCTTCATGATTTCCTTGTTCATAGTATAAAGCAGCCAGATTATTAAGGGTATTTGCAACATCGGGATGATTCTCACCCAGTTCGGTTTCAAAAATTCTTAAACTGCGTTGAAACAGGGGCAAGGCGGCTTCATAATTTCCTTGGTCAGAGTATAAAGCAGCCAGATTATTAAGAGTATCTGCAACATCGGGATGATTCTCACCCAGTTCGGTTTCATAAATCCTTAAACTACGTTGAAACAGGGGCAAGGCGGCTTCATGATTTCCTTGGTCAGAGTATAAAGCAGCCAGATTATTAAGAGTATCTGCAACATCGGGATGATTCTCACCCAGTTCAGCTTCTCGAATCTCTAGAGCGCTCTGATATAGGGGCAGGGCCGCTTCATAGTCTCTTTGTTCATAAAGAATTGTGGCTTGCTGATGCAGTTCATTGGCTTTATCAACATTGTTTGTGCATCCAAGAACTGAAAGCACCACTAAGGGAGCGATGAGAGCCGATTGAACCCAGAATTTCATGGTTATATTTTTCAGACAGTGTGTGATGCCTTATTTTAGGGGTTTATTGGCATAAAAACAATGACCAAAAGACACAAATATTGTATAACTTCATTCCCTAAGGAGAACCCGCCATTTGTCGAATCCTTTCAGCGCGTTGACGTAGGGGTAAGGCGGCCGCCTCATTTCCTTGTTCAGAATACAAACTAGCCAGATTCTCAAGGCTATCTGCAACATCGGGATGATTCTCACCGAGTGCGGTTTCTCGAATCCTTAAACTGCGTTGATACAGGGGCAAGGCAGCTTGATAATTTCCTTGGTCGTGGTACAAGGCAGCCAAGAGAGCGAGGTTCAATGAAACGTCGGGGTGAGTCCGAGTGCGGTTTCTCGAATCCTTAAACTGCGTCGACGTAGGGGCAAGGCGGCTTCATTATTTCCTTGACGAGAGTATAATTCAGCCAGATTATCAAGAACCATTAAAACCTCGCGATGATTCTCACCGAGTTCGGTTTCAAAAATCCTTAAACTGCGCTGATACAGGGGCAAGGCGGCTTCATAATTCCCTTGGTCATAGTATAAAAGAGCCAGATTATAAAGGCTAGCTGCAACATCGGGATGATTTGCACCGAGTGCGGTTTCTCGAATCCTTAAACTGCGTTGAAATAGGGGCAAGGCGGCTCCATAATTTCCTTGGCGAGAGTATAAAGTACCCAGATTACTAAGGGTACCTGCAACACTGGGATGATTTTCGCCCAGCTCGGTTTCCACAATTCTTAAACTGCGTTGATACAGGGGCAAGGCGGCTTCATAATTTCCTTGGTTAGAGTATACAAGAGCCAGAT
The DNA here is from genome assembly GCF_029582805.1 of Candidatus Synechococcus calcipolaris G9. Taxonomy (NCBI): domain Bacteria; kingdom Bacillati; phylum Cyanobacteriota; class Cyanophyceae; order Synechococcales; family Synechococcaceae; genus Synechococcus; species Candidatus Synechococcus calcipolaris. Next base: position 1,664,073 of record NZ_JAKKUT010000002.1, on the reverse strand, counting down.
TATTAAGGCTAGCTGCAACATCGGGATGATTCTCACCGAGTGCGGTTTCTCGAATCTCTAGAGCGCGCTGATATAGGGGCAGGGCCGCTTCATAGTCTCTTTGTTCATAAAGAATTGTGGCTTGCTGATGCAGTTCATCGGCTTTATCAACATTGTTTGTACATCCAAGAACTGAAAGCACCACTAAGGGAGCGATGAGAGCCGATTGAACCCAGAATTTCATGGTTATATTTTTCAGACAGTGTGTGATGCCTTATTTTAGGGGTTTATTGGCATAAAAACAATAACCAAAAGACACAAATATTGTATAACTTCATTCCCTAAGGAGAACCCCCCATTTGTTGAATCCTTTCAGCGCGTTGACGTAGGGGTATGGCGGCCGCCTCATTTCCGTTGTCAGAGTATAAATTAGCCAAATTATTAAGGATCGTTGCAAGATTGGGATGATTCTCCCCTAATACAGTTTCCAAAATCCTTAAACTGCGTTGATACAGAGGCAAGGCTAATTCATGGCTTCCTTGTTCATGGTATAAGTTGGCCAAATTATTAAGAACCGTTGCAACCCTGGGATGATTCTCGCCTAATGTGGTTTCTCGAATTCTTAAACTGCGCTGATATAGGGGCAAGGCAGCTTCATAATTCCCTTGGTCTGAGTATAAAAGAGCCAGATTATTAAGACTCGTTGCAACATCAGGATGATTGTTACCTAATACAGTTTCTCGAATCCTTAAACTGCGTTGATGCAGAGGTAAAGCTACTTGATAATTTCCTTTTTTATAGTATAAACTGGCTAGATTATTAAGACTCTGGGCAACATCAGGATGATTTTCTCCTAGCGCGGTTTTCCGAATCCTTAAACTGTGTTGATACAGAGGCAAGGCTACTTCATAATTCCCTTGTTTGGAGTACAAAAGAGCCACATTATTAAGACTCTGGGCAACATCGGGATGATTCTTACCTAATACGGTTTCTCGAATCCTTAAACTGCGCTGATGCAGGAGCAAGGCAGCCCCATAATTTCCTTGGCTGGAGTGTAACTCGGCCAGACCACGGAGACTTGTGGCAACATCGGGATGATTCTCACCTAATGCCCTTTCCCGAATCCTTAAACTGCGCTGGTATAGGGGCAGGGCGGCTTCATAGTCTCTTTTATAATAGAGATTTTCGGCTTGCTGATACAGTTCATTGGCTTCGTCGAGTTCTTTCTGAGCTAATTCTTTCTGAGTCAGTAAAGTAGGCTGGGCACTTTGTGGCTGCTCAAGTCTCTGCTCAACAACCGAGGAACTTTCCACTGCTTTGACAGACTCATGAACTGAAAGCACCACTACGGGAGCGATGAGAACCGATTGAATCCATAATTTCATGGCTATATTTTCAAGACAGTGTTTGATGTTCTATTCTAGGGGTTCATTGGCATGAAAACAATAGCAGTCTAGCTTGTCCGTCAATCAGCAAAATTCCCAAAACACCTGGGATGGAAAGCCCTAGGCGAGTGGCTTCACGGCGATCTAACCGTCCATTAATGAGAAATTCCTCGGCATTGAGTCCCTGTTCTTGTTGCAGTTGGTCAGAAAGTTGGGTATTTGTCAGGGATTGGGTTTGAAGCCAGCCCACTTTGAGAATGGCTGAAATCTTGAGATTGCTAGCGGCTGCTAATTCGCTGGCAACAACATCAGGAATAATAACGATTTGATAAATGGCTTCTAGCAACCACAGCTGATCAATAATAGCAAGATTAGAAAGGGCAGAGGTGTCGCTGACAACGATCATAGCCAGCCGCGATCGCGCAGATGCTGAACATCCTGCTCAAAGTCTTCTACATCGTAATGAACACAAATACCCCGATTTGCCAGCAGCTTTTGAAATTCCATGATTTCCATCCCCGCAATCTTGCTGGCGCGGCTGAGGGAAATCCGCTCTTGCTGAAACAGCGCAATTGCAATCTCCCGAAGCCAGTCGCCCTGGTTAAAGGTTTCAGCTTGGCTGAGGTGATCAGGCAGGTTCAGAGTAATTTGCATTGGGTTGACCTCATGCACTTACCTTTAATTTTAAGGGCTTGACGGTTGGGGCTGTCTACCTACTGATTACCACGAAGTATATTTTGCTCTAATCAGTGACTTTCAAAGAGGAGTGCAACAGCTTTATAACGTCTTTTTCTGAATATATCCGGTTATCTACTGCGTGATCTGCAACAACAAGAAGAATTTGTACCGTTTTGATAGACTCAAGAACTGAAAGCAATGCCAAGGGAGCGATGAGAACCGATTGAATCCAGTATTTCATGGCTATATTTTTCGGGAGGGAATGATGCGCGAATCAGTGATTTATCAAGAAATTCTTCAGGAAGGGGAACGCAAAGGGCTGCAAAAAGGACGATTAGAGGGCGAATGTACCCTTGTCCTCCGCCAACTCCGCCGACGACTGGGGACTCTCCCTGATGGGGTTGTTCACCAGATATATGGGTTATCCCTCGACCAATTGGAATCCTTGGGGGAAGCTCTCTTGGATTTTCAAGGCTTCGATGATCTAGAAATGTGGCTAACATCACAGCTCAACAGTTAGAAGCCTATTCTATTGAATTGATCAGGGTGTTGATCTGGGCTAGACCCACTTCTAAAGACTGTTGTAACTGTTGAGTCATGGCCTGGGCGATCGCCCGTGGCTCTGGCATATTTTCTAATTCTGAGTCCGATGGGCGGATACTCTCTACCGCGTCCGTCGTAAATAGGGGGGGACAAATATAAATGCACACTTGGGCGCGAAATTTAGGTGCAGGGGCATATCCTAGGGCAATGGGAATAATGGGAATAGGTTGATGGGTCAGGGCTTCAGCCTGGAGAGCAATGCGAGCTAAACCAGATTTGAGGGGACGGAGGCGATCGGGTTGGATGCCCCCTTCTGGAAAGAGAACCAGAGTTTGACCAGAAGCCAATAGTTCCTGACAATGGCGTAAACAGGAGGGTTGGGGTCGGCTTAAATTCACCGCAAAAGCCCCTAACCGACGAATAAACCATCCCTGAATTCCTGAAAATTGGTTGGCATTGGTCATAAATCGTAGGGGAGATGGCCGAAGCAAGGCTAGGATAACGGGATCCCAACGACTACAGTGCTTCGGCGCAAGAATACAGGCTCCCTGGCTGAGGAGATGTTCGCGGCCGATTATTTTTATATTAGAGAAATAGATAAATAGCAGAAGGCGATGAAGGGGCCAGAGGAGCCAATATAACCAGGGTTGAACCTGGGAAGCCGTATCCCTGCTCAAGTCAAGTTAAGGGGTAAGGGGAACGGACTCAGAAGCAGCCTCTAAAATCGCCGGAACCGGCATTCCCATGGCCTCAGCGATCGCCTGGGGTGGAGCTTGGCGGGAAGCGGCATTCAGATATTCCCCGGTCAAAATGGGAGGAACGGCCTTCATTTGGTGTTTCACCGTATAGAGGCGATGGGTTTGGGCTAGATTTCCCCGCTCATTAATATGCTCATTGGCAATTTTTTTGCGGAGCTTAATAATGGCATCCATGATCGCCTCTGGGCGCGGCGGACAACCGGGCAAATACACATCCACCGGAATTAGTTTATCGACTCCCCGCACAGCGGAGTAGGAATCGGAGCTAAACATTCCCCCCGTAATAGTGCAGGCTCCCATGGCAATCACATACTTGGGATTGGGCATTTGATCATAGAGACGCACAAGGGCTGGAGCCATTTTCATCGTGATTGTACCGGCGGTAATCAATAGATCCGCTTGGCGGGGACTATTCCGGGGAACCAAACCAAAACGATCAAAATCAAAGCGGGAGCCAATCATGGCCGCAAACTCAATGAAGCAGCACGCCGTGCCGTAGAGGAGGGGCCATAGGCTTGAAAGGCGGGCCCAATCGTAAACGTCATTGAGGGAGGTGAGAATAATATTTTCACCCAATTCCTGGGGCACGTCTGGGCGGTTAATGGGATTGAGAACGCTTGGTGTTGTCGTATTTGTCATGGCAGGCCCCCAACCTGGGCTAAGGAAATTCTTTCACCCCTCACTATAACGCCTTCCTGGGGTTTGTATCCCCTGATCTTCTCTTCTTTGCGCCCTCCCCTGAGTTCGGAATAAGGGTATCGTAGAAATTACTAAATTCAATTCCCCTTTCTATCTCAGCTACCCTTGAGTTCTGCCATGACTAATCGTTTCCTCGATCGCCTCCATAATCGTGATGCAGGTGTCCTCGTCTTTGATGGGGCAATGGGAACCAATCTTCAGGTACAGGAATTAACCGCTGAAGATTTTGGCGGTAAGGAGTACGAGGGATGCAATGAATATTTAGTGATCTCAAAGCCGGAGGCGGTGGCGAAAGTCCATCAGGATTTTCTGGCGGCCGGGGCCGATGTCATTGAAACGGATACCTTTGGCTCCTCGTCCATTGTTTTAGCCGAATACGACCTGGGCGATCGCGCCTACGAACTGAGTAAACGGGCCGCTGAACTGGCCAAATCCGTGGCCGCGGAATTTGACACCCCCGAAAAACCCCGATTTGTGGCGGGTTCCATTGGCCCAGGCACGAAACTCCCCACCCTAGGACACATTGACTACGACTCAATGCAGGCTTCGTTTCAGGAGCAGGCCTTGGGGCTATTTGATGGCGGCGTAGATCTCTTTCTCATTGAAACCTGCCAGGATGTCCTCCAGATTAAGGCGGCTCTGAATGGGGTGATGGCAGTCTTTAGCGAAAAAGGAGAGCGGCGACCCCTGATGGTGTCGGTGACAGTGGAGCAGCAGGGCACCATGCTTGTCGGTTCAGAAATTGGGGCGGCCCTAACGATTTTAGAACCCTATCCCATTGATATTTTGGGCTTGAACTGTGCCACGGGGCCGGATTTAATGGCGGAGCATATTCGCTATCTTTCTGCCCATTCTCCCTTTGCCATTTCCTGTATTCCCAATGCCGGCCTGCCAGAAAATGTCGGTGGCCATGCCCATTACAAACTCACCCCCATGGAACTACGCCTAGCCCTGGCCCGGTTTGTGGAAGACTTGGGCGTGCAGGTCATTGGTGGTTGTTGTGGCACGCGGCCGGATCATATTGGTGCCCTCGCGGAAATGGCTGCCACCCTCAAACCCAAGCAGCGGCAAATTCAGCGAATTCCAGCGGCCGCCTCGATCTATAGTCCCCAACCCTACGATCAGGACAACTCCTTTTTGATTATTGGTGAACGGCTCAATGCCAGTGGCTCAAAAAAATGCCGGGATCTTCTCAATGGCGAAGACTGGGATGGTTTAGTGGCCCTGGGGAGATCGCAGGTGAAAGAAGGGGCCCATATTCTGGATGTGAATGTGGACTACGTGGGCCGGGATGGGGTACGGGATATGCACGAACTGGTGTCCCGTCTGGTCACAAATGTCACCTTGCCCCTGATGCTCGACTCCACGGAATGGGAGAAAATGGAGGCGGGTCTCAAGGTGGCGGGGGGCAAATGCCTGCTCAATTCCACGAACTTTGAGGATGGGGAACCGCGATTTTATAAAGTGCTGGAACTGGCCAAAACCTACGGGGCCGGGGTGGTGGTGGGAACCATTGATGAAGAGGGCATGGCCCGCACCGCTGCGAAAAAATTTGCCATTGCCCAGCGGGCCTACAATGCGGCTGTTGCCTACGGGATTCCCCCCTTTGAAATCTTTTTTGACCCCCTCGCCCTACCCATTTCCACCGGCATTGAAGAGGATCGGCAAAACGGCCTAGCCACGATCGCGGCCATTCGCCAAATGCGCCAAGAGTTGCCCGGCTGTCATATTTTGCTAGGGGTCTCCAATATTTCCTTTGGCCTAAATCCGGCGGCGAGGCAGGTGCTCAACTCCATGTTTCTCCACGAAGCCATGCAGGTGGGCCTAGATGCGGCCATTGTCAGTGCCTCTAAAATCTTACCTTTGGCGAAAATTGACCCCGATCACCAGGAGATCTGCCGCCAACTCATTTATGATCAGCGGCGGTTTGAGGGGGAGGTGTGTGTCTATGATCCCCTGGGGGAACTCACCCGACTCTTTGAAGGCAAAACCACCAAGCGCGATCGCAGTGGCGATGCCAACCTACCCGTAGAAGAACGCCTCAAGCAACAGATTATTGATGGCGATCGCATTGGCCTCGATGAGCAACTGGCCAAAGCCATGGAAAAATATGCCCCGCTAGAGATTATTAATACCTTTTTGCTCGATGGCATGAAGGTGGTGGGGGAACTCTTTGGTTCGGGGCAGATGCAACTTCCCTTTGTATTGCAGTCGGCAGAAACCATGAAAGCCGCCGTCGCCTATTTACAACCCTTTATGGAGAAACAGGAGGCGGGGGATAATGCAAAGGGCACGTTTATTATTGCCACCGTTAAGGGGGATGTCCATGATATTGGCAAAAACCTAGTGGATATTATTCTCACCAATAATGGCTATCGCGTCATTAACCTAGGCATTAAACAACCCGTGGAAAACATTATCCAAGCCTACGAAAAACACCGGGCTGATTGTATTGCCATGAGTGGTTTATTGGTGAAATCCACCGCCTTTATGAAAGAGAATCTACAGGTCTTCAATGAACGGGGGATCACCGTTCCCGTAATCTTAGGAGGGGCGGCCCTGACTCCGAAGTTTGTGGCCAAGGACTGCCAAGAAACCTACCACGGACGGGTGATCTACGGCAAAGATGCCTTTGCGGATCTCCATTTTATGGATCAACTTATGCCCGCCAAGAAAGCGGGGGATTGGGATGATTTGCGCGGCTTTAAGACGGAGTGGCAGGGGGCGGCAGAAAACGTCATTGACTCCCAAAATGGTCATTCACCGCAGACCCTACCTAAACCCGCTGGGGAATCCACACCTCCAGAATCAATACAGGCGATCGATACCCGTCGCTCCGAAGCGGTGAGTTTAGATATTGAACGTCCCACCCCGCCCTTCTGGGGAACCCGATTGATTGATAGTCCTGAGATTAACTTAACCGAGATTTTCAGCTATTTAGATCTGCAAGCCTTGATCGCCGGCCAATGGCAGTTTCGCAAACCCAAGGAGCAATCCCGCCAGGAGTACGATCAGTTTTTAGGGGACAAGGTTTACCCGATTTTGGAGGAATGGAAAGGGAAGGTTATTAACGAGAACTTACTCCATCCCCAGATGATCTATGGCTATTTTCCCTGCCAATCCCAAGGCAATACGCTCTATCTCTACGATCCAGAGGGTGATTTCAAGGATATAGCTCCGGAACGGGCGATCGCCCAGTTTACCTTTCCGCGGCAAAAATCTGGTCGTCGTTTATGTATCGCCGACTTTTTTGCTCCTGTGGAATCGGGTCAGGTGGATGTATTCCCGATGCAGGCCGTCACCGTGGGTGAAATTGCCACTGAAGTTGCCCAAAAACTCTTTGCCGCCGATCAATATAGTGACTATCTCTATTTCCATGGCATGGCCGTCCAAACCGCCGAAGCCCTGGCCGAGTGGCTCCATGCACGCATTCGCCGCGAACTGAACTGTACCCCTGATCCTGACAATATTCGGGATATTTTAGCCCAACGCTATCAAGGGTCTCGCTATAGTTTTGGCTATCCAGCTTGCCCCAATTTAGAGGATCAATACACCCAGCTAGAGTTATTAAAAACCAGTCAGATAGGGATGTATATGGATGAAAGTGAACAATTGTATCCAGAACAATCAACGACGGCCATTATTTGCTATCATCCAGTCGCAAAGTATTTTAGCACTTAAAGTTGCTTTGGTATTTCTACAGAAGTGACGGAACTGGCATTGATCTCAGTACTGACCTCATCGGGCCACTGAAGCTGCACCTGATCTAGGCGGGGACCGTCCCGGGAAATCACCGTAAACTTAAGATCATTAAAGACAAGGGTTTCCCCCAGTTCCGGTACTTTTTGCCATTGATAAAGTAAAAATCCCGCCAAGGTTTGGTAATCATCCGTCACCGGCAGCATCAGCTTTAAGGTTTCATTGACCTCCTCAAGGTGAGTTTGGGCCTGGATCAAATAGGTTCCCACCTCTAGGCGGCGAATGGGGGCCGCTTGGGCTGGATGATTATCTTCCTCGCCAATGATTTCATTAATGACATCCTGGAGCGTCACTAATCCGGCAGTGCCACTGGACTCGGCTTCCCGCACCATAATCATACTGAGGCGATATTTTTGCATCATCGGTAAGACTTCCCCCAAGGGCGTTCCTTCGGGAATAAACCATGCCGGCTTTACCCAATCACTAATGGGGCGATCGCCCGTTAATTCTCCATCCGCCAAGGGCTGGGCCAGATCCTTAAAGGCTAGAATACCGCGAACATCATCCAGAGAGTCACGGATAATCGGGTAATAGGAATGACCATGCTCGGCTACCGCATCTAAAACATCCTGAAGATTAGAGGTATCGGAAAGGGCATCAATTTGGGTACGGGGGATCATCACCTCTTCCACCAACACATCCCCAAATTCAAAGACATTACGAAGGAGTTCCCGCTCCTCCTCTTCTAAGCCACTGGATTCCTTTGAGGCAATAATTAACTGCAATTCTTCCGGGGTCACTTGATGGGACCAGAGTTGACCATCGTAGGAAATCTTGAGTAGCCCCAGTAACCCGTAAGTGGATTGATTGAGTAACCAAATAATCGGCTTGACCACCCGCGCAATTATGAGACTAATCGGCCCCAAGACTCGGGCTAACTGTTCGGGATGACGCAGGGCGATCGCCTTCGGGAATAGCTCTCCTAGGACAATTTGAAAGTAAGCAATCATGGCAAAGGCCAAGGGAGCCGCAAGACTATGACTCAGCCAGTAGCGTTGGGATTCGGGTAGGGGAAATCGCAAAATCTCCTGGGACAGGACACTGGCCATCGTACTTTCGCCAATCCAGCCCAACCCCAAACTAGACAGGGTAATCCCTAACTGCGTCGTAGATAATAATCGATCAATCCGTTGTTGCAGGATATAGACTTTCTTCGCCCCCACATCCCCCGCACTCACCAATTGCTCCACCCGCGATCGCCGCATCGCCACCACCGAAAACTCGGCAGCCACAAAAAAGGCATTGATCAAGACCAAAATAATCACGGCAACTAAACGACTGACAACGGTCGTCTGCCCCAGTATTCCCAGAATTGGAATCATCTATTCAACCGGAATGGCAGGAACGTGTAACTCAACATCTTGATTGGGATAGTTCGATAGCTTGAGATTAATCGCCTTGGCATTCCGCAAAAGAGCCTGGGAAATATTAATCGTACCCGTTGCCACATCACTACCGGCGGGAAGCTCCGTGGGTAAACCATTAGTCAAAGCACTAAGGGATTCCCCTTTATCATTCGTCACTTCTAAAAAAGTATAGAGAAACTGTACCCCTTGGCTGCTGTCATTTTTAAGGGAGACCTGCAAAACCAACTCATCCCCTTGGGTGCGGGCAGAGGACACCTCAAAGCGAATCCCCTGATCTTCACCCACAATCGGAAACTCTCCCAGGGTGAGGGCCTCCTCCGGTTCATTTTCATTCTTTGCCTCAGGCTTTGGACTGGGGGACGGGGCCTCTTGTTTTGGCGGTGAATTGATTTCGTCACCCCCCGTAAGTTTTTTAGCCTGGGCAATAATATCTTCTTCCTTCAAAAAGCTTTGCCGTCCTCGGTTCCCCTCCCCCATGGAGGTACTCAGAATTGGATTCACAATGGGTTGGCTGACACCTCGGAGAGCTTCCCGGCCAAAAATAAAACCCACCAGGCCCGTTACGCCACCGATCGCCAGCATAATAGTGATTAAGGTTAGGGAGGTTCTAACACCGGGATTAATTGTGAGCTTCATAGGGCCGTTAGGGTGTTCAGGATATAAGGTGAGATAAACTAGATACGATAACTAGATGCTATATAGAATAGCCAACATGGGTTGAATTGTCCTCCTAACCAGGGTTGGCCGAGCGGATGAGGCAGCGAACTCATAATTCGCCTTAGGCAGGTTCAACTCCTGCACCCTGGATTTTCAATATTTCTAGCATCATATTTCAAGTCATAACGTTTCAGGTGATGAAGCCATGCCCAAACCATCGGACGATGAAGAGAGCTTGCCCCCCGTTGCCGAGCTTGTGCATCTCACTCGCGATCGCCTGCGCCTGCGTCTGCCCCTCCTCAAAAAAGACCCAGACTATGGTCGTTATTTGCAAGACTATCTTAAACCGATTCCAGGTATCACCGAGGTTCGCCTCAATCTCCAGGCCGCATCCCTTAGTATTCATTACGCCCTAGATTTAATCACACCCCTGCAGATCCTTGCCCTGATTGAGCGGTGGGGGGATGTGCAAATTATTGGCCAGGGTCATAAAGGCCTGGAAAATCTCACCCGTGCCTTTGAACTCGAACCCCAGGAAGTAGGAGGCAAGTTAAAACAAATGGGGGGATTTGTTGTCGGCGGTCAAATTGGGGATGTGGTCGGTGGGGTCGTGGGCGGAACGGCCGGAGGCGTTTTCATGGGCCCCGCTGGCATGTTAATGGGGGCCCAGGTAGGAACCTTTGTCGGCGGTGTCATTGGCGGCCGTCTAGGCATAGAAGCAATGGAACAGATCAGTCAGCTAACCTTTCAGGATATGCAAGATGCACCTGGCCCGAAAACAGCCTTGACCCCTGAAGAAATCCGTAGAGAAGCAGAGATTGCCAAGGCCCTAGAAATCCGCTCTGGTGCAAAAATGGGGGAAGTGGTGGGGGAACTTGCCGGGGGAATCGCCGGACAAACCGTCCTGGGACCACCCGGGGAAGCTGTCGGTCGTGTATTAGGGGAAATGCTAGGGGGACAAATCGGCGAAGATGTCAGTCGTCAGGTGGCGGAGAAATCAGAAGCAGCCATCCCCACAGATCTTTCCGTGAATATTGTCCTGGAATGGTGGATGAAGACCAGTCGTGCCTTTGTGGGTGAAACCGCTCTGGCTACCCTGGGGGGACTCCTATCCCGCGTTATTTTAGGGCCCCAAGCAGAAAGTGTTGGCCTGCGTGCCGGAACCCGGGTCGGTCGTCTGGTGGATTGGAACGGCCAAGATGGTCAAAAAACCAAAGAAATGGCAGAAACTCCCCCTACAGAAACGGAGATCACGACTTCCCCAGAGAGCAACCGGGAAGGGAAATCAGTATAATCCTAAGGAAGACCGACTGCGTGAATCTGCCCACCGAGAGCCTCGCAACCCTCACGGATCACTCCTGACCTGATCGGAGCCAGACCTTATGCTCGATACCCTATTAGTTTTAATTTTTATCGTCGCGGGGGCCGCCGTCGGCTTTAATAGCATTGACCTTCTGCCTACGCCAGTCCTGGCCCAAGTTGCAAATTTGAATGGTCTACAGTGGGTGGTCTCTGGGTTTGGTGGTCTGGTGGGGGTTGCCATCGGCCTGGTGATTCAAACCCTCTACCATCGGATTGAACGGGAAGTTCGCCAGTTGCCACCCGATGTGCTGCTTTCTCGGGCCGTGGGCTTAGTAGTGGGCTTGTTATTGGCAAATTTGATTCTCGCTCCTATTTTCCTCCTGCCAATTCCCAAAGAATTTTCCTTTATCAAACCCCTTGCCGCCGTTTTGACCAGTGTTCTCTTTGCCTATTCGGGAACGACGCTGGCCGACAGTCATGGTCGCGCCCTTTTGAATTTGATCAATCCCCATTCCGTAGAAACGTCCTTATTGGCGGAGGGCATGATTAAGCCTGCTGCGGCTAAAATCCTGGATACCAGTTGTATCATTGATGGTCGGATTGAGGAACTTTTAAGTATGGGTATTCTGGAAGGACAAATTTTGGTTCCCCAGTTTGTTCTCCAGGAACTACAGCTTGTGGCCGATGCATCTAACGATCTAAAGCGAGGTCGGGGTCGCCGGGGTTTGGATGTCCTAAATCGACTGCAAGCCATGCTGGGCGATCGCATTGTGATTCATTCTGCCGACTATGCAGACCTAACCACGGTGGATGCCAAACTCGTCCGTCTTGCCCAGGAAATTCATGGGGTTTTAGTCACCAATGACTTTAACCTAAATAAGGTTGCCCGCTTCCAAAAAGTTCAGGTCTTTAATGTGAACGAACTTGCCCAAGCCCTGCGGCCCATCTATCTACCAGGGGATCTGCTGCAACTTAAAATTTTGAAGGAAGGCAAGGAGCCAGCCCAGGGGGTCGGATACCTGGAAGACGGTACTATGGTTGTTGTGGAAGAAGGGATCGATCACATTGGCGATCAGCTGCCGGTGGTTGTCACCAGTGCCCTGCAAACCTCTGCGGGGCGGATGATCTTTGCCCGTTTGAAGATTTCAACCATTGCTTAATGGACTGCCTAGAACAAGCCGTCACCTGTCTGGGAATTAACCAGATTCAGCATCATCTGTTTCTCTGTGCCGATCAAACCAAGCCCCTTTGTTGTGATTTGGCAGTGGGCCTAGAATCTTGGAACTACCTGAAACAACGCCTGCGGGAGCTAGGCCTAGACCGTCCCCAGGGAGAACCTGCCCGCTGTATTTATCGTACAAAAGCAAATTGCTTACGGGTGTGTCAACAGGGGCCCATCCTACTGATTTACCCTGATGGGGTCTGGTATCATTCAGCAACACCTCCAGTCATTGAACAGATACTCCAAGAGCATCTCCTAGAGGGAAAAATTGTTAGGGACTATTGTTTTGCCCAGGCACCACTTGGGCCCGAAATAGTCATCGGGGTGGATTCCTCCAAACATAACCCTGATGGGTAACTCGCGCCGTTATACCTGGGCGAAGATCGAGAACTCACTAGCGGGGTCTAACGGCGAAGCTCAACAGCGGTAAACTATTGGCGGCACACCAAGTTCTATGTTTCGTCTGTCGCAGCGCAGTGTTAGGAGGCTGGCTGTTTCAACTACTTGCGGCTTTTCCACCAGTAATCCGACTCACGACTACAATGCATGACTGTCAAAACCAAAATGTAGTCTTGCTCGATGATACTGTCTTTGCCCACAACCGTGCCTTATAGTTTATCTCACCTGCCTATTGTCCTAAAACTCGCCATATTCCTCAAGAAAAGCGATGAAATCATTCAGGGCTGATCGGCTTTGTTGGCTGGGTTGAAGCTGATGCCGTATTTGGAGAATAATCTGATTCACTCAAGGCCGAGATTAGCCACCAAAGACGCTGTGCCCAAACTGAACGCCAGGAGGCTCCACTGGAGGGTGGTGACTCGGAACCAGGGCAGGGGGATTGCGGTACTTGTGCCATAAAACCTCAGGAGTGCAGCAACGGCATAGAGGAATGTTGTGAACGTTCAGATGGGGATAATGTTTTGCCACAATTCGGCTGCCATAAATCTCGACAAATGACCGATATTAGTCGTTGCTATAACAGTATTTTGAGTTGCCAGGGTCATCGCTTGAGCTACCAGAATCATATCACCATCAATCGTTTTGTCTCCTGCCGTCGGCTGTCCTTGTTGACGGGCTTGTGCCCATAGTTGTGCTGCCTGACGCATTGAAATGGTTGTAAGTGGTAAATACTCAAGAAATTGAGCTAATTCATCTAGACGGGCAATCCCCTTGGTCTTATTTGCTCGTAACAATTCCCGCCGAACTTCATAGTCTGCAATTTCTGGAACAATGACGCGGCTAAATGACATGATGTGACTTTGTAGCCATTGGGTACAAGCGATACTCTCAGCAGAAAGCTTGGGATTGGTGACTAGACCAATTGGCCCTGCATCTAGCACTATGACTTGGCTCACCAAGTTACACCCTTGAGATCATCTGGGAACAGCTTACGCTCAGATAGGCGATCTGCATCCAGTGCATGGATTAAGTATTTACCTGTTGTGTGCTGCTCTTCCATATCTTCATCATCCATCCAAGACTGAAGTAAATGAACTGCATCAGCCCGTTTTTTCTTCAATAAAAGAGAGTTTGTTAAAAGTTGCAATACTACAGCCTCAAGGGAAAGATCCTGCTGTTTCGCCTCCTGCAAAAGATATTCTTCTAATTCAAATGGAAGATTAAGGGTTAGGGTCATGGCTCTCTCTGGATAGCTAAACTACATTTTAGTTGCTGGCTGGCTTGAACCTAATGTCCTATTTGGAGAATAATCTGATTCACTCAAGTCCGAGATGTGCCACCTAAAAGACGCGGGGCCCAAACTAGATCGCCTAGAGGCCCCATTGGAGGATGGTGAGGCAGAGCTAGGAGGGGAAAGGGGGGTAGGTGTGGTCCTATTCAAAAAAAATTTTAGGGTGGGGTGTTATGAACCGTGAGCTAAGTGGGTAGCTTAGGCTTAGTACAGGACAAGATGACTTGACCTAAGGAGTATACCCCCTCATGAAGACTGAATTAAAAGCTAAGTTTCTTCAGCACTTGCTGGCCAAAAAGAAAGCTAACGAAGGTTTCACCCTCGTTGAACTACTGGTTGTTGTGATCATTATTGGTATCTTGGCTGCCATTGCCCTACCAGCGATGCTTAACCAAGCCAGCCGTGCCCGTTTGTCGGGTGCCCAAACCCAAGCCGGTGCCATTAACCGCGCCCAACAAGCCTACCGCCTAGAAAATCCCACCTTTGCCGGTGCAACTAGTGATCTAAAGATTGGTGCTGGTGAAGCCCAGGGTTATAAAGTCCCTGTCCTTAGTGCAGGAACTGCTGCCCTTGGCCAGGTTCAATACACCCCTGATGATACAACCACGGATAAAGCGGTGACAGGTTGCGCTACTGCAGATACCAATGGAGTAACTGCTACAGATCTTCTAACTGCAACCGATGGTACACCTGAGGCTTGCCCATAGGCTCTAGGTTAAACGTTTTTTATACTGTCCTGCTAGGCTAGTCTTGGCAGGGCATTTTTATTTCAAGACACTTTTGCTCCCTTAAGACCTCGCTTGGCCCTAGAATAGGGCGATCAGATGGTTACTCAAATCTCCTCAACACCTAGCAAAGACTTATATCACACTGATTATCATCTGTGGATTCTCGCTACGGTCGATTCCTTGAAACATCAGAATATCGACCCAATTGATTGGCAATACCTGATTGATGAGGTTGAAGATTTGAGTCGTCGTCTAAAGCAAACGCTAAAGAGTTTACTAAGAAAGCTATGGGAACATTTACTTAAACTGACCTACTGGCACAGCGAGATTGAAAAAAATAACGCGCATTGGAAAGCAGAGAACCGTAACGTTCGCAAACAAATTAAGGATAAAATTCAGGATAGCCCTAGCTTAAAACCCTACGGCAATACAACGCTCAATTAACTATGATTTTTTATTTTCAAGAAAATACTTTTACAATCCTCCACTAGATTAACAATGTCTGATGATCTCTATACAGAAGACTATGCTCGTTGGGCTGAACTCATGGCCACAACGCTAGAGGAAAAATGCTTTGGCGACCTCGATATTGATCATTTAGTGACGGAAATCAGGGATTTGTCAAAGCGAGAACGAGATAAGTTATTAAGCAGTCTACGTTTGATTTTACATCATTTACTCAAATGGGATTTTCAGAAAAGTAAGCGTTCCCGCAGTTGGCAAGTTACGATTCAATGGGAAAGAAATAATCTCGATTTTTATCTCGAAGATAGTCCCAGTCTGAAGAAGTATCTCTGCCAAGAATGGATAAATAAAATGTATCGAAATGCCCGATTAGATGCCATCCTGCAAACTGGCTTGGACTATCCCCAAGATTGCCCCTACACAATAATAGATATTATGGAGAAATCTATTGACCTCGAATTTTAGAGGACTCGGTTTTAGAGACTTAATGGATGCCCTCGATCGCCAGGATTATGCTCAGGTTATTGAGGGTTGCCAAAAGACCATTGAAATAGAACCCTTAGAACCAATCTATTATGGTTATCTTGGATTGGCACTGTTACTCCAGGGAGAAGAAACTGAGGCCCAAATGGCCTGGATGGCTCCTATTCTGGAAGAGTCCGTCGAATCGATAGAATCCTATTATGGCGATCTCATTAATATTTTAGAAAGCCATGCTACCGCGAAGGAAGATCAACAACAGTGGATGGATGCCTGGTTAATTCGTGGCTACATCCAAGAATTTCAACCCGATAATATCAAAAACAGTCTAGCCCTATGCCAACTTGCCTTTAAGCAGGAGTGTTTTTCCTGGGATAGTCCGCAAATTGAGCCGCTGACTCATTTAATTTCTCAGGCAACTATAGATGAGATTAACGTTGAGCAACTTCAAGATGTATTGGATCTAGTTTTATCTAGGGTACCTGGATTACCCCAAAGTTTTAATTTTGTTGAGCAGTGCTTAGTATATGCTGATTATTTACCTAAACTGTTGCCATTACTGCGTGTCACTGCTCGCAATCTTGGTTTTGGTCAGGATATGTATTCCTTAGCTATTGACTATGCCGAATTGGGACGACAGGCATGGCCAAAAGATCCAACCTTACTGAGTTTTCTTTCTGGCCTCTACCGCTTTACCCGTGACTATGAGAAATCTATTGGGGCGGCAAAGGATCTATTTGCTCTTCAAGAGGAACTCGCAGATCGCCTATATGCCAACCATGCCATTCTCCAATCCTTAGTGGCTGCTGGTAGTTATGAACAAGAAATTAAAGCTACCCTAGAACATCAAAATGTACTTTTAGGTCAACTGCTCCAGGAATGGCCCTTGAACTTAGAACGCCATCAGGTTCGTTGTTTATTTATCTTGCTGCTATCTCCGCCCCATCTGGAAGATCGCCCGCAGTACAATAAACCTATTTTTAATCAATTAATGTCTTTATGTCAAGAAAATATTGAAATATATGGTGCGGATAAAAGGAAAAAATATCAGGCCAAAACACCTGCAAAAATAGGATCGAAAAAAATCAAAATTGGTTTTCTCTCAACTCACTTAAAGCGTCATGCCATTGGTTTTTTGGCGTGGGGATTATACGAATATTTCAATGGCGATCGCTTTGAGTTTAATACCTACTACGGTGCAGGTCTTCCTCAAAAACCGGATGCCTGGCAAAGCTGGTATATCAAAAAGTCGAATAAAGTCTTTTACGGTGAGCATGATAGCTATAAATTGGCCGATAAAATTAACGAAGATAAAATTGATATTTTAATCGACTTAGATAGCGTTACTCTTGATCTAAATTGTGAGATTTTAGCCCTAAAACCTGCCCCCATTCAGATCAGTTGGCTTGGATTTGATGCCTCAGGCTTACCGGCGGTGGATTACTTTCTTGGGGATCCCTATGTTTTGCCAGAGCAGGCCCAATCCTACTACAGTGAGAAAATTTGGCGACTCCCGCATACCTATGTTGCTGTAAATGGTTTCACGGCAAACAATCCCACCGTGCATCGCCAAGACTTTGATATTTCCAGTGATGCCGTGATCTTTTTAACCAGTCAACGGGCGGCCAAGCGTAATCGGCGTATGACAGAACTCCAGATGCAGATACTTGGAAATGTTCCCCATAGCTATTTGTTCATTAAAGGAGCTGGACAACAGGATGCATTACAAGCTTGGTTTCTGGAAATTGCTGAGTCAATGGGCATTACAGGCGATCGCCTCAGATTTTTGCCCCTTTACCCCTCCGATGAAGAACACCGGGGAAATCTCCCTATTGCCGATGTTGTTTTAGATACCTATCCCTATAATGGGGCAACGACGACCCTAGAAGTGCTTTGGATGGAAATTCCCTTAGTAACCCGGGTGGGTAAACAATTTGCTTCTCGCAATAGCTATACATTCCTAGTGAACGCTGGGGTTTCCGAAGGCATTGCTTGGACAGATGAAGAGTATGTAGAGTGGGGAATTCGTTTGGGAACGGATGAAGACCTGAGAAAACAGGTGACATGGAAGCTTAAAAAAGCAAAGCACCACTCTCCTCTCTGGAATGCGCGTCAGTTTACCCAAGAGGTTGAGTCTGCGTTTCAGTCCATGTGGCACTATTATGTGACCGGTGATCTGGAACTGCCATCGGGCCATACTTTAGGATAACTCTATGATTAATGAACAAAAATGAATCAAGCAACCTT
The DNA here is from genome assembly GCF_029582805.1 of Candidatus Synechococcus calcipolaris G9. NCBI lineage: Bacteria > Bacillati > Cyanobacteriota > Cyanophyceae > Synechococcales > Synechococcaceae > Synechococcus > Candidatus Synechococcus calcipolaris. Next base: position 1,646,114 of record NZ_JAKKUT010000002.1, on the reverse strand, counting down.
TGAAAAGCAAATAGAAGAACTCATTTTATCTAAGAAGTACTCCCATGGCCTTGAACTGTGCCATGAATGGTTTGAAGTTGAACCGCAAAATCTCAAAAGCTATCTTTATGCTGGCCTATGTTTTCTGCTCAATCAAAATGAATTAGATGCTCAAGCAGCATGGATGTATGCCTTATCAGAAATAGATGGAAATGATTCAGAACTAAAAACACAACTGCTTGATCTATTAGAAAGAGTTGCCGAAGATCAAAAACTTACTGAAAATCATGAAATCGCCTGGATACTCAGGGGATATATTCATGAATTTAATCACGAGAATATCAACAATTTGCTTAAAATGGCCCAGTTAGAAATATTGCAGACCTATCAAGCATCTGATCGGCTTGCAGTCAAGCAGCTATGTTCTCTTTTTGAGCAAGATTTTATCCTTGCATTTGATCTATCCTTACTGCTCCAAACCCTATCTTTCATCCTTGAAAAAGATTCTCTATCTCATCAAACATTTGATTTTGTTCGGATTTCTGCTAACTATATATTAAAACATACTCCAGATAAATGTAATCATTTAGTCCCTTTGCTCAATCAAAGTGTCATCCGAATTCGTTGTGTTGAAGATAATGCAGAAGTGGCTCTGTGGTATGCAAAGCTTTCATTTGATTTGGATTCTAAAAATCTAACGACGTTAAAACTTTTATCATCCATTTATATAGGTGTTGCGGATTACCCCAATGCCATTGAAATTGCTGAAATGGCCTATGAAAATGCAACACAGTTAATAGATCAAATGTTCACTAAACACCTGCTGCTTCTTGCTCTGTTGGGTGGGGGTGGTTATTGGCAAAAGGCAATTCAAGTTTATGGCACCCTAAAAGATCTATTACATCAGTTGTGTGATTCAGGAATGCACATGAATCATTCAAATGAAATATTATCTATGTCAACACCCTGTTTTCTTTTTCCCCACATTGAGGATCAGCCAAAATCAAATCGATTACTTTCAAATAAAATCGCTAGTCTTTCTCAAACAAATCTTTCTCGTATATATGGAGACCAGCCAACGCATTTCTCCTTTGCTAGTCATGACCTTAGAACCTTAAAAACACGCCCCCTAAGGATCGGTTATCTATGTAGTTGTTTTAGAACCCATCCCGTTGGTTTTCTGGCACGTTGGTTAATCAAAAACCATGATAAGGAAAAATTTTCTATTTACATCTATTTTGTTGCCTATCAAAAGCAACGCTTCGATCCCATTCAAGATTGGTATGAACACCAGGATGTCAGCACCTTTAGAGGCGATATGAATGTCATGGAGATTGCTCAAAAAATCTATGGTGATCAAATTGATATTTTAATTGATCTAGATAGCCTTACGTTTCATACTAGCTACGAAGTAATGGCTCTGAAGCCTTCCCCCGTTCAGTTAACATGGCTAGGTTTTGATGCGACCGGTTTGCCCAGTATGGATTACTTCCTTGCAGATCCCTACGTTTTACCCGATGATGCCCAAACGTACTATGCAGAGAAAATCTGGCGTTTGCCCCATACTTATTTGGCCGTTGAAGGTTTTGAGATTTCTACACCTAGCTTAACTCGACAATCTTTAGAGATTGCCAATGATGCCATTGTTTATTTCAGTGGACAACGAGGTAATAAGCGCAGTCCCCATTTGGCGCAATTACAGATCAAAATCTTAAATCAGGTTCCAAATAGTTATCTTTTAATTAAGGGTAAAGCAGATCAAGGGGCAGTACAAGAGTTCTTTTATCAATTGGCCGATGGGGAGGAGGTAAATCGGGAACGAATTAAATTTTTACCCTTTGTTGCGACCTCTGAAGAACACCGAGCAAACTTGGCGATCGCCGACGTTATTTTAGATACCTACCCCTATAATGGGGCCACAACAACCCTTGAAGCTCTCTGGATGGAAATACCCTTAGTGACCCGGGTGGGGGAACAGTTTTCAGCTCGCAATAGCTATACATTTCTAGTGAATGCTGGGGTTTCTGAAGGCATTGCTTGGACAGATGAAGAGTATGTTGAGTGGGGCATTCGTTTGGGAACAGATGAAGACCTGAGAAAACAGGTAACGTGGAAGCTTAAAAAAGCAAAGCAGTATGCACCTTTGTGGGATGCCCAGCAATTTACGCGAGAGGTGGAGAATGCCTATGAAGCCATGTGGAACTATTATGTGACGGGTAACATGGAGCTACCCCAAGGACACATTATTGGTTAATCTCTTATCCATTACATTGATATTTTTAACCGAACAATCATTATCTTCTGCAATATTCGTCAACCACCATGGCTCCGGGGATCATCTGAGTTGGCTCGAAGGGGTGCGGTAAACGCAGAGGTTTGACCAGATTGCTGGACATAGGGCAGGGGTTGGCCCTGCAGGAGGGCATTCAGGTTTTTCTCCATGACAGAGACAGGCTGCTTCCCGATCGCCATGCCCACTTCACTACCGCTTTGATCTAAAAAGACAAAATGGGGAATACCATCCACACCAAAGCGGATAATTTCTGGAAGCCACTTACTATTATCAACATTGAGCATGACAAAATTGAGGCGATCGCCATAGGCTTGTTTCAGTTGGGCCATATCTGTGGCCATTGCTTGACAACTGCCACACCAGTTGGCATAAAACTCTAGAAATGTCGGTTGGCCATTGGCTTGGGCGACATCCCAGGGGGTTGAATGTTCTGCTTGATAGGCGAGGGAGGTGGGTTGATTACTAGATGCAAATCCTAGATAAATAGATAATCCCAGGGCGATCGCTGCCAGGGCCAGTAAAAAATTACGGAGTCGTTGCCCTTGTCCAGAAGAAGAAACTGCCATAGCTGACCATTTTAGTTGGTTTTTAATTGGTTGACTTTAACTGGTTGACCCTTTCCTTAGTGTATGGCCTTTCGCCGGAGTTTTCGATGCCCCATAGCTGCCCCATACCTCCAGACTCACCCTCCTCCGTGATCTTGCAACGGACGGGGGATGGCTCCCTCACCTTTTATTCAGCAGACTTTGGCGAAGCATTTCATAGCCATTATGGTGCCAAACAAGAAGCGGAAGAAAAGTTTGTCGGCCCCACTGGCTTAAAGGAACGGGGCGCGGCAGGAAAACCCCTACACATTTTAGATATATGCTATGGCTTGGGTCATAATACGGCGGCGGCCCTGACCACCATTTGGGACAGCAATCGCCACTGTCCGGTGAACTGGGTTGGCTTAGAATTAAATCCCATGATTCCCCACCAGGCACTAGCTACGGGGGCGATGGCCATTTGGCCTCTAGAGATTCAACACATCTGCCATGCTTTAGCAGAAAAACACCACTACGGCGATCGCCGGTTCCAGGGTCAATTACTTCTGGGGGATGCTCGTCAAACCCTTCAGAGCGTGATTCAGTCAGGATTCTTAGCAGATGCCATTTTTTTAGATCCCTTTTCGCCGCCCCGCTGTCCCCAACTCTGGACTGTGGAATTTCTCAACGGAGTGAGTCAATGCCTGGCCCCGGAAGGCTCTTTAGCCACCTATTCAGCGGCCGCCGCCGGTCGAGCCGCCCTAGGTTTAGCCGGATTAACCCTTGGCTCCACCCCGCCCGTGGGACGAAAAAGCCCGGGAACCCTGGCCCGCTGGCGATCGGTTCCCATTCCCCTCACGGAAGCAGAGCAAGCCTACCTACACACCCGTGCCGGCATTCCCTACCGTGATCCATTCCTGAAGGATTCGGCGGCAATCATTCTTCAACGTCGCCATCAGGAGCAGCAGCGCAGCCCTTTAATATCGGGTAGTCAGTGGCGGAAACGCTTTAGGCAGTAACCAGTTCTGGGGTCGGCCGTTTACTATTCCGAATACCGGCGATCGCCGTGGCATAATCGGGAGCCTTAAAGACTGCCGAACCGGCGACAATGGCATTGGCACCAGCTTCAAGGACTTGCCAGGTATTGTCCACCTTGAGGCCGCCATCCACTTCAATCCAAGGATCTAACCCCCGCTCCTGGCACATTTGCCGCAGTTGGCGAATTTTGGGTAGGATTGCCGGAATAAATTTCTGTCCACCAAAGCCAGGATTCACACTCATAATCAAGATCAAATCACAGACTTCCAGGACGTATTCAATCAACTCCAAGGGGCTAGAGGGGTTGAGAACCACACCCGCCTGCTTACCCAGTTCCCGAATTTGGCAAAGGGTACGGTGGAGGTGGGGCGAGGCATTGTGTTCTGCATGAACGGAAATAATATCTGCCCCTGCGTTGGCAAAATCCGCCACATATTTTTCTGGCTCCACAATCATTAGATGCACATCCAGGGGTTTGGCAGTGAGGGGACGAATAGCTTCCACAATTAGGGGGCCAATCGTGATATTGGGGACAAACCGACCATCCATCACATCCACATGGATCCAATCGGCTCCCGCTTTATCAACGGCTTGGATTTCTGCACCCAAGCGACTAAAATCAGCAGATAGAATGGAAGGGGCAATAACGACCGATTTGTCACTCATGGCAGGGCTGCTTCCGTAATATTTTTTACTTTTTAACAATTTCTTCCAATTTTACCGCTCCTGTTAACCAAGGGCAACCAATGGAACCCACCACGCCTAAAACAACTCCCCTCCGCTGTCTCACTGGGGCCCTCCTAGCGGGAACCCTAGGACTCCTCCTGTATCGGCTCACCAGTGCGATCGCCTATTCCTTTGCCACCCATCCCATGACCAGCCACAATCAACTGGCCTATAGTTTATCTGTGGCCGTCCGTACCCTGGTCGTGGGTGTCTGTACCCTGGGAACGGGGGTTTTTAGCTTAATTGCGGTGGGGTTGGTGGGCCTAGCCCTTCAGGTGACGATTCAATCCCTGCGCCAAGGTAACTTACCGAAGATTGACGAGTAGGGGCAAGTAGAACATGGGGAAATCGGCCAGAAAAGCAGGAGACTCTGATCGCGGCCGGGTTGTTCTCAATCACTCGACTCACATTCCCGGGCTCATTCCAGTGTTAGAACGCATTGCCCAAGCTGATGGTATTACCACCGTGATTCCTGGCGTGATTGCTCCCGTCAAAGGGCGATCGCCCCATTTGCAATTACGAGTTTCTGTGCCCATCAAGGGCGGATTTAAGGTCATTGCCCGCCGTGGCAAAACCGTACAGGAGGTATTTATCCTCACCGCCTTGAGTCAGTCAGCCCTAGAATGCATTTGTCAGCAGTATCTTTAGCTGTTAGCTTCTCATGTCATGTCTAAACCAAGCCCGTTCGCAGGGCAACGACAGCAGCCTGAACCCGATCATCCACGGATAGCTTATTCATAATGCCCCGCACATGGGTCTTAATTGTATTCGGACTCAGGTAGAGTTTTCCAGCAATTTCTGGATTGCTATAACCTTCCACCATTAGTTTCAATACATCCAACTCCCGCTGGGATAGGGGCATTCCCAGGGGGGGAGACTGGGGCGGTCGTAAATGTTGAATGACTTGACGGGCAATTTGCGGATCCAGGTAAGTTGCCCCTTCTTGGGCCGCCGCGATCGCCGCCACGAGACGATCCACCGTTGATCCCTTAATACAGTAAGCATCCGCGCCACTGGAAAGGGCGGCAATCACCTCCACCTCGGACTGATGGGACGTTAGCATCACCACATGAATATCGGGGAATTCCGCCTTAATCGCTTGGGTGGCAGCAATCCCATCCATTCCAGGCAAACCAATATCCATCACCACAACCCTTGGATGCAGGCTGCGGGCCAGTTCAACTCCACGGAACCCATCCTCCGCCTGACCGACGACCGTGAACTCAGGATGGCCCGACAGGGATTGCTCAAGGCCCAACTGCATCATCGGATCATCTTCAACAATCAAAATGGTTAGAGGTTCAGTCGCCATGGTGATGCAAGCCTCTGGAGGGGAAAGTGATGCCCTGCTTATTCTGCGATACCCTGCCTAGGAAAGTCCCGGTACGGTTAATCCGCCGGTTAATTCTTCCATCTGCTCCCGCATGGTGGTGGTGGATTTAACGTAGGCATCCTTCATCGCTGCGGTTACGAGGTCAGATAGCACCTCCGCCCCTTCACTGAGGATGTCCGCAGAAATTTCTACTCGGCGGGGTTCTTGGGTGCCACTCATAATCACCTTAACGGCCCCTCCTCCAGCAACACCCTCAATTTCCATCTTTTCTAAATCTTCCTGGAGCTTTTTTGCACCTTCTTGAACCTGTTGGGCTTTCTGGATGGCGGTGGCCAGCTCCTTCATTTTGCCCAAGCCAAACCCAAAACCCTGTCCTTGTGCCATAGTTTTCCTTGGATATATGTTTCTGAAGCTACTCCCCATATTTCTACACCAAATCCAGATTAAAAGCAAAAGCCCTCGCTCAAAGATTGGCTAGAAACCCTAGGTTTGGCTCTAGGAAATTTTCACCCCTTCCGTCGGCACTCTGTTTCCTTGGGCAGCCATTGAACGGGGAATATGGGCCATCCGTTTCAACCCTTGACTCCTTAAAACCCGCAGGGGAATCTGCTTCACCCGGGGTCGGTAGCCTAACCACTGGGTTGCCAAGCCAGCAAACTTACGGGGATTGCCACTGACATAAAACTGTACCTGGCCAAAGGAGGAATGGTGATTTCGCAGGGACAACAGATCCAGTTCTCGACCCGTGGCGATCGCCACCGATAGGGCCGGATCCACCTGCTGAACATCCTTGGGCAAACATTCGGTAATCACCCGACTCAGGTGGGGATAATGGGTACAGCCATAAATTAAGGTATCGAGGCCAAAATCTAAGAGGGGGTCTAGGTATTGGCGAGCCATGGCCCGAGTATAGTGATCTTCGAGCCGATTGCTTTCCACTAAGGGAACAAACATCGGGCAGGCGGATTGAGCCACCGCAATGGTGGGTTCCGTTTCCTGGAGGGCGAGGGGATAGCTACCACTGCCCACGGTTGCTGGGGTGGCAATCACACCAATGCGGCGACCTAATTTGACGGCGGTTTGGGCCGCAGGCAAAATCAAGCCAATAATCGGGATTGGAAATTCAGAACGAACCGTATCTAAAGCTAAGGCAGAACTGGTATTGCAGGCCATCACTGCCATCTTGATCCCCTGACCTGTCATCCAGGTAAGGATTTCCCGGACGTACTGTAAAATCTCTGCCTCTGAACGAATCCCGTAGGGTAAGCGGGCTGTGTCCCCAAAATACAGAAATGATTCCTGGGGCAGTTGGGCTTGCAATGCTCGAAGGACAGTGAGACCCCCGACTCCACTATCAAAAACCCCAATACTGCCGGCTCCATGGCCCCACCAGGGCCGATCACGCCAGTTGTTCACACCGAACCTCGTAACCTCACACCAGAGTTAAATTGCTTTGTTCAAACTAAATCAGGTAAGGAACCCAGACGATCGCCCCCCAGCCCTTCAGCAGAACTAGCCTAGGGTCAGTGTATCAGGTGTATTGAGTTCCCTGAAATTTAAGGTGACAGTTTTTTGAATTGGCCCCTTGACAATCGGTCATTGTGTTGCACGATTACCCTGATTTTGCGCCACCTGCATCGCCTGAATTAGTTGCTGGAGAGCCAGTTCTAAGCGCCCCCCTGGATCCACTGGGATCAAACCATTAGCCGTCATTTCTAAAATTTCAAAATGAAGGTGGGGGCCCGTGGAGTTGCCAGTACTCCCCACCAAACCAATCACTTCTCCCTGTTCTACCCATTCCCCTGGATTCACAAACAGTTCCGACAGATGGGCATAGAGGGTCTGCTTTTGATTGGGGGGGTGCTGCAAGATCACCGTTAAGCCATAGCCCCCTATGTCCCCCGATTCCACAACTCGGCCGTCATGGACTGCAAGAACGGGGGTTCCCTCCGGTGCGCCCATATCTGTGCCAGCATGGAAACGCATCGTCCCAAAAATGGGGTGGATCCGCCAACCAAAGGGAGAGGTAATCGGGGCTGGACTGGCCAGGGGAAAGAGCATATTCTTGCCATTTAGGGCTAACCATTTGATTGGGTTTGGCCCAGGAAAAGAGCGACGAACGGCCGTCAGCGATCGCCCATTACCGGAGGGATTATCATAACCTGGCTCTAGGCGAGAACCTTGTAAACTGGCCTGAAGATTTGCACCGATGCGATTGGGGTTAAGGGCAGCGGTCTCTGGAGCGTGGGCGCGAACGCCTGGATCACAAATGGCTTGGGGAACGCCCTGGCCCAATTGAACCGTCGCTTGGCAACCGGAGGAGCGTTCTTGAATCACCACTTGGGTGGGTTGGGGAGCTTGGGTGGCACCAATACCGTAGGATTCAGGGTCAATATCCAGGGGTTGGGGATTAACCGGAAACTGCCCCGTTGTTGTCGCGGGCGGAGAATAGGTATTCCAGGTTTCACCAACGGGATCCACGGGTTGAACTGGAATAACCAGGGGTTGGCTATCAATGGCTTGAACCGGATTTGACCGGGACACCTCTGAAGACTCTGGAGTGTCGAGGCCTTCTGCCAAACCTAAACCGGCACTGAACACCGTTGCCGCCAGGCCCAAACCCAATCCCAATTGATAAACGGCTGCTTTTGCCATCATTTTGACCATCAATCGTTGCTCCACCACACCTGAACCCATTGCTTTTTGATTCTAAAGGCCTGGTTCGTTGCTGGCAACTGAGAACAGGATATTTGGTCGCAAATATTTTTTGATCGATGTTACTTAATATTACTTCACTGGCTAGACTAGTATGGTTTGCTGTTCCTCAATCCGCGATCGCCCAGGAGTTTATTTATTGTGCTGCGTTTAGATCATATTCGTAAAATCTATCCCACCGGGGAAGTCCTCAAAGATATTAACTGGGAGGTGAAGCCCGGCGATCGCATTGGCCTAGTGGGTGTCAATGGGGCCGGTAAGTCAACCCAGTTAAAAATCATTATGGGAGAGGTAGAGCCAACGGCCGGAGAAATTATTCGTCCCGACAGCCTGAAAATTGCCTACCTGAACCAGGAATTTGATATTGAACCCACCCGCACCGTCCGGGAAGAGTTTTGGCGGGCCTTTAGGGTAGCCAATGAGGTGCATGGGGCCCTGCTCCAGGTTCACCAGGAGATGGAAACGGCAACTCCGGAACGGTTAGATCAACTACTTCACACCATGGATCGGCTGCAACGGGAATTTGAGGCCCTAGATGGCTATGGACTGGATGCCCGGATTGAGAAAATTTTACCGGAGATGGGGTTTAGCTCGGAGGATGGCGATCGCCTCGTCAGTTCCTATAGCGGTGGCTGGCAAATGCGAATGAATCTGGGCAAAATTCTCTTACAAGAGCCGGATCTGCTTCTCCTGGATGAACCGACAAACCACCTAGACCTGGAAACCATTGAATGGCTAGAGCGTTACCTGAAGGGCTTAACAACGCCAATGGTGATTGTTTCCCATGACCGGGAGTTTCTGGATCGCCTCTGTACCCAGATTGTGGAAACGGAGCGGGGGGTCTCCACCACCTACCTGGGGAATTATTCCGCCTATCTTCAGCAGAAGGCCGAGCGGCAAGAGGCCCAACTGAGTGCCTACGAACGCCAACAAAAGGAACTAGAGAAACAACAAACCTTTGTGGATCGCTTCCGGGCCAGTGCCACCCGCAGTACCCAGGCCAAAAGCCGGGAAAAGCAGTTGGAAAAAGTAGAGCGGATTGAGGCCCCCACCTACAAAAGCCGGACGCTCCATTTTCGGTTTCCGGCAGCTCCCCGCAGTGGTCGCGAGGTGGTGGAAATCCAGGGTATGACCCATACCTACGGCGATAATATTTTGTTTCTAGATGCCAATTTACTCATTGAACGGGGCGATCGCATTGCCTTTTTAGGCCCCAATGGAGCCGGTAAATCCACCCTGCTACGCCTGATCCTGGGTTCAGAAAAGCCGAGTGAGGGCACGATCAAATTGGGAGATCACAACGTCATTCCGGGCTACTTTGAGCAAAATCAAGCAGAGGCCCTGGATTTAGATAAAACCGTGATGGAAACCATCCACGACGAAGTCCCAGACTGGACAAACGAAGAAGTACGAACCCTGCTGGGGCGATTTTTGTTTAGCGGCGAAACTGTCTTCAAAAAAGTGGCGGCCCTCAGCGGCGGCGAAAAAGCCCGCTTGGCCCTGGCAAAAATGCTGCTGCAACCGGTCAATTTATTAATTTTGGACGAGCCGACTAATCACCTGGATATTCCAGCCAAGGAAATGCTAGAGGAAGCACTGCAACATTATGAAGGGACGGTGATTCTCGTCTCCCACGATCGCTATTTTATTTCTAAGGCAGCTAATAAAATCGTGGACATTCAGGATGGCCAACTCCGGCTCTACCGAGGCGACTACCATTACTACCTGGATAAAGTTGCTGAGGAAAAGGAGGCGGAACGCTTAAAGCTCATCCAAGCGGATCGGGAACGGAAAGCAGCGGAAAAACGCAGCAAACAAAAGGAAAAGCAGCGGGCCAGCCGCACCGCAAAGGCTAAATCCTAAGGGGCATAATTCTGAGATTGGTTAAAACTCTTTAGAAAAAGTTACAAAATTTCATGAGCATTCAGTAACTTTAGTTGCATGTTTATGTAAACTAGGCCGCAGGTTAGAAAACACCGCTAAGGTGTGAAGTATGAAGAAAAGCTTAAGAGAGGTCACCCTATGACACCGTCTCTACTCCGGCAGTTCTGGAAGTTTGTCGAATGTACCCAGGCCGCTATATTACTTAACTTGGATGATGCCTCCCTATCCCAGTGGTTACTAGCCCAGTTCAATCATCAACAGCATTTAGAGGGCTACCAGTTGGATCACTTGAACTCCTATATTGACACCCGCCTTAGCCTGATCCGTGACATGGCCAGCGATCGCTACAGCGATTTTCTGAATCCTGAGCGTTTATCCTGTCCCGTGCAATGTAGTTCTGAGGAGCAGCAGTGGTATAGTCGGGCCCTTGGCTAATCCTGCTAGAGTGAGCGATGCGCCGCTGTACTAGTTGTAATATTTGCAAGACCTAATAAAGATAGTAAAGATTTTTAGTAAAGACTTTGAAAATTACGTCGATTTATACCGATGGGGCCTGTGAAGGCAATCCGGGTCCCGGGGGCTGGGGTGTGTTGGTTTATTTTGAGAATGACCGCATCCAAGAGTTGGGTGGCCATGCCCCCCACACCACCAATAATCGCATGGAACTTCAGGCGGCGATCGCGGCTCTGGAATTTTGGCAGCAGTTTCCCCCCTCTTCCATTACCCTCTATACCGATAGCGAATACGTCCAAAAAGGAATTACCCAATGGATTGGAGGCTGGAAGCGGCGGGGATGGCAAACATCCGCGAAGAAACCCGTCCTCAACCAAGACCTTTGGCAAATCCTAGACCAGTTAAATAGTTCAAAGATCACCTGGGCCCATGTGCGTGGCCACAGTGGCAATCTGGGAAACGAGCGGTGTGATCAAATTGCCCGGAGTTTTGCCATCGGTCAAGCCATCTCCCTTCGCCAAGATATTTCCGGTTATCAAGATATTTCTGGTTATGCTGAAGACTAGGGGGGAGTTTTTCGACCTCAAATCACGGTCAGCATCAGAAAAGTTTCTTAACTCTCTTGGGCATCATGTCGAGTCATCCTGGTTCAACGGCATCTGCCTGGCTAGTGATCCGTCAACGGGGGCAACCTAAACGGCAGATTACTCTCTGGGGCGGCATCCGTTGGACAATTGGCCGCAGTATGGACTGTCGCATTGTCGTGGATGATCCCCATCTCTCCCGCTGTCATGCCATTATTCAATCCTTTATTTTTCAAGATCAACCCCTCTACTTCCTAGCGGATAACCATAGCAGCAATGGCGTTTTACTCAATGGCTATCCCCTAGAGCACAATACGCTGCTCCACGATCAGGATGTTTTTATTTTGGGAACGTCAAGTTTCCATTTTCACTATCCAACAATGTACCGCCCGGAGGTCCTATCCCATGGGGATCAGCTAGGGAATATTTCCACCCAGGAGAGTCAAAAGCAGCCGCCCCCAAGAGCCAGTAAACCATCCACATCAAGTGTTCCCTGGGTGGGTTAATGGACTGGACTAATCCTCGCGAAGATGGGTGATGCCATAGAGATCGTAGGGATCTGCGGCGGTAATTTCCACGGGAAGAATGCGTCCGATTTGGGCTGGCCCCTTAACGTACACAACCCCATCCACATCGGCACTAAACCGGGGAGATCGCCCGATCCATTCTCCAGTCTGGGGGTTTTCCTGTTCAATTAAAACCGGAACCGTTAAGCCAATTTGCCGTTGATTATTCCGGTAGGAAATGGGTTGCTGTAGGGCCATGAGGCGATCGCGGCGATGATCTTTTATCTCCTCTGGGACTTGGTTGGGGAGGGTATGGGCAGCGGTACCGTCTTCCGGGGAAAAGGTAAATACGCCCACATGATCAAATTGATGACGCTCTACAAACTGACATAAATGATCAAAATGCTCCTCCGTTTCACCGGGGAAGCCCACAATAAACGTCGTCCGAAAGACCGCATCCGGGAGACTTGCCTTGAGTCGTTCCATCACATGATCATTGACATTGGCCTGCCAGGGCCGGTTCATCGCCCGCAGAATCTCGGGATGGGAATGCTGGAGGGGTAAATCCAGATAGGGCAGAATATTGGGGGTCTCCCGCATCGCCGCAATCACCGCATCAGTCAAGCCGGTGGGATAGGCATAGTGCATACGAATCCAGGGAATATCCACCGCACCTAGGGCCCGCAGCAGTTCCGCCAGTTGGGGTTGGCCATAGCGATCTAAGCCATAGTTGGTCGTGATTTGGGAGACGAGAATGATTTCTTGAACCCCTTCCTGGGCGAGTTGGTTGGCTTCTTGGACAATGGATTCAATGGAGCGCGATCGCTGATTCCCCCGTAGATGGGGAATAATACAAAAGGCACATCGATAGTCACAGCCTTCGGCAATCCGCAGATAGGCCATGGGTTCGGGGGTGGTGCGATAGCGGGGAATCGTTTCATCGGCAATGTAATTGGGAACCGCACTAACCCGCTCTACCCGCTCGCCTGCTTCGGCCCGTTCAATCACCTCTACAATATGCTGATAGTCGCCACTGCCAACCACGGCAACGGCTTCTGGAATTTCATCCAATAGTTGGGACTGGAAATGCTGGGCTAAACAGCCCGTAATCACAATTTTTTTATTGGCTTCCGCTAGCTCCACCAGGGTCTGTACCGACTCTTGCCGTGCCGCCTGAATAAAACTACAGGTGTTAACAATCACGTAGTCCGCTGCCGCTTCGTCCGTATCCACCCCATACCCTGCTTCCACCAGTAATCCTAGGATATGTTCCGTATCAACGCGATTTTTATCACAGCCCAAGTGGGCGATCGCAATTTTGGCTTTAGATGGCATAGGTTCAGGAATAATGGGCTAACAGTAGGGCGTAATATCTTCTTTGCATTCATCCGCCAGATAGGTTAACGAACGAAATCGGAGGCCCACCAATTGATCATAGAGGGGATTAAGCTTACACAGGGGGGGAATGTGCACAATTTTCCGGCCAAACAGAGTAACATCTCGCTCAAAGGGACATTGGGGCGGAATTAAGCGACAGAGGAAACGGGCAACCTTTGCATCCTTGACATCCATGCCATCGAGCCATTGACGCATGGGCTTGAGGAGATCCGCATCCCCCGACTTCATCGCCTCATCGTGGTGGCCATCTAAGGTGTGTTGCAGGGCATCGAGGGCATCAATTTGTAAACCTAGGGCCCGACAAAACCGCTGTAACTCCGCATCCTCTGCCTGGGAGTAAATGCCGTTGGCTAACCCCACCATCACCGCTGTTCGGATAAAGTTTTCCGCCAGATCGCGATCGCCGCCCAGGGCCGCAATCAGTTCCTCATCCTTAACGGGTTCAAAGGAGCTAAGGGAAAACTCCGGTGCAATTTCATCCTGAATCAAATCCGTGATCAGTTTTTGCTCCTCAGGGTCAAAGTGACCGTCGGCCCAGGCCACACTAAGTAGACCCTTAATCCACACCGATGACTGGTCTGGAGATAGCGTTGATGCAGATGCTGAGGTTGTCATAAAACCTAGGGTATGGGGGATATTGGCGTTATTTACACAGCCATTCTGCTAAGGATTATACCGAAAAAATTGGGAACCTACACTAGACAAAGAGATCGATCAAAAGGTCGAAAAGGCACTACAGCACAGGGGGGGCATCACCTTGGGACACCGGAGATTGGCCCACACTAATCCGCACCGTTTGCCCATACTGCTCCAGCACAACCACCGGATCGGTGCGATAGGCTTCAATGGCCGTAACCCGCACTCCACCGCCTAAGGTATCTCCCACCTGAACGGTACGGGTCACGGATTCGTTTGGAGCCCGGACGACGGCACGGGTGATGCCATTAATGGCCGCTACTCCAAAGACACGCACCCCCTGGGCCTCGGTGGGGGTTGGCGGCGGGGGCGGTGGCGCGATGGTACCACCGGGGCCACCTACAATACCTCCTGGACTCGCGGCGATCGCTGTGCGGATATTTCTGAGGCTGGCACTAATTTCTTCCGGCGAGCGGTAGGTTCCCGGCCGTAATAGGGGCACATCACTACTGCTGAGAATGGCTGTCCCCTCCTCTCCTGTACTCACTGGTTCAAAGGGATTGGCCCGGCCCACCTGTTCTCCCGGCTTCAGGGTACTCAAGCGCGCTTCCGGCTGCGTCGGCTTGGCCAAGCTCTCTAGGAGGGGTGCAGGGGCGGCGGTAACGGGGGTTGGCGCAGGGGGCGGTGGGGGTGGCGGCGGAACCACTACCTCGGTTTCACTCACCAAAAACCCACAACTAGCCAGGAAGCTGGCCGTTAAACCCGCAGCCAGTTGCAACGATAAATATTTGAACTTAGGCATGAACCTCACACCCTCACTACTAAATCTCTAGTCAATCTTTGGCCCGATCGCGTCTTATGACACTATAAAACTTACCCACCGGCCCCCATCTCTATGCAGAGGCAGTTATCAAACTGTCCTTGGGATTGTCTCCCCAATTGATTAATTATAATCCCTGCAAAATAATTACCGCACCTTGGGACATGGGGAAGAGCCATGGGTTTGGGCAATACAGGGCTGATGGTAGGCCGGTTCCGTTTCCAGGGGCGGTGGCTGTTGACCAAAGACCATTTCACAACTGAAGTCCTCAAAATTGGGGGTGAGGGTGAGGGGAATCCCCAACTCTTCGCTGAAAAAGGTCTGGGTGGGAACTTTACAGAGGTTAATACAGAGGCCAACACATTGACTTTGTTCTAAGTAGCGGCATTTCTGAATATGAACCCCACTGTTTTGCTGGTGGGTCTGACCTGTTTGATCCACAATATCCACACTATGGCGATCGCAGGGGCCCACCAACCACTGAAATAAAACCGTTGCAAACCAGGCATTGGTTTCACAGACCCAGCGATTTGGCTGAAACAGACGGCGAATAGGGCGAGTCATCCAAGGGGGAATGGTTGAACGGAGTACATGGGCGATCGCTGCCTGCTGCTCTTGAGTATCCCGACCAATCATCACCTGCTTGGACAGAGCCACAAATCCCTCATACCCCGGCAAACTTGTTTTTTGGCCAATCACTCGACTGATTTGAGCTTTCAGGATGTAAATACAAAGGCGATCCAACCAGGTATCTTGATAGACCGAGGCACTGGCCGTAGGAATGGGAGTAGTTAGGGGGGGTTTAGCTAATTTAACGATAACAGGCTCCTCCCTGAATAATCCGGTATTGAATCCCAAGGTAACGCTTCCACGCCGATCTTGGCGAAAAACATCTCAAACCTAGAATTTCCTAGGACTTAAACACAATGGCGGGGTCCAGGTGGGTGACTTTCTGAATGGCAAATAGGGCCGCCCCGGTACACATCGTTACGGTTACGGTGAAGACCGTTGCCGCGGTCTCTGGGGTGATTAAGATGCGGATCGCCCGGGTTTCCATGGTCCAGGCCCCCACAGTCAGGGAGAGAATTAAACCAGGGATATAGCCCATAATGGCCATCCAGAGGGCCTGCTCAATAATAATGCGGTATAGATACCAATCCGAGGCCCCCATAGCTTTTAGGGTGCCGTACTCTTGGAGGCGATCGGAGACGGAGGAGTAAAGAATTTGTCCCACAATCACCGTGCCGACAATAATGCCGACAATGGCCCCCAGACCTAAAATAAATCCGACCCCCGTACTACTACGCCAATAGGCACGGGTCAACTGGGAGAGTTCTGCGGTGGTCATGATCCGCTGATCGGGAAGAGTCAATTGTAAATCCTGGCGCACCGTTTCGAGATCGTAATCCGCATCCACACGAATCAAAATAAACTGAATGGGCGTTTCTGGATTCAGACTAGGTGCAAACTCCGGTGGATCAGCATCATCAAATCGGGGAAAGTTAAGGTAGAGGTTGGCATTTTCTAGGGATGTAAATACGTAGGGACTGGTGACAATGGAACGAATTCCCTGGGTAAACCCCTTAACGATCGCCGGATAATCATTTAGCCCGGCGGTATCACCAATGCCGGTAATATTCAGATTGCGTTGATCCACCCGATCAATCATCACCCCATAGGATTCGTCTAATTCACTCACCTGGCCGGACTGAACAGCCCAAGGCTGGAAGAGTTCACCCCCAGAATCAAAGCCCACTACCCGCACCGGATCAATCTCGCCATCGGTGGACTGCTGCCAAATTGCTCCCCGGAGAACTAGGGCCTCAGCCAGTTCAACCCCTTCCACCGCCGCCGCTTCGTTCAACCGCTCATAGTCAATGGGTAGGGTGAGATCTAAATAGCGAATTTCCTTGGAAGCCACCCAAATATCTGCCTTTGATCGATCAATCAAGAGGGTGGAGGAGCGGCCAAAACCTTCCAGTAAGCCCGTTTGAATCGTCACTAGACTGACCGCAAACATAATCCCTGCTTGGGCCACCATAAATCGTGGTAAATCTTCAAATAAATTCTTACGGGCGATTGATACCATACACCTAACCCTCCTCGGACGTCTCGCCCCCATGGTGACATAACTAGGACGAGGATTAATTGCCCCTCTTAGGCTAAATTAAATGCCATTACAATCCTTGCAGATACCGCTCTAGATCTTTACACAGGCTCAACTCAGTGCCCGGGCCATTCCAGTAGACTTCATCAAAGATTTCATAGATTAAAAAGAGGCCCCGGCCTGATTCGGCCTCAGCCTCCGGTAGTAGATCATCAACGGCAGAGCAAATATACCGCGGTGGTGAAAACCCCATACCTTGATCGGTAATCACCCACCAACATTGATGTTCAACCATTGAATAGCGCACCAGTACAACCTTGTCTGGGTTTAACTCATTTCCATGGTGGGAGGCATTGACCAGAGCTTCTTGTAAGCCTAGACGCAACTCATCCTGACAGCAGGGAGGTACATCCCTGAGGAGTAGGTCTAAAATAGGCTTCAGGAAAAGAGTTGAGGTAAAACTAAGGGTATTCCACTGCGGTGCAACAAACGTCAACGTTAGTGAAGACATATAAGCTTCAATCCACGCAGCAGTAAAGGATGGTGCAACCAGAAATGGTACTGTGCAATATCAAAAAATTACCTTTACAGATCATAGGCACAGATACATTGCTACACCCCATACACTTAATCATTTTAGCAAGTGCTTACAAATCCCACAAGGCTACATCGATCTGCCAGTTCATCCATCGTCCCCTCTGGAATGGCAGCTATCCAGCCCGTTGAAGCTCATCTAGGCGAGTTAACACCTCTTGGGAATGAATCGCTGGACTGACTTTTACATAGCGATCGCGGAGAATGCCGTCGGGGTCGATAATAAAACTATGGCGGAGAGAAATAAATCCCAACCAGGAGCCGTAGGCCTTACTCACTTCACCCGTGGTATCGGAGAGGAGGGGAAAGGTCAAGCCTTCGGAATCACAAAATTCGGCATGGGAATCAATGGAGTCGGCACTGATACCAATCACTTCGGTATTTCGCTGATGGAACTGGTCTAAATCCCGCTGAAATCGTTGGGCTTCTAAGGTGCAGCCGGAGGTAAAGTCTTTCGGATAAAAATACACAACGAGCCATTTCCCCCGGTAATCCGCTAGAGATACCGAGCCATCCCCCCTATGGGTAGGCAGGTTAAATTCTGGTGCAGGGGTATCCAGGGGGGGCAGTTCACCCCCTAGGGCATGGGCAGGCGCGCTCCAGCCAAAATAAATAATTAGAGCCAGCAGACAGGCTAAGCTCAGTCGGTAAAAACCTTTAAGGGGTATCATGGCAATCTCGGTTTATTGTCCTGAAGTGGGGTACGGGGCCGGATCTCTGAGGTTAAAATCGCTAGGATAGTAGCATATTCATCTGCACCAAATTTTCATCTAGATCAAATTTCTTTGCCAGACGTTTTTTGCAAGTTTTGCAAGGTTGTTCCTATGCGAATCCATGACTTATTGATTACCGTTCCAACACTGTTCTTGCTCTCTCCCTTAGCCCTAGCCCAAAATCCGGTTAGCCCTCAAGGACGTGGCCCCCAATCAGGAGGAATCCCGGGCGGCCCTGGCGTGGGTCAACAGATGGGTGGACAAGGCCAAGCAAGGGGTGCTCAGGGGCAGGCCATGGGTGAACAAATGCGTACTTGGGGACAAATGCAAGGTCAAGGTCGGGGCGTGCAGGGGCGGGCTATGGGTGAGCAACTGCGGGGCCAAGGTGGGCCACCCATTAATCCTTCAGGGGGGCGATAACCCTAGAAGGATTAACCTCAACCCAGCGATCGCCCCGCCGAAAATTCCGTCCTCAAATTTAGCCTAAGGCTTCTTGACGAAAAAGCTGAGATGGTAGAGGGTGTCTCGGGCGGGGTGGGCCTGAACTTCTTGCAGAACAGCGGTTCCCTGCCACGGTAAGTCCGGCACGGATACTTCAATGGGGGTCTTGCCGACAAAGGCATCCCGAACCAGGAATCCGGCAACCCGGCTTTCCACGATCAAGTTCACGGACTCATTGCCGTTATGCCCATAGAGAACGGCGGGAATTTGTCCCGATTGGCGCAGGGCATTGGGCTTACTGTCCGCTGGGCGCAGATGACATTCAATGGTTAAGGGGGTAGCCATGGAAAACTCCTGAAAAAACGTAGGTAAAAAGGGAAAAATCAAACGTGAAATTAGCTCAAGGTGGGCGGAACATCACTGCCATTGTGGTAGAGCAAGGCCCGCTTGGGGCCATGAATAGGATCCTCGACAATGATCGTCTGGTTCCGCTCGGCTCCTAGGGAAACAATGGCAATGGGGACGGACATGATTTCCGCTAAAAACTTGAGGTAGTTGAGGGCGGCGGCGGGCAGATCTTCTAAGGAACGACAATGACTGGTGGACTGTTTCCAGCCCGGTAAGGTCTCATAGATAGGTTGACAGCGGGCAAAGTGCAGGGCATTGCTGGGGAAATCTTCGCAGCGATCGCCATCGATGTTGTAGGCAACGCAGACCTTGATCTCGTCCAATTCGTCTAAAACATCTAGCTTGGTAATAGCTACACAGTCCAAGCCGTTGATCCGCACGGCATAGCGGCCAATTACCGCATCAAACCAACCGCAGCGACGGGGCCGCCCCGTTGTTGTGCCAAACTCGGCCCCCCGATCCCCTAGTCGCTCTCCTGTCTCATCCAAAAGCTCCGTGGGAAAGGGCCCTTCCCCCACACGGGTGGTATAGGCTTTGGCCACGCCAATGACGCGATCGATCATGGTGGGGCCCACTCCAGCACCAACACAGGCCCCACCCGCCACGGGGTTAGAGGAGGTGACGTAGGGGTAGGTTCCGTGATCTAAGTCTAGGAGTGTTCCCTGAGCCCCCTCAAACAAAATGTTTCGCTTCTCCCGAATGGCTTTATAAATTCGCAAGGAGCCATCCACGACATGGGGACGCAGGCGATCGGCGTAGCCTAGGTATTCCTGGATAATTGGTTCTGGGTCTAGGGGCTTTAGGTTGTAGAACTTCTCTAAAAGAACATTCTTGTAAGCGATCGCCCATTCGACCTTGGCCGCCAACTGATCGGCATCCAGTAAATCGAGAACCCGCAGGCCCGTACGCTCTGACTTGTCTGCATAGGTCGGGCCAATACCCCGCCCGGTGGTGCCAATGCGATGACTACCCCGCCGTTCCTCTGAGGCCAGATCGATCATGCGATGGTAGGGCATGGTTAGGTGGGCCGTTTCCGCAATCATCAAGTTATTGATGCTAACGCTCAGGGCCTCCAGTTGATCAATTTCCTCGAGAAGGACTTTTGGATCAATGACCGTGCCGGTACCAATAATACATTCTGTTTCTGGGTAGAGAATGCCAGAGGGAATCAGATGCAGCTTTAAGGTTTGATCCTTTACGACAACTGTATGCCCAGCATTGACTCCACCCTGGTAGCGGACGACGACATCTGCTGATTTGCTCAGGAGATCGGTAATCTTGCCTTTGCCTTCATCGCCCCACTGGGCGCCAACTACAACTACGTTTGCCAAGGGTTTTCGGTGTCAATTAATTTACACAATCCACAATTATAGCAGCAGACCCAGGGTAAAAAACAAACCCTGAGTCCTGAATCTTTGATTAGGCGATCCAGACGGTCTTTAAGTTAACAAATTCCTGGATGCCCACTCGCCCCAATTCGCGGCCGTAGCCCGATCGCTTAATGCCGCCAAAGGGTAAACGGGGATCGGACTTGACCAAGCCATTGATGAATACGGCTCCGGCCTCCAGTTCATCCAGGAGGCGATCGCGTTGGTGGGGATCCGTTGTCCAGGCACTCGCCCCTAGGCCAAAGGGAGTGGCATTGGCCAGTTGAATCGCGTCATCCAGGGTATTGACCCGAAACAGTAGGGCGACGGGGCCAAAAAACTCCTGGCTAAAGGCGGGATGCTCTGGGCCAATATCACTTAAAAGGGTGGGCGGATAAAAGTAACCCTGGCGTAATTCGGGGAGTAGGGCTGCGGTTCCTTGCAAAACTTGCCCCCCACAGTGAAGGGTTGCCCCCTGGGCGATCGCCTGTTCCACCTGTTGGCCTAACTCGTCTAAGATACCCTGGGTGGCGAGGGGCCCCAGTTGGGTTTCCGGGTTGAGGGGGTTCCCTAGGTTCCAGCCCTGCATTTGGTGAATCAGTTGCTCGGCAAATTCATCGTAAATTGAGGCTTGGACAATAAATCGCTTGGCGGCAATACAGGATTGGCCGTTGTTGATCATCCGGGATTTGAGGCCGGTGGTGACAGCTGCCCCTATATCCGCACTGTCTAAGACAATACAGGGATCACTGCCCCCCAGTTCTAGGACGGTTTTTTTGATCTGTTGACCCGCCGCTTGGGCAAGACTCATCCCTGCCGGTTCACTGCCCGTTAGGGTCGCTGCCTTAATCCGTGGGTCGGCCATCAAGGGAGCCACCCGGCTAGCGGGAATGAGTAAGGTTTGAAAAACACCATCGGCAAACCCTGCCTCAGCAAAAATCTCGGCGATCGCCAGGGCACATTGGGGTACATTGGATGCGTGCTTGAGTAAGCCCACATTGCCCGCCATCAGGGCCGGAGCCGCAAACCGAAAGACTTGCCAAAAGGGAAAATTCCAGGGCATCACCGCCAGGATCGGGCCTAGGGGTTGGTAGCGGATAAAACTTTGGCTGGCATCAGTGTCTACGAGTTCATCAGCTAAAAACTGGGCCCCATGTTCCGCGTAGTAGCGACAGACCCAAGCGGATTTTTCTACTTCGGCGATCGCTTCGGTGATGGGCTTTCCCATCTCTAGAGTCATCATCTGGGCGCACCGTTCCCGATCCTGTTTGAGGCGATCGCTCACCTTCAGGAGCCAACCCGCCCGTTGGTCAAAGGCGGTTTTGCGGTAGCTGGCAAAGGCGGTTGCAGCCTTGGCGAGACAGGTCTCAATTTCCCCATCATTGAGGGGCGCATAGGTCTTGAGAAGTTCCCCCGTGGTGGGGTTGGTTGAGGCGATCGCCATAGCTAACAACACCTAACAAGCTAACAACACCGAGCAAAATGTGGATTAGCAAACACCGGGGAGCTAAGTTTGTCCAATTCGTTCGGTAAACCGTACTCGGCGGGGAATTGCCAAGGGATTCTGATTACCGGTACATTAGCACTCAGGGGTTGGGAGTGCTAAAACCAGACAAGCTACGGGAATTTGTCGGTTTCTAGAATCCTCTTTAACCACTTTACCAGTCTCTCGTTTCTCCTGAATGAGTGAATTTTCAGGGGTTTAGGCGAGAGTTCAATAACCACAATAACCTTCAAATGGGAGATCAGTACGCTATGGCAGCCGTATCTCTAAGTGTTTCGACTGTGAAGCCCTTGGGCGATCGCATCTTTGTAAAAGTTAGCGAAAGCGAAGAAAAAACCGCCGGTGGGATTCTACTACCGGATAATGCTCGGGAAAAACCCCAGGTGGGCGAAGTCACCGCCACTGGCCCCGGCAAAATCAATGATGATGGCAGCCGCCAGCCCATGGATGTAAAAGTGGGCGACAAGGTTCTCTACTCCAAATATGCTGGCACCGAGGTCAAGCTTGCTGGCGATGAGTACGTTTTGCTTTCGGAAAAAGACATCTTGGCGATCGTTGTCTAGGATTTCTAGTCGAAGCGGTGATGTCACAGTTTAGATGATGTCACTTTTCGGTCAATTGTTAGGTCAATTAATCACCATTCAATGTTTTAAGACAGGAATACAGAACTATGGCTAAGCGGATCATCTACAACGAAAACGCCCGGCGTGCCTTGGAAAAGGGCATGGACATTCTTACCGAAGCCGTGGCAGTAACCCTCGGCCCCAAGGGTCGTAATGTTGTCCTAGAAAAGAAATTTGGCGCACCTCAAATCATTAATGATGGTGTCACCATTGCCAAGGAAATCGAACTGGAAGACCACATTGAAAATACTGGGGTTGCCTTAATTCGTCAGGCGGCCTCTAAAACCAATGATGCGGCTGGAGACGGAACCACCACGGCCACCGTCCTTGCCCATGCCATGGTCAAAGAAGGTCTTCGCAATGTAGCGGCGGGTGCCAATCCCATTTCCCTGAAGCGGGGGATTGATAAGGCAACCCAATACCTGGTGGAAAAAATTGCTGCCCATGCCCGGCAAGTGGAAGATTCCAAGGCGATCGCCCAAGTTGCTTCCATTTCTGCCGGTAATGACGAAGAAGTGGGTCAAATGATTGCGGCCGCCATGGATAAGGTGGGCAAAGAAGGGGTTATTTCCCTGGAAGAAGGCAAGTCCATGACCACTGAACTGGAAGTCACCGAAGGGATGCGCTTTGATAAGGGCTATATCTCCCCTTACTTCGCCACCGACACCGAGCGGATGGAAGCCATTTTAGATGAGCCGTTCATTCTAATCACCGACAAGAAAATTACCCTAGTGCAGGATCTGGTTCCTGTGCTGGAGCAAGTGGCCCGTTCCGGTCGTCCCTTGGTGATCATTGCCGAAGACATTGAAAAAGAAGCCCTGGCAACCCTAGTGGTGAATCGTCTGCGGGGTGTCTTGAATGTGGCCGCCGTTAAGGCCCCTGGCTTTGGCGATCGCCGTAAAGCCATGCTTGAGGATATTGCCGTCCTCACCGGTGGTCAAATGATTACCGAAGATGCCGGTCTCAAGTTGGATACCGCCAAGCTGGAAATGCTGGGCAAAGCCCGCCGGATCACGATTACCAAAGACAACACCACAATTGTGGCCGAAGGTAACGAGAAGGAAGTCAAAGCCCGCTGTGAGCAAATCCGTCGCCAGATGGAAGAGACCGATTCCAGCTACGACAAGGAAAAGCTGCAAGAGCGTTTGGCTAAACTAGCCGGTGGCGTTGCCGTCATTAAGGTCGGTGCAGCTACAGAAACGGAAATGAAAGATCGCAAACTTCGTCTCGAAGATGCCATTAATGCCACCAAGGCTGCCGTCGAAGAAGGGATTGTTCCCGGTGGTGGCACCACATTGGCGCACCTCGGCCCCGATCTAGCCACCTGGGCAGAAGCCAACCTAACGGGTGAAGAACTCATCGGTGCTGGTATTGTGGAGCGGGCCCTGACCTCGCCCCTGCGTCGCATTGCCGAAAATGCTGGCCAAAACGGTGCGATCATTTCCGAGCGGGTGAAGGAAAAAGACTTCAACGTCGGTTATGATGCCGCCAAAGGCAGCTATGTGGATATGTTTGCTGCCGGAATTGTGGATCCCGCCAAAGTGACTCGTTCGGCCTTGCAAAATGCCGCCTCCATCGCTGGCATGGTGCTGACCACCGAATGCATCATTGTTGATAAGCCTGAACCCAAGGATAATGCTCCTGCCGGTGCCGGTGCAGGCATGGGTGGAGACTTTGACTACTAAGGTCTTTAAGGTCTTCGATTCCTAAGATGATCAAGGTAGATCAAGGTCTAATCTGAGGCTAAGTCCTCAAAACTCAAAAAAATAGCGATCGCTCTGGATTTATCATGGTCTGGGGCGATCGCCCTATTTGGCTGTTTATTGGGATACATCCCATAGAGAGATAGGAGATAAGCTGTTAAGTGAATATTATGCCGCTATCAACTAAGGCTTATGAAATTCAATGTAACCCTTGAGCGTGATGAGGATGGAGTTTGGATTATAGAGTGTCCTAGTATTCCAGGCTGTATTAGTCAGGGACAAACGAAAGAGGACGCACTTGAAAACATCAAGGATGCCATAGCGGCTTGCCTACAAGTTCGTGCAGAGCGTGGCTTACCACTTACGGTGGAAACCCATCAAGTAGAGGTTGTAGCTTAATTATGGCATCTGCTCTTCCTGTGCTCAGCGGCCGTGAATCAAGGCTCCCTAGGGAACTACTAAGACCGGGCAGGAGGAAAGATTAATCACCCGATTGCTAACGCTTTCATTAATACCTTCCTGGGTCAAGCCTGTTCCCCGACAGCCCATCACAATCAAGTCGATTTGCAACTCATCCGCCACATCGCAGATAACAAAGGCGGGTTTACCTTGACGCAGCAGGGTTTCAGCAATAATCCCCTGGGCGGAAAATGCCGTTTTGGCCTCCTCTAAAAAGCTGGCGATCGCCGCAGCCAAGTCAGGGTCGGCAATCTGATCATTTTGTACTGACAGTAAAATGAGTTTGCTTTGACATAGACGGACTAACTCAACAACCGTTTGTACCGCTTCTTGGGTATCACGGCTGCGATCGATGGGAAAGAGAATTGTTTTGAACATGGTCGTTTAACTCCGAGATCGGTTATGGGGGCACACCCTTCGGTAAAATTGTTCTCAGACTGGGGATAAACCACTCTGGGATAACGTTGAGGTGAGCGATCGCCCATTCACCTTAAACAACGTCTGAAAGCCTCTATTTCTATCATCTCCCCATTGACGCACTTATGGAGTCCGTATCGTGTCCAAAAAAACCTTAGCAGATCTGTCTACCGCTGATTTAGATGGTAAACGAGTCTTAGTTCGGGCTGATTTTAATGTTCCTTTAGATAGCAATGGCCAGATCACTGACGATACCCGCATTCGCGCCGCCCTACCGACCATTCAAGACTTGATCACTAAAAACGCTAAGGTGATTCTGACCAGTCACTTTGGTCGCCCCAAGGGGGTGGATGACAAGCTGCGTCTTACTCCGGTGGCCCAGCGACTCGGAGAACTACTCAATACCACCGTTGTCAAACTAGATGACTGCATTGGTGAAGCGGTCGTTAACCATAGCCAAGCCATGACCCCTGGCCAGGTCTGTCTACTGGAAAATGTACGCTTCCATCCCGAAGAAGAAAAAAATGATCCCGAGTTTGCCCAGCAATTAGCTGCCTGCGCCGATGTCTACGTGAATGATGCCTTTGGTACGGCCCACCGCGCCCATGCCTCCACGGAAGGTGTCACTAAGTATCTCCGGCCCTGTGTGGCGGGATTCCTGATTGAGAAGGAACTCGAGTATCTGCAAAATGCCATTGAACATCCGCGGCGGCCCTTGGCAGCCATTGTCGGCGGCTCTAAGGTTTCCTCTAAAATTGGTGTCATTGAAAGCCTCCTGGAAAAAGTAGATAAGCTGATCCTTGGCGGCGGCATGATTTTCACGTTCTACCAAGCACGGGGTCTGAGCGTGGGTAAATCCCTCGTAGAGGCAGACAAATTGGAGTTAGCCCAGCAGCTAGAAATCAAAGCGAAGGAAAAAGGTGTCGATTTTCTGTTGCCCACGGATGTGGTCGTTGCCGATGCCTTTGCCGCCGATGCCAATGCTAAAACCGTTCCAGTCTCAGAAATCCCTGAGGGCTGGATGGGTCTAGATATTGGCCCGGATTCGGTTCAGGCGTTTCAGGCAGCCCTGACAGAATGTAAAACCGTCATCTGGAATGGCCCCATGGGGGTGTTTGAGTTTGACAAATTTGCCGTGGGTACTGAGGCGATCGCCCGCACCCTAGCCGAATTAACGGGAACCGGCGTTTGCACCATTATTGGCGGTGGGGACTCCGTTGCAGCGGTGGAAAAGGTCGGCGTAGCCAGTCAGATGAGTCATATTTCCACGGGAGGTGGTGCAAGCCTAGAACTCCTAGAAGGAAAGGTCTTGCCAGGCATTGCCGCCCTAGATGATCTCTAATTAGGAATACCTTGGCCCCAGGTTCAGCTTGGGGCTAAATTTTCCCGCAGACCCTAGAATGTTTGATTTTATAAATCATTTTTAGAAATAGAGAGATCGGGCAGGGGTAACACCTCTCCAGACTGCTGGAGTTCTCGTTGCAAGGATTGGGCCTGTTGCCGCAGTTGGGCAATGTTGAGGTGAGCGTAGTCCGCTCCATAGGGTTTTAATCGCTTCATCCCTTCCCCTAGAAGCAAGATGGCTCCCCGGCGATTGCCTTGGCTGAGGTGATAGCAGGCAACGGCTAATTGCAAAAGTCCCTGATAAAAGCTGCGTTCCGGTTCGATCGCTTCCATCCATAGGTCTTCAAGAGTGTCGTGGCAGGCGTAGTAGTCTTTTTGATTAAACTGGGCGATCGCCCGCCAAAAGGCATCTGGGAAATGGTCAGGGGTCAGTACAACCATGGATAGAAATTAACGTGAGTTGGGGATAAGAATTGAGCGATCTCTTGATGCTGAGGAAACGGGCCATTATTTGAGACGGTGATTGATCAGTTGAAGAACATTTCTCAACTTGAACACTCTCGTCACCGTTCCCCAATCAACTGTATCGTGGATATCGTCTGTGGGCTAATTGTCTATACTCATCAACCGAAGAAGCCATCCATTACGATTGATCACCATTTACTCACAGTTGTTTAAGCCGAACTCACGTTAAAATTAGCTGGGTTCTGATCTTGGCGGTGATTCACGGGCAACGGGGCCGGTTGGCCATCTCCAGCCAAAGCCGCCGTTACTTCCAAGGCCTGCCGTAGATGCTTGGCTGCATAGATTGACATATCTCGGGGCACACTAATGCGATCGCGCAAATAGCGCAATGCCCCATCGGAACCTGGGGGCGGTAAACAGTCTTCTCCCTTGATCAATTTGGTGAGAGCGCAACGAAGTGCCCAATCAATCACCTCTGGACTGGCGGGGTTCACCCGCATAATATTTGTACGATGCTTCAATACCCGGTAGAGGGCCTCTTGCCGCGCTGTATCCGGCTCTGGATAGGACACATCGGGCAATCCCAACCAAGGCCCAAAATTAACACGGTTTTGGTTGATCTGGGTCTGGGGATGGGCGTTGCTGTAACATCCCCCCATTTGGGGCGGTAAATCATGGACGTGGGTATGAAAATCACTTTGGGTACCGCGATAGGTCGAGCGGGTTTCCATGGCCGCAAACCAAGCGGCTAAACCTATATTTTCTTCTCGAAGTGAATAGCCCTTATAGTAGTACAGACTGGCATTCATGCGCTCCAAAAAGGGGGTAAAGATCACATCAACTACACTAAAAACGGGTAAAAAGTAGGGAGGGGTTAGGTCTAGGGCTGCTTCCAAGTCTTTGATTACTGCGGTAAATTGATCTCGCCGCCGTTGTTCTTCCCGTTCTGAGCGGTAGCGGGAACAGAGCCAAATACACCAAGCCCGAAACAGCGATCGCTCCAATTGGCGCAGGGGAATCACTGTTGCGTCTGTCATCTCATACCCTAGGGGGCCAAAGGTTCGCTCTAGGGCAATCAAAATATCATCACTTTCGGTGATCAAACGGCCATCCAATTCCAAGGCCGGCAACATTCCAGAGGGAACCTTTTGCTTATACCAGTCCTGCTTTTGGCCATAGCAAACCATGGATACTTTTTGGATGCGGTAGGGAATTTGCTTTTCCTCAAGCCAAAGCCAGACCTTTTGACAGTAGGGACACCAAGCATGATGATCCCGATAGAGGGTAACTCGCACCTGATCTTCAGTCTGTCCAAATAACCGTAAGCCGGACTGAGAGTTGGTGGCTCCATGAATTAGGTCAACTGAAAAATCATTGATGGCCTCTAATTCAGACCAACTGAGTGGCGCAACCGTCATTCAATTCTCCTCGGTTTTTTGCTAAGGTTGATCAACTGAATGCCATTACCATAGCGTTTCTTGAAAGCCTCGTACATGAGGGCGGGGAGTGTCAAAATACGATAGGTTGTTATTGCAGGATTGTGATGTCGTCTTCCCCCTATCCCAACCAACGTTGGCACCTCCAGGAGTCCGATCCGGCTCTGATTAGCAACTTATCCCAGAAATTACAATGCGCTCCCCTGTTGGCTCAAGTGTTGGTGAATCGGGGGTGGCAAACGGAAGCCGACATTAAAGCCTTTCTGGAGCCAGAGTCCTTAATTCTTCCTCCCCCCCATGAGGTTTTTGAAAATTTGGGAATTGCCGTTGAGCTATTGAGTCAGGCGATCGCCCAGGGGCAGAAAATAACTATTTGTGGGGACTACGATGCCGATGGTATGACCAGTACGGCACTGTTGCTGCGGGCCTTGCGCCACTTGGGGGCCAACATTGACTACGAAATTCCTTCACGGATGCAGGAGGGCTATGGCATTAATTCCCGCATTGTTGAAGACTGCCACCGACGGGGCATCAAGCTAATTTTAACCGTGGATAATGGCATTAGTGCCCTAGAACCCATTCAACGGGCCCGGGAATTGGGTATTGCCGTGATTGTGACCGATCACCATGACATACCGCCGGAATTGCCCCCGGCTGAAGCCATTCTCAATCCCAAATTGTTGCCCCCAGATTCCCCCTATGCCAGTTTGGCAGGGGTGGGTGTGGCCTATGTTTTAGCCATTTCCCTTGCCCAACGCCTAGGACAGGTCAAGGGTTTAGTGCGGCCCCTGCGCGAACTCTGTACACTGGGCACGATCGCCGATTTAGCGGCCTTAACGGGGGTGAACCGTCGCTGGGTGAAACAGGGTTTACAAACCATTCCCCAATCGAATTTAGCGGGAATTCAAGCTTTGATGCTGGTCTCAGATAGTCTGCCCAATGCCAATAGCAGCCTGAAACCAACCGCCGTCGGGTTTCGCCTCGGCCCTCGGATTAACGCCATTGGCCGCATTGGGGATCCCCAAGTTGTCATTGATCTGCTGACCACGGATGATTCCCAGGAAGCCCAAGCCCTGGCAGAAATCTGTGAGGCTACCAATAAGGAACGCCAGAACCTCTGTACAACCATTGAAGAAGAGGCGATCGCCCTGGTAGAAGAAAGCGGCTTTGATCCAGAGCAGGAACGGGTTTTAGTGATTCTTAAATCTGGCTGGCACCATGGCGTGATTGGCATTGTCGCTTCCCGACTATTGGAGCGGTATGGGGTTCCCGTGTTTATTGCCACCCCCGAAGATGGGAACCATTTACGGGGATCGGCGCGGGGCATTCCTGAGTTTGATGTCTTTGCCGCACTCCAGGATTCAGCGGATCTGCTGGAAAAATTTGGTGGACATCGAGCGGCCGGTGGATTTTCCCTCAAAACTGAAAATTTAGACCGCTGGCGATCGCGGCTACGGGACTTTGCCCATCGCTGTTTGGAACCTGAGTACCTGCGTCCCTTAGTAACCCTGGATGCTGAAATTAGTTTGGCGGATATTTCCTGGGAACTCTACGAAAGTCTGGAAAATCTGCAACCCTTTGGTATGGGCAATCCAGAGCCGATCTTTTCCAGTCGGGGAGTTAGGGTTTTAGAGCAAAGCACCATGGGAGCCAGTCAGGCTCACCTCAAATTTACCCTCGGCCAGGAAAATCCCCATTGCCCCAGTGAAACAGTTACCATACCGGCAAAGGCTTGGCGGTGGGGAGACTATTACCCTTTGCCCCAGGAGATTGATATTGCCTACAAACTGCGATCGCACAATTGGCGAGGCCAAACCACCCTGGAGTTGGAATTAGCGGGGTTCCGTCCCACCGTCACGACTCCTGTATCTATCTCCATCAAGAAAAATGTGGAAATTCCCTGGGACTGTCCCGAGCCACCGAATTACCCCTCCCCCAACTGGCAGCCGTTGGATGACCTCGGCCAATGTTTAGCCCACCTCAGGGGAGATATTTTAATCTATGGCGATCAACGGCCCTACGTCGCTCAACGGGAACTATCCGCCCAAATTCACTACGATCGCCCCCGGCAGGTCTGTCCAACGTTTATTTTTTGGACCTTACCGCCGTCTTGGAGCCATTTACGCTGGTTACTGGCCATCGGCAAACCTAACACTGTCTACCTGGCCGGCCACCGCCCCCGTTTTCCCCAGGGGGTAGAACTCCAGGCCAAGCTGAGCATTCATCTGGGCCAGCTTCAGGGACAGGCACAGCCGAAACTCAATTTATTGGCCCTCGGCCAAACCCATTGGGTCGCCCCCCGCACCATCGTTGCTGCCCTTCGGGGAATGGGTTATCCCTGCACGGGATTTAAGGATACATTACCCCTAGAGCAGGAAATAGAACACCTTCAGCAGTGGTATCAGCGGAGGGCTGAGGATTTTTTAGTTAAACTAAGTGAGTCCCCTTAAGGTTTAGGGAAAGGAACTAAAGGTTGCCTCGACGCAGGGCTAGCAGGAAGATCACGACTGGGCCGGCAATGCCAATCATGCTAATCATCGTCAATTGGGCAATGACTTCAAAATTGATGTTACCAAGGAAGTTTAAGAACCCCATAATCTCTCCAAGTCAATCAGCGGCAGTGGTCATGGCCTATATTTTACGCCCCAAGGGGGCCCCCTGAGGAACATAATGGCAACTTGGCAATGTATTAAAGGGTGTGGAGCCTGCTGTTATCTGGATTTAGAGGAGCGGACAGAGGTTCCCGGATACCTGAATGCAGAGGAGTGGGACACCTACCTGGGTTTGATTGGTGAGGATGGCTGGTGCATCCATCTCGACCCAGTGAATCGAGAATGCCGTATCTATGATCAACGTCCGCGTTTCTGCCGCGTTAACCCTGAGGTCTTTCAATCGTTGTATGGTGTGCCCCCAGAAGAACTCAATGAGTTTGCCATTGATTGCTGCCGTGAACACATTGATGATATGTATGGCGATCGCAGCCTAGAACGCCTCCGCTATGATCAGGCTGTATCCATTTGATAGGCGAGTAGGCTAAAAACATGACCCAATCCCTTCCCCTGGCAGTTTCAAGCCCCCCTGCCACCCCCCCACCCCTCATTCGCCTAGATCATCTCCAGAAAATTTATGGTAAAGGCGAAACTGAAGTCCGGGCCTTAAATGGGGTGAACCTGTTAATTGAGCGGGGAGAATACTGCGCCATTATGGGAGCCTCTGGGTCAGGCAAATCAACCATGATGAATATTATTGGTTGCCTCGATCGCCCCAGTCATGGCCATTATTTTCTAGATGACATCGATGTGGCCAGGCTGGATGATACGGAACTAGCCCATATCCGCAATCGTAAAATTGGCTTTGTCTTCCAGCAGTTCCACCTCCTGAGCCAGTTAACCGCCCTAGAGAATGTGATGCTGCCCATGGTTTATGCCAATGTGTCTGGCCCAGAGCGGCGAGATCGGGCCATAACGGCTTTGGAACAGGTGGGTCTAGGTCACCGTCTCCATAATCGTCCTAATCAACTCTCAGGGGGGCAACAACAACGGGTGGCGATCGCCCGGGCCATTGTCAATCAACCCCTGTTGCTTCTGGCCGATGAACCCACCGGAGCATTGGATAGCCACACCACCCAGGAAATTCTTAAAATTTTTGGCCAACTCAATGAGAATGGCATGACGGTGGTAATGGTCACCCATGAGCCGGATGTGGCCGAATGTACCCACCGGATTGTGCTCTTCCGGGATGGCAAAGTGATTCGGGACGAGCCAAATCATACCCCTAGGGGAAACAAAGCCGTGGTGCAAGAAAATGTAAATGTAGAGATCAGTCAGAGCGAGTGAGGAATAGGCGGGCAAAAACAAAAAGCATCAATTGGCGATAGCGGTAAAGAATAAAAATAAACACCGGGGTCAATATCATGAGCCACCAAAATACCGCGGCCACCGTACTCAAGTCCGTCTGAAAAAAATCTCGGGCTAATCGCACAAAATCATGATCAATGCTCCCTTTTCCATAGAGATACATTTGCCGCTGTACCTGATCGAACTGGAGCCGCCAAGCAAATCGCAGGTTGTACAGTACCGTAAAGAAACCAATCATGCCGTACAGGGGACGCTCAATCGGATAACGGCAGCCATAGCCACTCAGGCCGCGATACAGAAAGATACCTGAAAAGATGATTTCAAACCCATGGCCCATGGCAACAAATAGCATTTCGTGGGTTGAACCAATGGCCCACCACGTATAAAAAATAGTCGTAATCAGGAGAACGGTCAGGGTGAGGCGATTCCGGCGATAAACGTAAAACAGAAAGGCAATGCCACCATAAACAAGCCATAGGATCAGGGGGACGCGATCGCCATGAACCGTGACCCCGCCACCATACATAAAATCAAAGGCAGGAATAGCCGGATAACCAAAAAACCAAGCCGTTGCCGCATGGCCCAGTTCATGAATCAACGTGATCAGGGGACTAAATAGAAATGTGACCTGCTCAGAAGCGAGTAAAAGCAGTGCCAGAAATAGACCTGCCCCCATGGTCTGCCAACCGAGGCGATCGATGGCTTGCACTGGAATGCCAAATTCTTCCCGCCGTTGCTCAATTGACGCAATATCTAGGTACTGGGGGGATCTCGCCGCTGGTAATGGCGACTCCTGAGGCAAGGCGGAAGCATGGGGCCGGTGGAATCCCTGGGCAATGGATTCTAATTTACTTCTACTGGTCAAATCTAGTTGCTCAGACCATTGAGGTTCCTTAGCGAGGTTTTCATAGCCGTCAATCATGGCCGTGAAGGCAGGTTGGAGTGACCATGCTTTTAACTCCCTAGCTAGGAGGGTGACACAGATTGCCGCCGTAGGTAATTTTGTTGCGTCTAGTCGTAGGTGTAGACAATGACCTTGGATCCGAGCCGTGACTTGGGTGTGTTGTGGCTCCAGCGATCGATTCAACAACAGAGTAATAGCAGCCAGATCTCCTTGGGCTGCCGCACGGCGTAGCTGAGGCGTAGATGCTCCGGGTTGGGTCATTGCAAAAATGCCTTAATTTCTGGCACTTAATCTAGACTGAGACTCAATTTCAGGCTATTAAGGAACTTCGCCGTCCTCCAGCCCTAACTTCAGTTTAACTGGGAGAAGTAGCCGAGCGCGAAGTGAGGAACATTGCCTAGCCACATTGGGGAGCCATAGAGAACGTAACAGCCCCAAGATGGGTAATTTCATGATAAAGTTAATACTTGTCAGTTCAAGTGATGACCCCTACAGGATATCCATAACTGGATTCTAAGGGCAAAAACCTACTCGCAAGAGTCGCTGGCACCATTGAAAAATAATTAAAGACAGGAATCTCCATCTATAATCGTCTCGCGATTGGATGAAGAAAATGTTAGGGGCGATTAGCACAGGGGTAGCGCACTTCCTTCACACGGAAGGGGTCACTGGTTCAAATCCAGTATCGCCCATCTCATCAAAGCAAGTCTAGGAAAGGGTTACAAAGCTTCTGCTAACTTTCTAAATATCTTTTCCTTTAATGGAATCTTCTACTTTTGATAAAGAAACGGTAGAAAATTGGTAGAAGCGGATAAAACAGCTTAACTAGCTTTTAGGTCATTGCCTAGTATCTTTTATGAGGTCTAGGAAAATGGTCATCGAATTAACCGTGCTAGATGCTCAAGCTCTACAAGCTGTCTAAGAGAAGAGGCGACAGCTATAATTGCGGTGGATAATTGGAAACGTTCAACAGGAACAGGACAAACCTAGCTGGGGTGTCTATAATAGTCGCCAAACCAAAACTATTGGGGTTGAGTAAAGACAGTCCAGCATAAGTCAAGGTAACTTTTTTTATAAATCTGTAAGCCTGTTTGGTCGGGAGGGATTATGGCATTTGTATTTGAAATTCTTGGTATTTCCCCCGTAATTAAGCTGCTCCAGGAGCAAGAAATTTATGCCCAGGAACAGGACATTGAATACCTGGGGGTTCACCACTGTACCTTAGATACGTTTGTCAGTTCTGTGGAAGATATTTCCCAACGGCGACATTGGCATGTCCAGCAAGCCATTAATACAGTGATGAATTTCTGGGTCAATAATCCAGAAAAAATTAAATACTGGGCGGGCCAACTGGAACCGGAAAATTGTAATCACTTGCTATTGGCCCGAGTTGGTAAACTGGAGGGATTACGCACCCGCTGGGAAGGGCTGTTTTACAACGATCTATAGGCGATCGCCTCGGGTTTTTCCTGGATTTGTTGGCAGGTACTATCGTTGCGGCCCAGAATAGGGGGAAAATAGTTTGGACTCTCAGGAATTTTATGGGAATGCCCCTACTCATTGGTTCAGATTTTGATCCAGATTCAAACCCTGCTTTAGATACAAACCTTTGGCAAGACCTAGCCACGATCGCCCTAGGGGGAGACATCCCTAGTCGGGAACAAGCTCTTAGGGTTCTCACGGCCCCGGATGAAGCGATTTTGGATCAATTGGCGGCGGCCTATCGGGTGCGGCGGCATTACTGGGGGAATCGGGTGCGTTTACATTACCTCCTGAATGCCCAGAGTGGCCTATGTCCTGAAGACTGCCATTATTGCTCCCAGTCAAAAATCTCCACAGCAGGCATTGAAAAGTATCCCCTCTTAGCCAAGGAGAAAATTCTCGCGGCGGCGGAACGGGCCCAGGCCCTGAAGGCAGGAACCTTTTGTCTGGTGATCTCCGGGCGATCGCCCAATGAAGGGACGTTTAATCGGGTCTTGGATGCGATTGAAACCATTAAAACTACCACCGATCTTAAGGTCTGTGCCTGTCTGGGTCTCTTGAGTGCTGAGCAAACCCAACAACTAGCGGCAGCGGGCGTGGATCGGGTGAATCACAACCTGAATACCTCGGCCAACTACCATGATCAAATCTGTACCACCCATACCTACGGCGATCGCCAAGAAACCCTTGAACAGATTCAGGCGGCTAAAATTAGTACCTGTTCTGGGGGCATCTTAGGGATGGGAGAATCCAACGAAGATGTAGTAGATATGGCCCTATCTCTGCGGAGTCTAGGGGTCACCAGTGTACCGATCAACTTTTTGATTCCGATACCGGGAACGCCCATGGCGGAGCAATCTACCTTAACGCCTCGCCATTGCCTGCGGATTTTAGCCCTGTTTCGGTTTTTACTGCCTAGTCAAGAAATTCGCATGGCCGGAGGTCGGGAGGTTCATCTGCGATGGCTGCAACCCTTGGGACTCTATGCCGCTAATTCGATTTTTGTCGGGGATTACTTAACCACCGCCGGTCAAGGGGCTGAGCAGGACTGGCAGATGATTGCCGATGCTGGATTTGTCCTCGAAACTGCCGATGGCTCTCCCCTAGGGGAACCCCCACTCACACCGTCTCTGGCACCGTCTATGGCTACTATGGCTAGGGGATAACGCCTAGCCGGCAAGGTCTAAGTAGGCAATATACACAGTAAATATACACAATACACGCAATTAAACTGTTCCAGGACTATTGGAGAAAGGGCATCATGTGGCAGCAATTCACCCTGAGAACGATTCCCATGGAAGATTGGCGATCGGCCAGTTGGGTGGGGCAGTTGGTGGGCCTGTTTCAGGGCTGGCGGCGGGGAAGCGTGATCTGGCCCTGGGCGGGGGCAATCGCCAGTATTCTTCTCTCATTGGTTTTAATATTGGCTCCCTTTGTGCCCACCACGATGATCGGGATGTTATTGGTTGCCTGTACTGGTTTTTGGTTACTTTGGACCCTAGTTGAGCCATCCCAGGGACGGCTTTCTGGGGTGCATTTACTCATTACCGTGTTTTGGGGCATTGCCCTGCTGGCAACGGGTCTGTCGCCGGTGAAATCCGCCGCTCTCATAGGGTTGGCCAAACTTAGTCTATATCTGGCCTTTTTTGCCCTGGCCGAGCGTACCCTCCGTAGTCCCCAACGGCGATCGCAGGTAATTACGGTCTATCTATTGGTTGCCCTTGCCGTGAGTGTTGAAGCCATGCGACAGTGGTTTTTTGGGGCAGAACCCTTGGCTACCTGGACAGACCCCGAGTCCTCCTTAGCCAATGTCACCCGCGTCTATAGTTTTCTCGGCAATCCCAATCTGTTGGCGGGTTATCTTTTGCCAGCAATTCCCTTGAGTGGAGCGGCTATCTTCGCTTGGCGGGGCTGGTTACCCAAACTTCTGGCGGTGGTAATGCTGGTCTTAAATGGCTCCAGTCTAGTGTTGACCTTCAGTCGCGGGGGCTGGCTGGGCCTGGTTGCCACCCTCCTGACCATGGCTCTTCTGCTCCTGGTGTGGCTGTTACCCCGTTTACCTCGCTTTTGGCAACGCTGGGGGATTCTCCTGCTCCTTTCGGGGTTAGGTCTTTTTCTGGTAGCCGCCGTGCTAGTTGTCCCCGCCCTACGGGAACGAGTGGCCAGTATTTTTGTGGCCCGGGGAGATAGTAGTAATAATTTTCGGATCAATGTCTGGACTGCGGTAGAAGCGATGATCCGCGATCGCCCCTGGTTAGGGATTGGCCCCGGCAATGATGCCTTTAATCGCGTCTATCCACTATTTCAGACCAGTACCCGCTTTACGGCCCTGAGTGCCTACTCGATCTTTTTAGAACTCCTCGTGGAAGTGGGGATCATTGGCTTTACTGTATTCCTATGGTTTTTAGTGGTACTGGGCGATCGCGGTTGGCGAGGATTAATTACGCTGCGAGATCGCGGCAGTCGGGAACTCTTTTGGCTCATTGCTGCCCTTTCCACCGTGGCGGGAATGCTCACCCATGGTTTGGTGGATACCATTTGGTATCGCCCGGAAGTAGCAACTCTGTGGTGGTTGATGGTAGCGATTATTGTCAGTTCTACGGAGATAGTCAGTTCTAGGGAAATGCCTGCCCCTAGCTCCCGGTCAGATTAAGCCAACTGCCACAGTTGAATTTGATAGCAGAGATGTTGATCAAAAATACGGCGAGCATTTAGGCCTTCTATGAGGGTCGCCTTCAGCCATTTTCGGTAGGCCCAACGCAAAAAGATATAAATAGGAGGCACGGCAATTTCCAGGACATCGGCAATATAGTTGAGGGTACTAAAGCCATAAATCCTGAGTTTTTCGATGCACAGATCCAAGGTTGGGGCAATTTGCAACGAAATATCCTCACAACGGATCAACTTAAAACCCGCAGACTTCAAGGCTTCTTCTACGTCCGTCGTGGCATGACAGCCAGAAAAAATCCCCTCTGTATAGTCAATGTCAGATCGCATCATGTCCGCCAAAAGTAGATACCCCTGAGCATTCACATTCCGATGGGCAGCGGTGGCCATATCGCTCACACCCATATACTGACTGCTTTCACTCAGAAAAATTAGATCATAGGGATCCTTGGCAGTGAAATCCTCAAAGCGGCTGAGATGAAATGTTGCCCGGTCTTGGGTTGTGGTGAGAAATTTATCCTTTTGGAAGGGATCGGGAGCCAAGCCATCCACATCAAATCCCTGGTCTAAAAGATTTTTAGCATTGCCACCCACTCCGCAACCCACATCTAAAATTCTCTGAACGGTTTCGGGAATAAAACCAAACAATTTTTCGGCATAGTGTCTTTGGGCAAGGCGAAAATTGGGCAGGGTCAGTTCCTCTAGCTGGGGAGAGGATGCCCAATACCCGTAGTGGAGATAGGGGGATTCGGTCAAGGCCAAGTAATACTTCAGTGCCGCATTGTGATAGCGCATCACTGGGGACATTTGCATATTAATCCTCCTCAAGGATTATTTTATTTCTGGCCAGGCATCCCTGGCCGAATCCCTCGTTGCTTAAAGCAAGAAACAGCGACAGGCTAAGAAACAGCAACCTCTTTAGCGACTTGGCCCAAGAGATCATGTAAGGTTTCTCCCTCAATGACTTCTTTTTCTAAGAGTTTTTCAGAGATGGTTTCGAGTAAATCACGGTTACGCTTCAAAATCTCTAGGGCCTGTTGGTGAGCCATTTCCACAATATCTTTAACTTCGCGATCGATGGCTTGGGCCGTTTCTTCACTAATGGAGCGACCATTGGCCCCTTCCCCCAAAAACATGGCCCGTTGTTCTTCAAAGGCAAGGGGGCCGAGTACCTTACTCATGCCATAACTGCGTACCATTCGCTCTGCCAGATCCGTAGCCCGTTGCAGGTCATTGGATGCCCCCGTCGTGATACTGCCAAAGATGATTTCCTCCGCAGATCGCCCGCCCAGAAGGGTGGCAATTTGGCCCCGCAGTTCTGCTTCATCCAGCAGGAACCGATCCTCGGTGGGAAGCTGCAACGTATACCCCAGGGCCGCCATCCCCCGGGGGATAATCGAGATTTTTTCAACCCGGCCACCCCCAGGCATCACATAGCCGACAATGGCATGGCCCACTTCATGGTAGGCAACAATCTTTTTCTCTTTATCGTTGAGAACCCGGCTTTTTTTCTCCAAACCTGCCACAACTCGCTCGATCGCCTCGGCAAAATCTTCCTGGGCCACCAACTGCCGCTGATTTCGGGCCGCCAACAGGGCCGCTTCATTCACTAAGTTTGCCAGGTCGGCCCCTGCAAAGCCAGGGGTACGGGTGGCGATCGCCTTTAAGTCCACACTGGGGTCTAACTTCACATTCTGGGCATGGATTTTCAAAATGGCTTCCCGCCCACTCAAATCCGGGCGATCTACTAACACTTGGCGATCGAAACGACCGGGCCGCAACAGGGCCGGATCCAAACTTTCGGGACGGTTCGTTGCCGCTAAGACAATAACCGTTGCTCCGGCATCTCCAAACCCATCCATCTCCGTCAACAGTTGATTGAGGGTCTGTTCCCGCTCATCATTACCACCATAGAATCCACCGGTGGCACGGGATTTCCCAATGGCATCCAGTTCATCAATGAAGATGATACAGGGGGCTTGTTTTTTCGCCTGCTCAAAGAGATCCCGAACCCGGGCCGACCCCACTCCCACAAATAGCTCCACAAACTCTGACCCAGAGATAGAGAAGAAGGATACCCCTGCTTCCCCCGCCACGGCCTTTGCCAAGAGGGTTTTACCCGTTCCAGGGGGGCCCACCAATAGCACACCCTTGGGAATCCGCGCCCCAATTTGGTTATAGCGTTGGGGATTTTTCAGGAAATCTACAATTTCCACCAGTTCGGTTTTCGCTTCCTCAACCCCAGCCACATCTTCAAAGGTAATCCGCTGGGCATCGCCTTCCACGTAAACCTTGGCTTTACTCTTACTAATGGAGAGGGCCCCCTGGGGACCACCGCCACCGCCACCACGGTTGGCAAAAAACTGAAAAACTAACACAAAAATAATCGGTGGAATTACCCAACCTAAGATATTAAAAAACCAGCGATTGCCTGGGGGAGGAGCCGCCGCAAATTCAACCCCTTTTGCCTCTAAAAGTTTAGGGAGTTCCAAGTCAAAAATTGGTGTGGTTGCTAGAATTTGTCCAGGGTTTTTCTCATCGCCCTTGAGTTGGTAGCGAATTTGATTTTGACCCACATAGGCACTGGTGACATCCCCCTCTTGCACCTGATGAATGAACATACTATAGGGAACCTGGGCTGGCCCCTGACTAAATATCTGGGGAAAAAGAAGATTAATGCTTAAAAAAACTAATCCCGCTAACAGCAAAATATTGCCAATCAGTCGGGATCGGGGGGGTTGGGGAGAGTTCTTAACAGCCATATTTACTATCCATATCAAAATAAGCAGAAACTTCGCAAAAGTTATGTGTTCGTTGATGTGTATCCGTTATCGTATGCCAATCATTGGCCTTAGGAATCGCCGTGGGTATGATGAGCAACTCTTTACAATGTATAGTAATTGCTGCCATCGGGGTGGCTTGAGTCGTTGGGTTAACAGCCCTTGTCAAATGGAACTTTTTCGTTTAGGTTTGTTTAGATTTTTATGAATGATCGGTCACGTCTACGCTTTAGCCTATTGTTACTCTGCCTTTTGGGCTTGAGTAGTTGTGATGGCAGTACGGCCCTAGAGCAGCTATTTGCCCCAGATGTCAATACTGATCAGTGGAGTCAAACAGAGCCGGGTAGCCAGGAACTACCGATGGATCTACGCTATCCCCAAGCAAGTTTGATGGATTCCACGCCCCTAGCGGCAGAGCCAACTCCACGGATCCAAAGTCGTTGGCAGGTGGCCGCTCCCTCCCAACCCATTGTTCAGTTTTATATTCAGCAGTTTCAACGCGCTGGCTGGGAATTGTTAGATCAACAGCAGCAGGGACAGCAGGTGATCCTGGTGGGTCAGGGGCCAAGTTTAGGGGTGAGGGTGGTCATTCCCACCACAAATAATCAACAAACGGAATTTGTGGTGGAGTATGGCCCGATCGCCCAAGCCTTAGCCCCTGAAGAAGAGGGGGACGATGAAAACCAACTCGCCGATTTACCCCCCCAAGAGTTCCCGGATATAAACAATGTGCCCATGGCTCTGCGCCCCGCCGTAGAAGATCTAGCCCGGTTGGGGGTGTTAACAACGGCGGAATCTAAGGATGAACTCCAGCCCAATGAAGCCATGGATCGCAGTACGTTTGTTCGCTGGCTCGTTACCACCCATAATCGTTTCTATGGCGATCGCCCCTCCCAGCAAATTCGCCTAGCCACCGAGAATGATGCTCCCCTGTTCCAAGATGTACCCAAGACTCATCCAGATTTTGCCTACATTCAAGGGTTAGCCATGGCGGGTTTTTTACCCAGTTCCCTAACCGGAGAGCAAACCAATCTCTTCCGTCCCGATGCACCCCTAACCCGGGAAACCCTTTTACAGTGGAAGGTTCCTTTGGATATGCAAAAAAATCTCACCACAACCAGTATTGATCGCATTGAACAAACCTGGGGGTTTAAGGATAGCAATCGCATTAATCCCAATGCCCTCAGTGCTGTAGCTGCTGACTATGGGAATGGAGACCTCTCTAATATTCGCCGTTTATTTGGCCAAACCCTGATTCTCCAACCTCAAAAAACCGTGACTCGCGCCGAAGCGGCCGCCGCCCTATGGTTCCTGGGCAATCCCAGTGAAGGTCTCTCCGCCCAAGACGTTGCCCGCCACCGTGACCCCTCGTAACCCGTCCCAATCTCCTCTATGGCTTCAGTTGCTTGGGGTGGGGCTTTTGCCCATTTTGCCCCAGGTTCTCGTCAGTGCCTTTAATATTTGGTACAACATTACCCATATTTATCCCCTATTAACCGCAGCCCAATTAGCGGCTTTTTTAGAGTCGGTAAAATGGTTTAATTTGACTGTTTATCCCATTGGAATTGCCGCCTGGGTCTATATCCTTTCGAGTATTTTTTTAGTCTGCCGTCAATTACGCCAAGTCACCCTAGATGCCGATGGCACTGTTCGCCGCTTTTGTATATTACCCACGCTTCAAGCACGCCCTCGATTCCATGGAAAACTGATTCAAGCACGCCGGCGATCGATTAACTTACCCTGGTGGTCCATTTTGATCATTGGCAGTGGAAATCTTTTGGGATTGCCGATTTTTATTCTGACTCTTTTACTCCATCCTGATCCCCTGAATCCCCAGGTTCTCATTGATTTACCCATTTCCCTTTTAATTGGCACGCTCATGAGTGTGAGCCAAGTCTTTTTACTGGTGGAACTTCTTTCCGAGCGGGTTTTATATCCGATTTTATTTGAGAATAGTCAACCTGCCGAACAAACTGGCATTATCCATTTATCCTTGCTGTGGCGGGGGATATTGCTGTTGATTTCTAATGGTCTTTGCCCCATTTTAGCTCTACTACTACTCAGTATTTCTCCCTACCGTTCCCAACAGGATGCCTTGTTTGCCATGGGGGTAGCGGCCGTGAGTGTGATTTTCGGTTTAAGTAGTGCCTGGATTGTCAGTATTTTAGTCCGCGAACCCGTAGAAGCCCTTAAAACAGCAGCGATCGCCACGGCAGCAGGTCACTTCAATCAACAGATTCGCCTATTACGGGCCGATGAGTTTGGCCCCTTGATCAATGAATTTAATCACATGCTGAGGGAACTCCAGGAAAAACAACTGATTGAAGAAACCTTTGGTCGTCATGTAGGGCGACAGGCGGCCTTAGAAATTTTGCAACGGGATGCGGGGGTCGGTGGCATTGAACAGGAAGTTACGGTGATGTTTGCCGATCTGCGCAACTTTACCCAACGGTGTGTGGACATTTCTCCCCAAACTGCCATTCATCTCCTTAATCTTTTTTTAACCGCCATGGTGACCATTGTCGAGGACGAACATCAGGGCATGGTAAATAAATTCCTTGGGGATGGCTTTATGGCAATTTTTGGTGTCGGTTATCCCGCCAATCATGGTCTCATGGCCATCCAGGCCGGTGTAAAAATGCTCCACGCCCTAGAGGATATTAACGCAACCCTCGCCCAAGATCAGCACCTACCCCTAAAAATGGGTATTGGTATTCATACCGGCCCGGCAGTGGTGGGGAGTATTGGTTCGCCCCAGCGATTGGAGTACACTGCCATTGGCGATACCGTTAATCTGGCTTCGCGGGTGGAATCCTTAACCAAAACCGTTGGAGTTCCCCTTTTATTTACGGATGCCACCGCCCAAACCCTACCCCAGGATTATGCCAAGCGATCCCTGCCTCCCCAGAATGTCAAAGGTCAACCGGAGGCGATCGCCATTTTTAGTTTGCCAGAATTAGGGTAGGCGGAATTAGAGTAGAAGATTGAGGAACTTTTATCTTTATGCACTGGATGGGAACGTAGTGAAGCCCTAGTAGTGTGCTAGAATCAGACTCTAGCTGTGGGCCTGTAGCTTAGTGGATTAGAGCGGCTGACTACGGATCAGCAGGTCGGGGGTTCGAGTCCCTCCAGGCCCGTACAAAAGACATCTAAGATAGTCCAATAATATCCTTAAACCATGGCTGTGAGCGTATTACAGCATTTTTATTGTTCAAGCCAATTTTGATTAATCTAGGATAAGCTGGGAGTACCTGATGGGACTAGTCAGGGTATCTTTAGCAATACCTAATTATTGTCCACCCACAATTGATAATGACCAGACGTTGGCATAACGCACGCAACGTGGACGCAGTAACCTATGAATGAACCCATTACAGCCAGTGAAGCTAAACAGATCATGGACTTACTGCAATCCATGGATAAGAAGCTAGATATTCACATTGTTAAGACTGAAGAGCAATTTAATACGATTCGGGCTGAGTTCAAGGCTGAAGTCAATTCTGTACAGCAGCAAATTAAAAGCCTTGATGGGAAAGTGGATTCTTTACCCTCTGAACTGCGGGATGACATCAATGAGCTTCGGACTCAGCAACGCTCTACGGATACCAGGTTATGGACCTTCATTGTGGGCCTGGTGACTTTAGTAGGCGGCGGCGTGATTAAGGTTCTCTGGTTTGACCGTGCCTGAAAAAATCCTCAGGCTGCCAGACCTAGGTAGATTCAATCAAAGAAAATCCAAGGCGATCGCCCCATATCTGAGATGGAGCAAACTAGAGCCTCTAAAGCCAAGAAGTCGCAAGTCTCGCTTGAGATGGCTGGCTATATTTCCCTATTGACTCAGCAATGCCTCCACGAATTCATAGCTAGAAAAGGGTCGCAAATCACTAATCCCTTCTCCGGCTCCAATAAAGCGAATCGGTAATCCTAGTTCTTGAACTACGGCCAGGGCAACTCCCCCCTTAGCCGTGCCATCTAATTTAGTAATAATGACACCGGTAAGTTGGGCGGCTTCGGCAAAGACTTGGGCCTGTCGCAATCCATTTTGTCCGAGGGTGGCATCTAACACTAACAGAGATTCGATCGCCGCGTTGGGGGCTTTTTTATCAATAATACGACGGATTTTTTTCAACTCTTCCATCAGGTTCTTTTTGTTCTGTAGCCGACCGGCGGTATCCACTAACAATAACTCAGCATCACGGGCTTGGGCAGCAATAATCGCATCAAAGACGACCGCCGCCGGATCTGTATTTTT
Organism: Candidatus Synechococcus calcipolaris G9; assembly: GCF_029582805.1. Classification (NCBI taxonomy): domain Bacteria; kingdom Bacillati; phylum Cyanobacteriota; class Cyanophyceae; order Synechococcales; family Synechococcaceae; genus Synechococcus; species Candidatus Synechococcus calcipolaris. Next base: position 1,601,702 of record NZ_JAKKUT010000002.1, on the reverse strand, counting down.
ACCGGGATTGGCAATCACTTCCACCTGCGATCGCTCGGCCCAGATTTTAACTTGTTCGGCCGCAGCAGCCCGGAATGTATCGGCAGCAGCCACTAAACAGCGATAGCCAGACTGGGTGGATACATGGGCAATTTTACCAATGGTTGTCGTTTTGCCAACGCCATTAACACCGGTCATTAACCAAACATTAAGTTCCTGTTTTTTGGGCGCAAAATTAGGGCTATAGCCATTCTTAAAAGGAGCATCTAAAATCCCCAGGAGAATCTCCTTCAAGTAGGCGATCGCCGCATCTGGCGGCAGGGTTTCCTGACGAATTTTGGCCTGGAGAGCCTCAATAATATAATCCGTTGCCTTCACCCCCACATCCGACTGTAACAGCAGCATTTCAATCTCTTCAACCGCTTCATTACTGAGGGGCCCCTGACCGACGATCGCCTTGAGTTGATTGACTAAGCCCCGGCGCGTTTTCCCTAGACCTTGGCGAAGTCGTTGCAGCCAGTTAATTTCCTCGATATCCACCTCTTCGGGCCGGCGGCCCTGGGCAGCGAGAACTTCCGCAGACCAAAGAAACCCTTCATCCAGTTCAAGGGCAGATTCATCGCCGGATTGGATGGAAGCCTCTAGAGCTTGGGGTGGCGGCGGGGCAGGCTCCGATAAGACCTCCGGTTCAGTTGGAACAGCTTCAGGTAAAGGCTCTAGGGTGGATGGTTCTACGGATTGTGGTGGTAGCTCTATAGGAGCTTCGTCCGTTGGCAAAACCGCTGGTTGGCTTGGGGGATTGACGACTGGTTCTAGGGCCGCTGGGGTCATTGATGGCGAGTCAGCCTTACTTCCTGGGGGAGAGGTTGGGGACTCAAAGCCGCTAAAGGGTTGGGGTTCCGGCAGAGGGGAAGCAGTAGGTTCGGTACGTTCTGGGGAAGGGGTCTCGGCGGAGTCCGTAGGAAGGGTATCAGTTTGACGGGACTGGATACTTTGGTAGGCAGTACGGGCCCAGGCTAAAATGTCACGTTTGGGTGGGTTAGGTTCCGTTGATTCAGGGACAGGTTCTGCATCGTCAGGGACATCCCCATCGGCAATATCTTCTTGACTTGAGCTAGGAGATTCAACCTCAGAAGTTATTATTTCTGGAGTTGGAGATGTTTGTTCTTCGTCCTCGGACGTATCTTTACCAAATTTGCGACGAAACCAATTAAAAACCATTAATGCTCCAATCCCAACTATTGCATTTAATTATTCTCCCTGGTTTCAGGATACCCCGTTACCCAAGCGAGGGCCCAAATGGCCATGGGACGCAAGTACATACAGGCGCGAAAGGTGTCTTCGGCGGTAATGGCCTCTGGTGTGCGAAATTGCAATCCATTTTCGTAGATCTGAGCTACTACGGTTTCCGTGATTCGCCAGGCCTCGGACGTTAAACCCATCTGCCAGTAAAAGGCTGCTAAGCCAAAATTAATCCCGATCCAGACTTCGAGGGGGTGGGTGGCATCGGGTTTTTCCGGGCGGCTATCGGGCAACAGACCATTGGCAACCCCCAAGGTTCCGCCATGAAATCCCAAAAAGCACACCTGATAAATCGTGTTTAAGGCGGTTAAGGTACAGTCCTCAGGCACGACATCGGGCAAACCCAGGAGACGGGCATAAAATTGACCACAGAGTTGATCTGCCATCACCACTGGGGAGCCGCTTTCACTGTCAAGGCGATAATACTGACCATTCCAAAGGGTGTTGTGGTACAGGGGTCGGGCTTGATTTAGCCAGGTTTCATAGGTTGCCTTTTCGGGGATGTTTTCACCGGCCGCCTCTAAAATTTGGGCGATCGCCACCGCTGCCTCTAGGGCCGCAATCCACAGGCCACCACAGTAGGCACTCATGCCCTTGAGTTGCCAATCATCATAGGTTTGGTCTGGGGCCCCACTATTTTCGGGCAAGCCATCCCCATCGGTATCAAAGGTTTTCAGGTAGGCGATCGCCGGCACAATGGCCGGCCAACAATCTCGTAAAAACCCTAGATCGGTTTCTCCCGTAAATAGAAAATCTCGATACACCAGCAGAACAAAATCCGAGGCTAGATCTTTCCAGAGATTACAATCCTGATAGGCGGTATAGTTGGTTTCTTCCCAGGGATGTTCATTGGGGGCGCCAAGATCGTGGGGAACTGCATTCTCTAGTTTGCGGGGGGCGCGATGGGCGGTCTCTGGATCACCGCGATAAAAATAGCCAATAATCCGTAGATGGGGATCCTGTTTAGGAATCGCCCGGGCAAAGGCCCGCATCACCGCTTTTTCCAGTTCGGGCCAGAGCATTACTAGGGCAAAGGAACCATAGAGTCGCACATCTAGGCTTTCATACCAGCGGTAGTCCAGGCATTCTAGAACTGCAAACTGCCCAAAGGGATCGGCTTCCGTGGCACTGGTCCATAAACTGCCGCCACTGGTGAGGTCGTAGAGTTCATTGCATAGGGCCATTTTGAACCAGTCTGGCCAATCACGACGTTCTAGGATGGGCCGTTGCCAATCCCGAATCTGATCCTGCCACTCCTGATAATGGGTTAATCCATCCTGGGCGATCGCCAGGGCATTGTTACCGGAGCGATTGAAAAAGTCCGTATAGCGGCGATCGTAATGGATGCCTTCGGCAAACTCCGTCACCGGAAAATCCCAGGCTAAACTAAAGGGAATCTCTTGGCTTTCACCGGGTTGTAAGGTGATCCGTACCGCTAAGGCCGCCGCCACTTGCTCCCCTGGTTCGGCAGGTTTTGGGTTCTCACTATTTTTCAGGGAACCATCGGCGCCAAAGGTCTGCCAAATCTCTGCCCCGTCCCCGTGGGGATTCCAGCGGCCATGATAGAAAAATTCTGCCTGGGATACTCTGGGGATTAGAACGGCCCATTCCCCTTCTCCTTCGGCCACCTGTCCCGATATTTGTCGCGGCCCTTTTAAGACCCAACCCAGGGTTCTATCCGTCTGTATCACCTGATTAAAATTACCCTGACTCTCCCCCCAGCGAGGCTGATAGTCATAGACGGGGCTACCATCATCACGGATCTGTACCTGGGGGGATTTATTGGCATTGGTAAACCAACCCACCAGATTTTGCCACGTCAGCATAATGCTTAGGGTTAGGGGGTGCTCCGTGGGATTCCTCAGTTTCCAGACAAAAAGAGCAACCGGATAGCTGGTTTCTTGGTAGTTGTGGGGCAAAATGGGCGAAAACTGCTCACAGGTTATTTCCGCCTGGAATACCCCACTGTACTCAAACCAACTGCGGGGATAGAGGGCCCCATAGATCCCTTGTCCTTTGGGGTACCATTGCCAAGCGGTTAAATGCTCCTCAGGTGGGGTTCCGAGGGCATAGGCCTGGTTGCCCTGCGCCGAGGCTTCAAAAATACTAAACTGACAGGCGGGAATGGTTTGAAAGCAATGCTCGCCGCCATCAATGTGCCAGAGATTAAAATCCCCTGCGGGCGATCGCCCCAAACAGCCGGCCCCAAAGCCCCCCAAGGGCATTCCGTGCCAAGGGCCGTCATCTAAATTACTAGCATAGCGAACGAGATAGGGCTGTTCCCATCCGGTGGCAATGGGGCGTTTCCAGGCACAGTTCGGAATTGTCACGAAATCAGACCATTCAAGGGGTTAGATATTTGCCTAGGCTCCTTCAATCACCCGATCAATCAAGCCATAGTCCTTGGCATCCTGGGCCGACATGAAATAATCCCGATCCATGTCCCGCTCAATTTTGGCTAGGGGCTGTCCCGTGTGATGCACATAGAGGTCATTAAGTTGTTTTCGCACGCGAATAATTTCCTTTGCCTCAATTTGAATATCCGTGGCTTGCCCCCGAGTACCACCCGAGGGTTGGTGAATCATAATCCGGGAGTGGGGCAGTGATAACCGCTTCCCCTTTGTTCCGGCCGCTAAAAGAAATGATCCCATGGAGGCCGCCAAGCCCACGCAGATCGTGACCACATCCGATTTGATATGCTGCATCGTGTCATAAATGGCCATACCCGCCGTGACTGAACCACCGGGGGAATTAATGTAGAGCATAATATCCTTGCCGGGATCGTCGGAGTCGAGGTAAAGCATCACCGCAACGATCTGATTGGCAATTTCATCATCCACTTCCCGCCCTAGAAAAATAATCCGTTCGCGGTAGAGTCGATTATAAATGTCAATCCACTGGGTATAAGGTTCCCCAGGCATACGGTAAGGAACTTTAGGGACACCGATGGGCATAGGTTCTTTCCTTGATGAACTATTCTCAAAGTAGCAAAAATTTGGACAGCAGCGTACTCGCTTAAGATTTACCAACGTTTACTAAAGTTTACTGCCACACTCTGGGCAAAACCGATGGGTTGAAACGGTCTTGGCTCCACAATGGGAGCAATAGATGAGTTCGGCCGCTTTTTCGAGGGTGTGCCGCTCCGGTAGGCCAATCATTTGGGCGTTACTCTTCCCTGGAGCCACCATGGGATAGCAGTTTTCATCGCGAATGACGTGGGCATCCATGAGGACGGGGCCATCGTAAGCGAGCATTTCCGCAACGGCCTCTTTAAGATCATGGCGATCGCGCAGGATCATGCCCTTCACCCCAAAGGCTTCGGCAAGTTTGACAAAATCCGGCATCCCTGGGGCCATACTGGAGTGGGAATAGCGTTCCTGGTAAAAGGCCTGCTGCCACTGCCGTACCATCCCCTGCCAGAAGTTATTAATGATCACGGTTTTAACGGCAATTCCATACTGGGCCAGGGTGGCTAGTTCCTGTAGGTTCATCTGGAAGCTGGCATCCCCACTGACGCAAATCACCTGTTGATCTGGCAGAGCCACCTTGACCCCCATAGCCGCCGGCATTCCATAGCCCATTGTCCCCAAGCCCGCACTGGAAATCCAACGGCGGGGAGCATTTCTCAAAAATTGAGCGGCCCACATTTGATGCTGGCCCACGTCCGTTGTGAAGTAGGCATCCGGTGCTTGCAGTCCCAACTCATAGATGACTTCCTGGGGCGAAAGCTGGCCCTCAGGCTGGGGAACGACAAGGGGATAATCCTGCTTCCAGGCACTAATTTGATGAATCCAAGCCTGGGTTGTTATGGCTACCCCTGGACCACGTTGGATCAGGGTGAGTAAATTTTGCAGGGTTGGCTTGACACTGCCAACAATGGGCACCTCTGGAGTGCGATTTTTACCGACTTCCGCCGGATCAATATCAATGTGAATGACCTTGGCCCGGGAGGCAAATTCATCCAGTTTTCCGGTGACGCGATCGTCAAAACGGGCCCCCACCGCAATGAGGAGATCACATTCACTCACCGCAAAGTTGGCATAGGCGGTTCCATGCATTCCCAACATTCCCAGGGATAGGTCATGGTTTTCCGGGAAGGCTCCTTTCCCCATCAGGGTGGTTGTCACCGGAATTTGAAAGGTTTCTGCCAATGCCAAAATTTCATCATGGGCGGCATCGGTAATGGCACCACCTCCCACATAAAGAAGAGGCCGTTCTGACTCCTGAATGAGTTTAAGGGCCTGGGCAATCTGGCGGGAATTTCCCCGTACCGTTGGCCGATAGCCCGGTAATTTAACCGAACCCGGTTCCACCGGCTCATAGGTACATTCCTGAAGTCCCACATCCTTGGGGATATCTACTAAAACGGGGCCAGGGCGGCCCGTACTGGCAATAAAAAAGGCTTCGGCGATGATGCGGGCCATATCTTCCGGTTGGCGCACCACATAGGAATGCTTGACAATGGGTAGGGTAATGCCAAAAATATCCGTTTCCTGGAAGGCATCCGTACCAATGGCGGCCCGCCCAACTTGGCCCGTAATTACCACCATGGGAATGGAATCCATGTGGGCCGTGGCAATGCCCGTCACTAGATTGGTTGCCCCAGGGCCAGAGGTGGCAAAACAGACCCCCACCTGCCCCGTAGCGCGGGCATAGCCATCGGCGGCATGGGATGCACCCTGTTCATGGCGAACCAGAATATGCTTGATTTCGCCCCGTTCTTCCGCCCGATACACTTCATCATAAATCGGCAGAATGGCCCCGCCGGGATAGCCAAAAATGTGCTTAACGCCGTGACGGCAAAGGCTATTGATGAGAATGTAGGCTCCAGTCGCTCGCACGGATCAACCTCTTGGGTCATAGATAGTGTTTCTAAATTGTAATTTTCCATACCATATCTGTCGAGATTTATGTTAGGGCAACCGGATTGTGTAACAGATTATTAAGTTGACCGGCGTTGAACCCAATGGGCATTGAACCCAATGGGGGTGTGGCTCGTCTGAAGACTCAGAATGTGATTGGAACGATACCCTTTATGGGCCTGTCTCTACCCTTAACCCTAATGTCACCAATGGCGGTTCCTTCTAATAAGACGGTGGCTAATGTCAAGACGGTGACTGATCCAGATTGGCCAGCCATTCAACAGTGTTTGGCAGGTCATCCCCAAGGTTTTCGGCAGTTGTACCAGCGGCATCACCAACGGGTGCGATCGCTGCTGTTTCAACTCTGTGGCGCGGTGGCGTTGGATGACTTGGTACAGGATGTCTTTGTGCGGGCCTGGAAGGGTCTGCCCAAGCTCAAGCATGAGGCCAAGTTTTCCACCTGGCTTTACCGCATTACCTGGAATGTGGCCTGTGATTACCGCCGTCAACAGGCAAGCCAGCGATCGCGGCAGGAAAAAATGGCTTACGAAAGTGAGACCTTAGCTCCTGGCCCGGACTTGAAGCAATTGCACTACCAGGATCTGGTGCAGCGAGGGTTAGCCGAGTTGCATTTGGATCATCGCAGTGTTCTAGTGATGCACGATCTCCAAGGTCTTGCCCAAAAGGATATTGCCGAGATTCTCCGTATTCCGGTGGGTACGGTTAAGTCGCGCCTATTCCGGGCCCGGGGTTATCTACGCACGTTTTTTGAAGCCGCGGGAGTCACCCTATGAGCGATCGCCCTAGCTATAGAGAAGCAGATACCGCCGGATTGCAAGCCTTCTTGCGTCAACATTCGGGTTCCCCGCCCCCGCCGCACCCAGACCTTGAGGGACGGGTTATGGAGGCTGTGGCTGCCCATCCCCATCGCCGTTATCGTAATCCTACTACAGCCGTGATTGTAGGATTCATTGGCCTAGCGGGTATGGCAGGGGCCCTTTCCCTAGGGTGGTTCTCTCCACGGGACGCACAGTTAGCCCAAGAAGAAATGGAACAATTAGAGCAATTCATTGTGTCTAATTGGGATGAAATGTTCCAAGAGCCTGAGTTCCAGGGGTTTCTTGAAGAAACTAGCCTAGGGTACCAAGACGTTGGTTACTACGACTAAGACTTCTAAGACTCCGATTTAGATTGCCCTCACACCCTTGATTGACGAGCCTACGTGCGATGTTGGCGCAGTTTGATTTGACTAAATTTGTTTTGGCTAATGGGTTAACCTCACTATTCACTCGCTAACTTGTCCGCTATTTGATTGATTTGTGCTGATTTTGCACCGATGTGTTTGAACGTAAATTTTATTAGGAGACTTTCTAATGATTAAGCAATCCTTAGCTTTAGTGGCTATTTTAGGAACCCTGGCCCCCACAGTTATGGTTGCCACCCCTAGCTTTGCCCAGTCCGAGGGTCAGCCTAGTCGTGGCCGCTGGGGCGATCGCCAGCCGGGTGAGGGCCTGAGCAATTTGAATCTCACACCTGAGCAAACCCAGCAAATGCAAGCGGTACGACAACAGTACCAAGGTCAAATGGAGCAAACCCACAACCAACTGCAAACCGCCCGTAATCAAATGAAGGAACTCATGAACAGCGGTGCCAGCGAAAGCCAAATCCAGGCAAAGTTTCGGGAGGTTCAAGAATTACAAAACCGGATGGCCAATTTGCGTTTTGAGAGCATGATGGCGGTGCGATCCATTCTCACCCCAGAACAACGCCAGCAGTTGACCACCCAAATGCAGCAACGGCGGCAGCAACGCCAAAATGCCCCTGGGGCCTCGCGGCAGCCTCGGAGTAACTAGAGATCACCCTCAATTTTGCTTTTCTAGGTACTTGGCAATGGTTTCCACATCCTTATCACCCCGGCCTGAGCAGTTAATGACAATGCGCGGACTCCCTTCCAGTTGAGGGCAGAGGGTGTCCAGGTAGGCCAGGGCATGGGAGGTTTCTAGGGCCGGTAAAATGCCCTCTAGTTCCGCTAGGCGTTGACAGGCGGCGATCGCCTCGCTGTCGGTCACACTGTAGTACTCCGCCCGGCCCAAATCCTTGAGAAAACTATGCTCGGGCCCCACCCCTGGATAATCTAACCCGGCACTAATGGAATGGGCTTCTAGTACCTGTCCTTCAGCATCCTGGAGTAGGTAGCTCATGGCACCGTGTAATACCCCCACTTCCCCGTGGGTGAGGGTGGCAGCATGGCGAGGGGTATGGATTCCTTCACCGGCGGCTTCAACTCCAATCAGGCGCACGCTAGGTTCTTGAACAAATTCATGGAAGAGGCCCATGGCATTGGAGCCACCTCCGACACAGGCAAGGAGAATATCTGGCAAACCACCCCATTTGCTCTGGCATTGCTGCCGAGTTTCTTCACCAATAACCGCATGGAATTCCCGCACAATCATCGGGTATGGATGGGGGCCCGCCACTGACCCTAAAATGTAGTGGGTGGTTTCCACGTTTGTGACCCAATCCCGAATGGCTTCTGAGGTGGCATCTTTCAGGGTTCCAGTTCCAGCTGTAACGGCGGAAACTTCCGCTCCCAATAGGCGCATACGAAAGACATTCAACCGTTGCCGCTCCATGTCATGAATGCCCATGTAGATGACACATTTAAGGCCAAATCGAGCGCAGACCGTGGCCGTTGCTACCCCATGTTGACCAGCCCCGGTTTCGGCAATGATCCGTTGTTTGCCCATGCGTTTGGCCAGGAGAACTTGACCGAGGGCATTGTTAATCTTGTGAGCCCCGGTGTGATTGAGGTCTTCCCGTTTAAGGTAAATCTGGGGGCCACTACCATCGGCTTTGCGATAGTGTGCCGTTAATCGCTCTGCAAAATAGAGGGGACTGGGCCGGCCCACGTAGTCATGAAGGAGCTGCTGAAGTTCTGTTTGAAATTCGTCTTGGTGTTGGTATTGGTGAAAGGCAGCTTCTAACTCACTCAGGGCAGGCATGAGGGTTTCGGGGACGTACTTACCGCCAAATTGGCCAAAACGCCCCAAGGGATCCGGTCGCTGATGGGCAGAGAGTTGGTCGGAGGACGAAGGGGTTGGGGCAACAGTCACGGGCAGGAATGTCCTTTTTCTAAGTTTCTATAAGGTTCTACGCCTATTTTGACATTTTTCCCTTAGTCTTTATCTTTGCAGCACCTTTGCAGACTTGACCGTTGCTAGCGATCGCCCTTTTGGGGTGGATCTAGCTAAGGTTTAATCATTGTAGAGATTAATTCCAGAGATTATGTATGCCTACCCAGGGGAATCCCATCGCCACATCCGCCTATATCCATATTCCCTTTTGTCGGCGACGTTGTTTCTACTGTGATTTTCCGATCTCCGTCCTGGGCGATCGCGTCCGTGGAGAGGAGTCCGCCATGATTAGGGAATACCTAGGGTATTTACACCAGGAAATTTGCCGTAGCCCCTGCCAAGCCAGTCCCCTAACCACGATCTTTTTTGGCGGCGGCACCCCATCCCTTCTTTCCCCAGCACAGGTGGCGGCAATTTTAGATTTACTTCAAAAGTGTATGGGCATTGACCCCCAGGCGGAAATTTCCCTAGAGGTGGATCCGGGCACCTTTTCGCGATCGCAATTAAGGGGCTACGCCCAGGCCGGTGTGAATCGACTCAGTTTGGGGGTACAGGCCTTTCAGGATCCGTTGCTCCAGGTTTGTGGGCGATCGCACCAACGATCGGATATTGATAAAGCGGCGGCGGATATTCATGAAGCGGGTTTTGAGAACTGGAGCCTAGATCTAATTTCTGGCTTACCGGGCCAAACCCTAGACCATTGGCAAGAGTCCCTCAACCAGGCGATCGCCCTGGAACCCCGTCATATTTCTGCCTACGATTTAGTGGTGGAGCCGGTCACGGTCTTTGGCAAACGCTATCAACCAGATGTGCCCCCCTTACCCAGCCATGATCTGGCCAGTGCCATGTATCAAATGGCCCATGACACCCTTACCTCGGCGGGTTTTGACCATTACGAAATTTCTAACTATGGTCAGCCCGGCTACCACTGTCGCCACAATCAGGTGTATTGGCGCAATCAACCCTACTACGGTTTTGGTATGGGAGCTACAAGCTATCTGGGCCAGCGTCGCCTCAGCCGTCCCCGCACTCGACAGGCCTACTACGCATGGGTAGACCACCTCCCGCAGAACTTGGAGGAATGCCCTGTTGATTCCCAGAGCGATCGCTGGCTAGAAACCCTGATGCTGGGACTCCGCCTCGCCGAAGGCCTATCCCTAGATGCCCTTAGGCAAGAGTTTCCTGCCCCTTGGATCAACCAATTAATTAAAGCAGCCCAACCCCATATCACCGCCGGACATCTTTACTTCGAGGGCGATCGCCTTGCCCTAAGGGTGACCGAGGGGTTTTTGGTCTCCAACTCGATCATTTTGAGCCTGTGGAATTCCCAGGCCTAGCTCCCCCTCTGGAGCAATAAAATAATTCGAGAAAAATATATTTATACTATTGACATTAAGAATCAACTGATCAATTCTTGTATAGGCACTATCACATTTATATTGCACTAAAACTTATCCCTGGGGTTCTCTATGTACCTCAGTGGGTTTGATATTTGGGCAATGGGATGAGCTAGAAAAACAATCTTTATTCATTGCAAGTCATCAAATGATCCTGCATTAGGATAGGGGTTGCGATCGCCCAAAAAAGAAGGTTTTCCCTGGTGGAGTCGGCGTTTTTAATGCCTTCCAAAAGGAGTGTAAACCTTTTTGATTTAAGAGGAGTGAAAGGAGACAGACATGACATCGCGGTTTTTTGGCAAGCTGCTATTGGCCTCACCTTTATTTTTTGTGCTAAATAGCCTGATAACTCAGCCAGCTCGGGCTGTAGATCATTCTCAAAATTCTTTTTGGATTACTGAAACTGAACTTCAAGGATCTATTGATAGTCAAGAGCAGCTATCCCTGCTGGAGCCATCATCCCTGCGGTTAGCCCAACGCCAGACCAATCGAGCCACCCCCACCCCATCGGTTGCCGAACTGGAAGGCGGCCCAGTGGTGAATCCGGCCCCAGCCCAGCCCCATCGCCAAAATCAAGGTTTAGGGGTGCGGCGGCAGATGCCCCAAGTCACCTCGGTGAATCAACTCTCCGATGTACGACCCACGGACTGGGCCTATCAAGCCCTAGCCTCCTTGGTAGAAAAGTATGGCTGTATTGCCGGCTATCCCGATGGCACCTTCCGGGGGAATCGGGCCGCTACCCGCTATGAATTAGCCGCCGCCCTAAATGCCTGTTTAGACGTGATCAGCGATCGCTTTGCCACCAAAGAAGACTTGGCCGCCCTCCGGAAGTTGATGGAAGAATTTGCCGCTGAACTGGCATTAGTGCAAGGTCGGGTCACCAACCTAGAAGGCCGGGTGAGCAACCTAGAGGCGACTCAATTTGCCACCATTACCCGTCTGCGGGGAACAGCGATCTTTAATGTTTCCGATATTTTAGCCGGTGGCATCGCCCCTCCAGCGGTTCCCGGCTCCTTGGCTTCTACCCTCAATTACCCCATCAACGACAACACCGTTTTCAGCTATCGCACCCGCCTCAACATTGAAACCAGCTTCTATGGCAAAGACACGATGCGGATTCGACTCCAAGCTGCGAATATGCCCGCATATCAAGCAGTGACCGGCACAAATATGGTGCGTTTGGGGAATGCCACAAATACCGGCGGTGCCTTTGCTTTAGGTGACTTCTGGTATCGCTTCCCCATTGGCGATCGCCTGCGGGTTGCCTTTAACTTTAATGCTGGGGCACTTGATAAAAATGTGTTTCTCTATAATCCCTTAATTGAGTCTGGGGATACGGGTGCCATCTCTCGCTTTGGTCGCTACAACCCTATTTTCCGGATGCCTGGAGGAAATGCAGCCGGGGTGAGCTTGCGCTATACTGCCCTACAGAATAAAGACGCTGGCACGGGTATTGATTTGAATGTCAGCTATATGGCTCCCAACCCAGCTAGCCCTAATACCGTTAGCCCTACGGCGGGGGGCTTTGGTGCTTTCAACTCTGGCTTGTTTGGTGGAGCCTACGCGGCCCTGGCCCAAGTGGATGTTCGCCCAGTTAAAAATTTCGCCTTTGGTCTCACCTATATTCGCTCCTTTGGTGTTGACCCCACCGGCGGAACCGGCAGTAGTTTTGCGGCGGCGGCCTATCCCAACAGTGGCTACCCAGCCATTGGTGTCCTGAATCCAGCACCCAATACGCCGATCACTGGCAATGGTTTAGCCAATAACCCCACAGGGAATGGTGGCGGGGTGAATAACATTGCCGCCGATAACTTTGGCTTCCAGTTTACCTACCGGGTCATGCCCAAGCTTACCCTCTCTGGTTGGACAGGCTATACCAATGCACGGGCAGTTCAAGGTCAAGCCAACGGCCGGAGTGCTGAGGTATTGAACTGGGCACTAACGGCTGCTGCCCCAGATCTATGGAATAAAGGGGATGTTTTGGGCTTAGTTTTTGGTCAGCCCCCCCAAATGATTAGTAGCCAGGTGAATGGCGCCCCCCCCAGTACCTTTGATACCTACCATATTGAAGGGTTCTATCGGTTCCGTTTCACCCCCAATATTGCTGTCACCCCAGGGATTATCACGGTTATTAATCCCAACAGCAATGCCAGCAACAGTCCTATTATTCTGGGGGTAGTCCGCACGACCTTTAGCTTCTAGTCCATATAGTCCAAGGAGAGCCTAGGGGCCAAACCCAGTCTGGCCTCTAGCCTCCATCCAGACTCCTCAAATCTTAATTCTCCCTTAATCTAACCACAACCTTGATTCCAGAGGCGGATGGTAGCATTAGCTACGAGCAGGTATAGACAGCCTATCTTTGGCTATGCTATAAAAATTTCTAGCAGATAGTCTTAGGGACTAAAGCTGCTAGGGAGTTAGACACTTCTTTGCATAAGGTGTTCCTTTGGGGTGCTTTATCTCTATAGAGTGATCTATCGCTCATGGGTCTGGACATTTCTTAAGCCTAATATTTATTTAGGTGGGAACCAGTGCCACGGTTGATGAGGAGTGAAGGGAGAATTAATTTTATGTCTCGTGTTTTGTGGAAGTTACTCTTGGCTTCTCCAGTCCTGGTGACTGGCCTAGGAGTCATGAACGGAGCGGCCATCGCGGCTGAGTCCTCTCAAGAATTACTAAATATTGATGTGGCAGAGTTGCAGCCCACCCCTGGGTCTGAATCCTTATTGACACTGCCAACCCAATCGACAGAGTTTATTGCCCAGAATCGTCGTAATAATCAAGCACCTACCCCATCGGTTGCCGAGTTAGAAGGCGGCCCAGTGGTGAATCCGGCCCCAGCCCAGCCCCATCGGCAAGATCAAGGGTTAGGGGTGCGGCGGCAGATGCCCCAAGTCACCTCGGTGAATCAACTCTCCGATGTGCGCCCCACGGACTGGGCCTACCAAGCCCTAGCCTCCTTGGTGGAAAAATATGGTTGTATTGCCGGTTATCCCGATGGCACCTTCCGGGGGAATCGGGCTGCTACTCGCTATGAATTAGCCGCCGCCCTGAATGCCTGCTTAGACGTGATCAGCGATCGCTTTGCCACTAAAGAAGATTTGGCTGCCCTGCGGAAGCTGATGGAAGAGTTTGCAGTGGAATTGGCTTTAGTGCAAGGTCGGGTCACCAACCTAGAGGGACGGGTAAGCAATCTAGAAGCGACTCAGTTTGCCACCATTACCAAACTAAGCGGTTCGGTGATCTTTAATGTATCGGGTGTTTTTCCTGGCAGCGGGATTGCTGACCCCACTGTTAACGTAGGGGGATCGAATGCAAACATCAACAACAATCCAGTGTTTTCTCATCGGACACGTTTGATTCTCGATACCAGCTTTTACGGGCGGGATCAACTGCGAATTCGCTTGCAGTCCGGTAATATCCAGGGCTACAATGCCGTTACTGGTACTAATATGGGTCGGTTAGCCTATGAGGCTAATACGGGCAATGGATTTGTACTGAACAAGCTCTACTATCGCTTTCCCATTACTAAGGATGGTCGGGGTCGCTTAATTGTTGATGCCCAGGGCGGTGACTTCACTGATAACGTGCAAACCTTTAACCCGCTCCTCAGTTCCGGGGATAATGGTGCCCTCTCTCGGTTTGGTCGCTACAACCCCATTTTTCGTAATCCTGGTGCTGGGGCTGGGGTAACATTCCGGTATACCTTACTGGACAACAAAGATCGGGGTACGGGCTTAGACTTTAACTTGGGTTATCTTGCTCCCGGAGCCAATAGTCCAAATACGGTTACGAATACGGGTGGTGGATTTACTGCCTTTAACTCTGGTTTATTTGGGGGAGCCTATGCTGCTCTGGCACAGGTGGATGTGCGACCGGTGCGAAATCTTGCCTTTGGTTTGACCTATATTCGTTCCTTTGGCACCGATGTGACGGGTGGAACAGGCAGTAGCTGGACTGGTGCGGCCTATCCCAATAGTGGTTATGGTCCTATTGTTGCTTCTAACGCGGGCTTGTCCAACAATCCCACCGGCGGAACCAATGGCGTTGCCAATAATTCGGCGGATAGCTTTGGCTTCCAGTTTTCCTACCGAGTGATGCCCAAATTTGGGGTTTCCGGTTGGGCTGGCTATTCCAATGTGACGGCTCAGCAAGGCCCATTCAATGGTCGGAATGCCCAAATTATGAACTGGGCGTTGACAGCCGCCGCACCAGATCTGTGGAATCGGGGTGATGTTTTAGGTCTGATCTTTGGGCAACCACCGCAAATGATTAGTAGTCCAGTGAATGGCGGCCCTCGCAGTACCTTTGATAGCTACCACATTGAAGGGTTCTATCGCTTCCGCTTTACCCCCAATATTGCTGTAACTCCAGGGATTATTACAATCATTAATCCCAACAGCAATACCAGTAACAGTCCCCTTGTATTAGGGGTTGTGCGGACGACCTTTACGTTCTAATACGTTCTGAGTCATCTTAGATCAACAAAAGAAAAGGGGCCTCTAGGGGCCTCTTTTTTTGCCTATAGGGGTTCCACCTCTGCACCCCGTCTTAAACAGGCTTAAACTAAGTGACGATAGCTATAAAGCAAGCAGTGATAAGTTTTTATCTGCATAAAATAATTTAATAATAAAAAACTCCTGACGCAACAAATTCTCAACTTGCAATGTCGAACAGTTTCCAAGTCGAAGCCAAATGACTTTTGGTGGATTCCCCCATACTAAGCTCAGATCGTGCATATCAGCATCTTTAGAGACAATCATCAAATCGTTGTCTTTTGCATAATCCCAAACTATTGGGTCGGGTGTTGCTTCCATTCCCACATCTCGAACGTGAAGCGAGTTTGGAAAAAGATCGCTCAAACGGTTCGGCAATTTAGGCGATAAGTTTTCATCAAACAGTAATTTCATGGGGATAGTGGAACAGTCATAAACCGACGCTCACGGTCAGCAGCATAGGCAATACAGGCTTTTAAGTCTTCTCGTGTCAGATCGGGAAAATCATCGAGAATTTCTGCTTCGGTCATCTCGGAAGCTAGGTACTCAAGCACTTCATAAACTGTAATTCGCAAACCACGTACACAAGGTTTACCGCCGCGTTTATTGGGTTCGATCGTGATGTAGTTTCTGTAGTTCATATAGCTGTCGCCTGTTTCTTTAGGACATTGGGGATAAGGGGAGTGTGTTGGCTCTCGCCCCCAGTCAGGGTCAGCATGAGCGTCGGGAGTATGTCACGTTGTTAGCTTGCTGGAAGTTATTCACTTTTGCTTGCCGATACTTGATGAGCCTTATGTACCTCAGCATAAATTCTCAACGCTATAGACATCTGTTGTTCAGCACTCTCTCCTTGTGCCTGAAACCAAGTCAGTGTATCAAGATCAACTAAAACCGATACTGTTATTGGTGACTGAGGCATTCGCAATTGTGCATTGGCAAAAAATTCCTCCGAAAGGGGTGGAATATCAGAGGTGTCAATGTCTTCATCGCTCATCGCATCAATTCTAGCCCAATCGGTTTTGGATGTATTGTTCATAGCGTCTGCGTTCATAGGTCAGTGCCTTTCGTATGGAGATGATGCGAACTTTTTCTTCACCAGACTCGGTGTAGACAACAACTACAACCCGCCCACTCAATAAACCGATGCCAATCCATCGATCCTCGCCATAATCTTGCCGATCATCAAACTCGATAAGCATCGGTGATTTAAAGATATGAAAAGCATCAGCAAAGTCGAATCCATGCTTTATGAGGTTCCTTTGGTTTTTACGCTCATCCCACTCAAACTTCATGACTCAAACCTAGCACATGATCAAGGCATAGACGGGATGCTCCTGATAACCTTCAGCTACTCCCCCAATCAAAGGCTATGGCAACCTATCCTTCTGATTGACGGCCAATGAGGCGATCGCGCAGGTGTTTAATGCGATCGCGGTATTGGGCAGCGGTTTCAAATTCCAGGTTTTTAGCGGCTTCCTTCATCTGCTGCTCTAGTTGCTCAATCAATGGCGGAATCTCTGCTAGGGAAATATCGGCGGCGACGGTATCGAGTTCCTGTAGCTCCTGGGCATTCACACGGCGGGACACATCCAAAAATTTCAGGATCGCATTTCCGGATTTTTTGACAATGGGTTGAGGAGTAATGCCATGCTTTTGATTATGGGCTAGTTGGATTTGGCGGCGGCGATCGGTTTCATCAATGGCTTTAGCCATGCTATCGGTTAAGTTGTCGGCATAGAGAATGGCTTGACCCCGGATATGACGGGCGGCCCGGCCCATGGTTTGAATCAGCGATCGCTCTGCCCGCAGAAATCCCTCTTTGTCCGCATCTAAAATGGCAACAAGCGAGACTTCCGGGAGGTCTAACCCTTCCCGCAGCAGGTTGACACCAATTAAGACATCAAATAATCCCTGGCGCAGATCCTCTAGGATTTCAATCCGCTGAATCGCATTAATGTCTGAGTGCAAATAGCGCACCCGCACATCCCGTTCCTGGAAATATTCCGTCAGATCCTCCGCCATGCGTTTGGTTAAGGTGGTAATTAAAACCCGTTCTTGGCGATCGCAACGAAGGCGGATCTCCGTCAATAGATCATCCACCTGGCCGGTTGTGGGACGGACAAACACCTCTGGATCCAGCACCCCCGTGGGCCGAATAATCTGCTCAATCACCTGCTCCCCCGAAATCTCTAGCTCCCAATTGCCGGGAGTCGCCGAGACAAAAATGGCTTGAGTCACCTTTTGCCAAAATTCCTCGGCTTTGAGGGGACGATTATCCGCCGCACTGGGTAAACGAAAGCCATGGTCAATTAAGACCCGCTTACGGGCCTGATCGCCGTTATACATGGCCCGAATTTGGGGAACAGTGACGTGGGACTCATCCACCACTAGCAGCCAGTCATTGGGAAAATAATCCACTAAACATTCCGGGGGTTCTCCGGCTTCCCGGCCCGCCAAATGACGGGAATAGTTTTCAACCCCATTACAAAACCCTACTTCCCGCAACATTTCTAGGTCATAGCGGGTGCGTTGGCTAATGCGTTGGGCTTCGAGGAGTTTGCCTGCCTGCTCTAGGGCTAAAACCTGGACTTCTAATTCAGCGGCAATCTGATCACAGGCAATCTCTAGCCGATCTTCGGGGGTAACAAAGTGGCGGGCCGGGTAGATATTCAGGCCCTCTAGGCTTTGCAAGGTTGCCCCAGTAATCGGATCCACATAGCGAATGGCATCAATTTCATCCCCAAAAAATTCCAGGCGAATAATGCGATCTTCGTAGGCCGGGCCAATCTCGAGGACATCTCCCTTCACCCGGAACCGTCCCCGGCCAATTTCCACATCATTGCGGCTGTACTGAATACTCGCCAAACTTCGTAAAAGCTGGCGTTGATCCACTTCTTCTCCCACCTGGAGCGGAATCGATGCCTTGAGGTACTCGGCCGGAATCCCTAAGCCGTAAATACAACTAATGGAGGCAACGACAATCACATCCCGCCGCTCAAAGAGGGATCGGGTTGCCGAGTGGCGTAGCATATCAATTTCATCATTAATGGCGGCGGTTTTTTCGATATAGGTATCCGTTACCGGGATATAGGCCTCCGGCTGGTAATAGTCATAGTAGGAAATAAAATATTCCACCGCATTGTGGGGGAAAAATTCCCGCAGTTCGTTACATAGTTGGGCCGCTAGGGTTTTGTTGTGGGCGA